>NZ_JBMDIQ010000099.1:0-314 GCF_057808735.1 Chromobacterium sp. FG89 | reverse complement strand
CTGAACAATCAGGGCAAGATCGCCGGCAATGCCGGGCTGGACATCAAGGCCGCCGGCATCGACAACCACGGCGGCACGCTGCAGTCTGCCGGGGAGTTGAAGCTGGAGAAGCAAGCCAGCTTGAACAACGATGGCGGCCACATCGTGGCCAAAGACCTGAGCCTGAAGGCGGATACGCTCAGCAATCAGGGCGGCGAAGTCTTCGCCCAGCAAGCGCTGGACGCCAAGCTGCAGCAGCTGAACAACGCCAAGGGCAGCCTGATCGGCTCGCAAAGTCTGAGTCTTAGCGCCAGCGATGTGCTGCGCAACGATGG
>NZ_JBMDIQ010000098.1:0-315 GCF_057808735.1 Chromobacterium sp. FG89 | reverse complement strand
CGGCGAGCAGGGCCACGACCAGATCGATGGAGCGGGGCAGCGCGACGGCGACCAGAGTCTCGGGGCCGACGCCGTCGGCGCGCAGGCGGCGGGCGAGGCGGTTGGCGCGCTGGTGCAGCTGGCGGTAGCTAAGGGCGGCCTCGTCGAAGCGCAGCGCCTCGGCGTCGGGGCTGAGTTCCGCCTGGCGTTCCAGCAACTGGGTCAGGGTGGCGGCGGGCAGCGGGGCGTCGGTGCGGTTCCAGGCGGCGAGCGCGTCTTGCTGGGCCGGCGTGGCCGGCGGGATGCGGGCGAGCGGCAGCTCGGGCTGTTCGGCGA
>NZ_JBMDIQ010000097.1:0-318 GCF_057808735.1 Chromobacterium sp. FG89 | reverse complement strand
GCTGCAGTTGGCCGGACTGTTTCACCACCTGGCCCTGTGCATCCACCTGGCCCGCCGTATTACCCTTCTTGCCCCAAAGCGCTTTCGACTTGTCGGTCGCCTCGCCTTTGTTCGCGTCAAAGGCATAGCTACCGCTCAGGCCTTCGCCCACCTCCAGCTTGCCTTTCAGCTTCAGATCCTTCACCAACGGTTTCGCCTTCGGGTCAATCACACTGCCGCCCTCACCCAAGGCTGCCGTCGTGGCCGTCTCAATCTGGCCCTTGGCCTGACGCGCGTTCTCCGGTTGCACCGACACTTCCAGCACGGTGCCGGCATCCG
>NZ_JBMDIQ010000096.1:0-324 GCF_057808735.1 Chromobacterium sp. FG89 | reverse complement strand
GCGGCAACATCACCACCTTCGAGTACAGCGCCTTCGGCCAACTGCTGGCCAAGCAGGACCCCGAGACCGCCATCACCCTGGCCGACGGCAGCAGCGTCCAGCGGGCGCCGCGTACCCAGTACCGCTACGACGCGCTGGGTAATCTGGTGGCCACCGTCGACGCCAACGGTCAGCTCAACCGTCAAAGCTGGCTGGCCGGCGGCGAGAGGGGCCAGGGCAAGAGCGGCGGCGAGGCGCACGCCGACGGCGGCGTCAAACAACTGGGCTACGACGTGTTCGGCAATCTGCGTGTCAGCGTCGACGAAATCGGCCGCCGCAGCGATT
>NZ_JBMDIQ010000095.1:0-357 GCF_057808735.1 Chromobacterium sp. FG89 | reverse complement strand
CGGCCACCTGGTACGTGGGCATCGTCAAACTGCTGGAACAGCGCCGCCTGCTCAAACAGGGCCGCGAACTGCTGGCGTCTCACGGCGCGGAACTGCAAAAACGCGCGAGCGAACTGGCCGACGAAGGCATGTTCAGCGCGGTGGCGGCGGCCGGCATTGACGCGGCGGCCGAGCACAAGGGCGAACTGGCCGGCCGCGTGGACCTCAACACCTGGGTGTCGATGGCCATCTCCGACGCGGTGGACTCCGCCAGCCACCATATGCAAAACGGCCTGTCGGTGGTGGCCACTGTGGGTTCCACCGCGCCCTTCGTCGGCCTGTTCGGCACGGTATGGGGCATTTACCACGCGCTGACCG
>NZ_JBMDIQ010000094.1:0-358 GCF_057808735.1 Chromobacterium sp. FG89 | reverse complement strand
ACGGCAATAAGACCTTTGAAGGCTATACCAGCCTCAACAACCAGAGCCGCGAGTTTTACCAGTACGCCAGAATAGAGTACGACGCGCGCAACCGGGTGACTCTGATCGATGATCCCAAATTCCTGATCACCTACCGCTACGACGCCGTCGGCAACCGCATCAACGTCAACAGCGTCTATCACGACGGCGTCGACGGCCAGAAGCGGACCCAGGACTACTGGTACCGCTACGACAGCATGAACCGCTTTGTCACCACCAAGGGCAGCAAGATCGACGGCCAGATCAGCCGCGGCCCCCTGGGCAGCGACGGCGTCGACATCCTGTACAACGCCGCCGGCGAACGGGTGCAGGCCATCAA
>NZ_JBMDIQ010000093.1:0-375 GCF_057808735.1 Chromobacterium sp. FG89 | reverse complement strand
AGCTGGAGGTGGGCGAAAGCCTGAACGGCAGCTATGTCTTTGACGCGAACAAAGGTGAGGCGACCGACAAGTCGAAAGCACTGTGGGGTCAGAAAGGCGGCACGGCGGGTCAGGTGGATAAACAGGGCCAGGTGGTGAAACAGTCTGGCCAATTGCCATCGTACGAGATCCAGTCGGCGGATGCCGGCACGGTGCTGGAAGTGTCGGTGCAGCCGGAGAACGCGCGTCAGGCCAAGGGCCAGATTGAGACGGCCACGACGGAAGCCTTGGGTGAGGGCGGCAGCGTGATCGATCCGAAGGCCAAGCCCGTAGTGCGAGACCTGAAGCTGAAAGGCAAGCTGGAGGTGGGCGAAAGCCTGAACGGCAGCTATGTCT
>NZ_JBMDIQ010000092.1:0-395 GCF_057808735.1 Chromobacterium sp. FG89 | reverse complement strand
CTGGGCGACACCGCCAGCGGCCAGCAGGCCGACACCATGGAAACCGGGCCGGAAGAAATCGGCCCGGACAACGCCAAAGCCGCCAAGAAAACCGAAGGCCATCTGCAACACCAGGCCACCGCCTTGAAAGCCTGGGAAGCCGGCAGCAACACCGACAAGGACGGCAAAACCGCCAAGGACCAAGCCGGCCAGCAGCCGCTAATCGTGCTATCGGCCCCGGCCGGCATCGCCAGCCTGAGCCAGCAAAGCCAGACCGTGGCGGCGGGCAGCAATCTGGACCTGGTGGCGCAGCGGGACACCAACCAAACCTCCGGCCGGCGCTGGATCCACAATGTGGGCCAGCACATCAGCCTGTTCGTCGCCGGGGTCAAGGATCAGATCGCGCTGAAGCTGAT
>NZ_JBMDIQ010000091.1:0-396 GCF_057808735.1 Chromobacterium sp. FG89 | reverse complement strand
ACAACTATTACGACGCGCTCGGCCGCCAGACCCTGCACATCGATCCCGAAGGCTATGCTACCGCCACCGAGTACGACGCGCTCGGTCAGACCACCCGCATCACCCGCTACGCCCAACGCGTCGACACCACCGCGCTCAAACCCGGCCTGACGCCGACCCTGATCGTCGACGCCCAGCGCGACGCGGTGACCCGGATCGAACACGACGCGCTGGGACGGCAGAACCGCATCTTCGACGCCGAAGGCGGCGTCGAGCGGATGGCTTATGATGCCTTTAGCAACAAGTTGAAATACTTCAGTAAACTGGGCGGAATCTACCACTACGTCTACGACGCGCAGGGCCGGGTACTCAAAGAGATCAGTCCGTCGGGCATCGTCAAACGCTTCGAATACGACG
>NZ_JBMDIQ010000090.1:0-399 GCF_057808735.1 Chromobacterium sp. FG89 | reverse complement strand
CTTCGTCCCATCCATCGCCAGCCACCTCGCGGTACGCGTCGATGGCTGCCTGCGCAAAAACCATGGCCTCGGCTTCGGTGTTGAACTGTTCAAATCCCGCGTCTGGGTCGTAGGCAAAGTACGACAGCCGGCCGGCAGGCGCCTGCTGAGCTATCAAGGAATCCTTGACGGTTGCCTGCGGCGCGGCAGCGAGCAAGGCGTGTGCTTCTTCAGACCATTCTGCTAGCGATGATGCATAAATCATGTCTTGTCCTTCGAAGGTACAAGCACCCCCTACTTCTTCTACGAATCTGTGCATACCAATCAAACTTTCAGCTAACTTCCGCCATCCGTCCGGCACGGCCGGCGCCTGCTGAGCTATCAAGGAATCCTTGACGGTTGCCTGCGGCGCGGCAGCGA
>NZ_JBMDIQ010000009.1:0-183307 GCF_057808735.1 Chromobacterium sp. FG89 | reverse complement strand
GCTGGGCGGGATCGCGGCCGGTGCGGACGTAGGCGTCGATGTCGTCGCCGAAGACAATGGTTTCCCAGGCGGCGTTGTCGGGTTCGGTGAGCAGGTAGTAATAGAGGCCGGCTTTCTCGGCCAGCCGATGGATGAAGTCCAGATCGGACTCCTGATACTGGGTGACGAACTCCAGCTTGGGATAGGGATTGGGGTCTTGGCCGAACAAGGGGCGCAGCCGCCAGGCGATTTCATGGCCGCGATAGCCGTGGCGTCGCAGCACGGTTTCGATGATGTCCGGCACGGTTTGCTGCTGGAAGATGCGGGAGAAGCGGCCTTCGGCCAGGCGGGCGAGCTGGGATTCGACGCGGACCTGATACAGCGCCTCGTCGCGGCTGGCGCTGAGGCGCTGGGCATGGCTGACCACGCCGCGCCAACGGCGCAGCAGCTGGGGCGGGGTGTCGGGAAAGAGGGCGGCGTCCGGGTGGGGTCCGTGGATGGAGAACAGCGCGTAGCGGCCCAGCAGGGAGACGAGGTCGATGTCTTGCTGGGCGGAGGTGAAGCGGATGTCGGCGGCGAAGGGCCGGCCCAGGGTTTCGTCCAGGGTGAAGGATTCGACCGACAGCAGCTCGGCCGGCAGTTCGGCGATCTTCAAACGGTAATGATTTGAAGGCTGACTATTCAAAGGCATGGCAATTTCCTTTATTTAAAAACAGCGCATGTCAATGGCGATTCAGCCATGTTTAAACGTGGGTGTGAATCAGGAAAAGTCTGAAAATGCCGAGAAATGCTTGAGCTCAATCAAATGCGGCTCATTGGATGAAGTCAGGCGGTTTTGCTTGCTTGGCTTATAAAATAAATTTATTAATTATCTGTTTTGTGAGGAAAAATAAAGCGGGTTGTTCGGGGGGGGCTTGAAGCTGGGCCTGCGAGGGAGCGGAAAAAAAGCGGGCGCCGCAAAGCGACGCCCGCTGGAGACTTGATGACTTATTTGACGCTGACGCCGCTGAACTGATAATCGCCGAAGGGGCTGATCTTGAAGCCGTTCACTTCCTTGCGCATCGGCTGATTGATGATGGAGTGGGCGATGGTGGTCCACGGCAGATCGCGCTTGAAGAGGGTTTGCGCCTGCGAGTACAGCTTGGCGCGCTCGGCCTGGTCGTTCAGGGTTCGGGCCTTGATGATCAGCGCGTCGAACTCCTTATTGCAGTAGCGCGAGTAGTTGGAGCCGTTCACCGCCTCGCAGCTGAGCAGCACGCCCAGGAAGTTGTCCGGGCTGGCGTAGTCGCCGGTCCAGCCCATCAGGCCGGCGTCGTGCTCGCCGCGCTTCATCCGCTTCAGGTATTCGCCCCATTCATAGGACACGATCTTGGCCTTGACGCCGATCTTGGCCCAGTCGGACTGGATCATCTCCGCCATCAGTTTGGCGTTGGGGTTGTACGGCCGTTGCACCGGCATCGCCCACAAGCTCAGCTCGAAGCCGTTGGGGTAGCCGGCCTTGGCCAGCAGCGCCTTGGCGGCGGCCACATTATAGGGCGCGTTCTTCAGGCTCTTGTTGTAGGACCACAGCGAGGACGGGAAGGGGTTGCTGGCGGCCTGGCCCTGGCCCTGGTAGACCGCGTCTATGATGGCCTGGCGGTTGATCGCCATGTCCAGCGCCTGGCGCACCTCGCGCTTCTGGAACTGCGGCTTGTCCAGGTTGTAGCTGAGGTAGCCGATATTGAAACCGGGCGCGGTCAGCATTTTCAGCTTGGGATCGGTCTTCATCACCGCCAGATCGCTGGGGCGCGGATAGGACATGATCTGGCACTCGCCGGCCTTCATTTTCTGGTAGCGCACCGAGGGATCGGTGGCGATGGCGAACACCAGATTGTCCACCTTCACCGCGCTCTTGTCCCAGTAAGCCTTGTTGCCGGCGTAGCGGATCTGGGCGTCCTTCTGGTAGCGCTTGAAGATGAAGGGGCCGGTGCCCACCGGTTTCTGGTTGATGTCGGCGGCGCGGCCGGCCTTGAGCAGCTGCTCGGCGTATTCGGCGGACAGGATGGAGGCGAAGGGCATGGCGATCTTGATCGCCAGGTCGGCGTCCGGCGCTTTCAAGACGAAGCGCACCGTTTGCGCGTCCACTTTTTCCACGGCGCTGACGTTGCTGGCCAGGCCGGTGTCCACCGCGTAGGGGAATTCCGTGTTGTAGGCTTTGCGGAAGGGGTGGTTCTTGTCGAACATGCGCATGAAGGTGAACACCACGTCGTCGGCGTTGAAGTCGCGCGTCGGCTTGAAATAGTCGGTGGTGTGGAACTTCACGCCCTGGCGCAGCTTGAAGGTGTAGACCTTGCCGTCCGGCGAGGCGCTCCAGGAGGTGGCCAGGCTGGGAATGGCCTTGGTCGAGCCTTTCTCGAAACCCACCAGGCGGTCGAACAGCGCGTGGCCGGCCGCGTCGAAGGTGGTGCCTGAGGTGAACTGGGCGGAGTCGAAGCCGTCCGGGCTGGCTTCGGAGCAGTAGACCAGGGTGCCGGCGGCCTGGACGGAGACGGCGAAAGCGGCGCAGCAGGCCGCGGCCAACAATTGCGGTTGGATCTTTCTCATTGCTATTTCCCTATTTGCAGAGCGGTGAAGGGCGCGGACGCCTTCTTCATGAGTGCTTGGCAGGCCCTTGGGGGCTTTCTATTTGTTCATCTGTCCGATTCCCGCCGTTTTGGCGGCCCGGCATGCGTTTGGGATGCCCATTTGATGCCGGATTCAAGAGACTAAGGCGGGAACGGAAGACCCTGCCAGCATATAGATTGTTGCCCCGGCGTCAATCGTGCGCTGCGGCGTAAGCGCGCCCGCATTTGAGATTTTCGTTTCGACGAGCTGGGCGCATTTTAAGAATGATATTTAAAAACAGTTATTTGTGTCAGTTTTCAGGCGTTTCTGCATTGCGGCGGCAGGCATAAGATAGGGAGGCCTGCAAAAGGGCGTTTTTGTTTTCTCTTAAGCCAAGGAGAGCCAAATGCAAGCCAGCACGCAAGAAGCGGTGGTTGTGGTCAAACCCCGCAATCCGCGTCCGGTCCTGGTGCCGGTCCACTTGTAATCGGGTAGGAACGGGGCCGCCGTTTCAGGCGCAAAGCCCTGGGCCGATCCGGATTCCGCGCCGCCGGCTTGCCGGCGGCCGCGCTCATCTTTAAGAGGAGACTCCTTTGTGTCCCATCCGTCCGATCTTCGTTTTTGCCTGAACGGCGATGTGATTTCGCAATCGCCGCTGGTGGTCAAAACCGCCGGCGACGAGGAATTGGAGATTTCCGCAGGCCTTGCCAGCACGGAGGAGGTCAGCGCGCTGATGGCGCGCCTGGCCGGCGGCTGCAGCCAGCGGGACGCGGAGCGCCTCCTGCCGCGCCAGTCCGCCGACGAGGTGCGTCGTTTGCTGGTCAGCCTGGAAAACTACGGCGTGATCCGCCCGCTGGCGCCGGCGCGCGGCAAGACCGGGCTGGAAGTGCTGCTGGAGGTGGAGGACCTGTCCAACCGCCTGCTCTACCAGACGCTGTACCGCAATCCGTTCTGGACCCATTGCCAGAACGCCAGCCAGCCGGGGGATATTCCGGAGCGGGTGTTCCACGGCATGGTGATAGAGAACTATCACTTTTTGTTCCGCGAAAGCTATTTCGACGCGCCGGTGCTGTCCTATGTGCCCAATACCCAGGCGCGGCTGGCGATGAACGCCTTCTTCGCCGAGGAGTACGGCCACGACGAGCTGCTGCTGCAGGCCTTGAACCGCATCGGCATCAGCCGCGAGGACCTGGCGCACGCCGTGCCGCTGCCGCAGACCATGGCGCTGTGCAATGCGCTGGCCTATTGGTCGCACAACGATCCGCTGTTCTTCTTCACCACGCTGGGCATTTTGGAAGGCAAGGACATCCGTCAGGACTCCTTCCTGGACGCCGCTTACCGGCTGGGCGTGGACGCGGATTTCCTGCGCCCGGTGAAGGCGCACTCGGACATCAATCTGAAGGGCGAGCACGGCAGCCTGACCCGCAAGATCTTCGCGCAGATCCCGGTGGTGGATCAGGAAACGGCGCGGCGCCTGCTGGCGCAAACCCATTTGTTCGTCGAGCTCTACGACGCTTTCTACAGCGCGGTCTGGCGGCATTATCTGCACGCCGACACCTTGCTGCGCCGCATCGAGCATTACTGAGGAGGCATTATGCACGGCCCCGGCACCCATGATCTGTTTCGTTACCCGGCGCTGCGGCCCGGGGTGGAAATCCAGCCGCAGGACGGCGGCGTGGCCCTGCTGTACCGCGAGCAGTCCTGCGATCTGCAAGTGGCCGACGAAGGGCGGCTGCAATTGCTGGCCCTGCTGGACGATCTGCAGCGCGCGCCGGCCAGCATGTCGGCGCTGCGCGCCGCCCATCCGGAATTGGCGGGGACGATTCCCGGCCTGCTGGAGGAGTTGGACCGCCTGGGCCTGGTGACCGAGGCCAGCTTCGAATTGCCGGACGACGCGCTGTCCGGTTGCGAGTTCAACACCCGGCTGCGCAATCTGGCGCAAAGGGCGATGCGCAAGCGCGGCCATTCCCGGCTGTACGGCATGCTGTCCGACGGCAGCGCGCCGCGCAATGTGCTGATCGGCTACGCGCTGGAGTATTACTACCTGGTGCGCGCGGCGCCGGGCCTGATCGCCTCCGCGCTGTCGCACGCGGACAGCCGGCAGAACCAGCGCAGCATCCAGCGCTTCCTGGTGTCGGAGCTGGATCACGATCAGATGCTGGCCGAGAGCCTGGCCAGCGTGGACATGGAAGTGGAGGGCCTGGACCATCTGCAGCCCCTGCCGTCCACCTTCGCCTTGTGCGCGGCCTTGGGCGTGTTCGCGCGTCAGCATCTGCTGTCGTTCAAGAGCGTGTTGTTTCTGTTCGAGATGCCCGGCGACGAGTTCAACCGCGCGCTGGTGCGCTGTTGCGAACGCGCCGGACTGGACAAGGGCTTCTGGGAGCCGCTGCTGCGCCACGCCTACCTCAACGATACGCTGGGGCACGACGACATCACCTCCGAACTGCTGCAGGACATCAGCGCCATCAGCCGCGAGGAGCAGCTGGTGGTGGAGAAAAACCTGGTGCTGACCATAGAAACCATGGCGCTGCAGGACGAGGAAATCGTCGATTACTACAGCCGGCCGGACGCCTTGATGCCGCGGCTCTATTTGTAATCCCCCGCAGTAGTCCTCGAGACGGCAGCCAAGGAGAGAACGATGGAAGCCTGGCAAGTCACCCATTATCGCGCGCCCCACCTGGTGCCCTTCAGCGCCCATCTGGCCGACGACGGCCAGACCGTGGTGCTGGCGGCGGACGCCAAGGAGTATGAAATCCAGTTTTCCGGCGTGGACGGCGGCCGGGTGCTGGACAGCGTGCTGGCGATGGCCAATCCGGACGCGGAAATCTGGTTCGACATCCACGCCGGATCGGCGCCGTCCTGGCAGCTGTCGCTGGCGGAACAGCTGGACGCGCTGTCGCTGATCCGCGACGCGCCGGCGGACCCGGCGGCGCTGGAGCGGCAGCGCCGGCAGTGGGAGGCGCTGAGCCGCCGCTGCGTGGACAAGTTGTTGGCGGCCACCGCCGGCGCGGCGCGCGGCGCTTACGCGCCGGTGGTGCTGAACATGCTGCGCCTGCTGGACGAGCCGGCGCCGCAGGCTGACGCCTTTTGCATAGACGAGGCGGGCGCGCCGGAGTGGCGGGACAATTTCGCGCTGCAAACCTTCTATCTGCAAAAGCTGTACCTGGCCGACAATCTGCCGCAGGCGCTGACGCTGTGGCGGCGGGTGCTCAACGGCTTCGCCGACGGGGCCGGCTTCGTCGGGCTCAGCCGCCGCGAGGCCGGCGCGGCGGAGATGCCGGCCAGCGAAGGCTTTTACTGCCCGGCGCATCTGGAGGCCTATGCGCTGTGCCTGGTGGATCTGCTGCTGCTGGCGCCCAAGCCCGAGGCGCGGCGGCGGCTCCTCCGCCGCGAGCCGGCCTCGGCGGTGGACAGCGGCGTCAACTTCATGCGCCGCGCCGAGCAGTTTGCGCTGGACGGCCTGGCCGAGCTGGGCGAATCGCGCTATGTGCGCAGGGTGAACGCCGCCGACGCCGGCTTCGGCCCCCTGGTGCAAGGCCTGTTCATCGAGCAATACCACGTCACCCAGCGCTTCGTGGAAATCATCGCGCCGCTGATGACCAAGCGGCTGCGCAGCCCGCTGAAGCAACGGGTCTACCGTTATTTCCAGGAGGAGCTGGGCCACGAAGTCTACGAGCGCGCCACCTGCGAAGCGCTGGGCGTGCCGCCGGCCTGGCTGGACCAGGCGCTGCCGCTGCCCTTGTTCCAGGCCTATGTCGACGCCTTCACCGTGCTGGGCCGTTACGACCCCATCGGCTATCTGAGCTCCATCATGGTCACCGAGGGCATGTTGGGCGTGGACAATCCGGTGCACGAGCGGCTGGAGTCGCTGGTGGAGTTCCGCGCCGATTACCAGCGCGTGGCCAAGCGCCACGACGATTTGAATCTGGAGCTCAACCACGCCGCCTTGTCCCGGCTGTTCTTCCGCGAAATCAGCGCCTTGTCGCCGCGGACGCAGCAGCGCGCAGAGGCCAATCTGGCGTATCTGCTGGAGCTCAATCTGCGGGCGATGGACCAGGTGGCGGACTTCTACGGTCCGCAGGCGCAGCTGGCCGTCTGCTCGCTGGACGGCTATGCCGTCGCCGGCTGAACGCGCGGCGACGCAAGCCGCCTACGCCGCCAGCGTCAATCCGGCCTGGCTGGAAACGCTGAGGCAGTGCGGGCTGGACGCCCGGCCGCTGGAGGCGGAGGGCGCTTGGCTGCGGCTGGAGGACGGCCGGCGCTGGCTGGACTTCGTCGCCGGCTACGGCGCGGCGGCGCTGGGACATCGCCCGCGGGCGCTGCTGTCCGGCCTGGCGGAAGACCTGTTCGATCCCGCGCCCAATCTGCATCCG
This sequence comes from Chromobacterium sp. FG89, assembly GCF_057808735.1. Taxonomy (NCBI): domain Bacteria; kingdom Pseudomonadati; phylum Pseudomonadota; class Betaproteobacteria; order Neisseriales; family Chromobacteriaceae; genus Chromobacterium; species Chromobacterium sp. FG89. The sequence continues at coordinate 176,372 of NZ_JBMDIQ010000009.1, read as the reverse complement.
CTGGGCTTTTCCGGCCTGGCCGGCGATCTGGCCGCGGCGCTGCTGACGCTGGCCGGCTTCGCCGACGGCAAGGCCCTGTTCGCCAGCACCGGCGCGGAGGCGGTGGAGGGCGCGCTGAAGCTGGCGCGGATGGCCGGCGGCCGGCGGCGCGCCTTGAGTTTCGACGGCGGCTTTCACGGGCTGACCCTGGAAGCCACCGAATTGGCCGGCGGCGATTTCTGGCGGCAGGGCCTGCCGCGGCGCGAGGACTGCGCGGTCTTGCCCTGGGGCGATCTGGCCGCGGCGGCGGCGGAGCTGGCGCGCGGCGACGTGGCCGCGGTGCTGCTGGAGCCGGTGCAGGGCAGCGCCGGCGCGCGCGCCTGGCGCGGCGAGGATCTGGCCGAGCTGGCCGCCTTGTGCCGCCGCCACGGCGCGCGGCTGATCTACGACGAGGCGCTGTCCGGCCTGGGCCGCTGCGGCGCCTGGTTCGCCTATCAGGCGCTGGGCGCGCCGGCGCCGGACCTGCTGATTGTCGCCAAGGGCCTGAGCGGCGGCGTGCTGCCGGTGTCGGCGCTGCTGTTCCGCCAAGACATTTACCAGGCGGTGTTCGCCCGGCCCGGCTGCGCCAAAATCCACGGCTCCACCTTCGGCGGCAACCGGCTGGCCTTGAGCTGCGGCCTGCGCATGCTGGAGCTGTTGCGCCAGCTGGACGCGCCGGCGCGGGCGCGGGAGAGCGGCAGGGCCTTGCGGCGGCGTTGGCGGGAGGCCGGGCTGGAGGGCTTCGAGCTGGAGGGCCAGGGCCTGATGCTGGCGCTGCGCGCCGGTCCGGCGGCGCAAGACCGGCTGGGCGAGGGCGCCGCTGGCCTGCTGTGGCTGCAATTGCTGCAAGAAGGCGTGCTGACGGTGCCGGCGGCGCACGACGCCGCCGCGCTGCGCTTGCTGCCGCCCTTGAATGTGGCGGAAGCCGAGTTGGACTTTTTCCTGGAAGCCTGCCGGCGCGCCATCGCCGCGCTGGAACAAGAGGCGACGACATCATGAAGATACGACACGTATTGCTGGCGGTGCTGGTGGCGGCCATCTGGGGCCTGAGCTTCATCGTGGTGAAGATAGGGCTGACCGAGTGTCCGCCGCTTTTGCTGGCGGCGCTGCGCTTCGTGGTGGTGTTCGCGGTCGGGGCCTGGTGGTTCACGCGGCCGTCCTTGCCCTGGCGCTGGTATCTGCGCGCCGGGCTGTGCCTGGGCGTGATCCAGTTCGCCGGCCTGTTTTCCGCCATCAAGCTGGGCATGCCGGCCGGCATCGTGTCGGTGCTGGCCCAGTTGCAGGTGTTCATCACCTTGCTGCTGGCCAGTCTGCTGCTGGGCGAAACGCGCTCCCGGCTGCAAAAGGCGGTGATGGCGCTGGCGTTGCTGGGCGTCTTGCTGCTGGGCTACGCCCGTTACCAGGACGCCTTGCCCTTGCTGCCGCTGGCGCTGGCCTTGATCGGCTCGGCCGGCTTCGCCTGGGGCAATGTGGAGCTCAAGCGCGCCGGCAAGGTGGACATGTTCGCCTTCACCGTGTGGATGAGCCTGGTGCCGCCGCTGCCCCTGCTGCTGCTGTCCTTCGCGCTGGAGGGCGGACCGGCGGCGGCCTGGAGCGCCGTGGCCGGCTTCGGCTGGACCGCCACGCTGGCGCTGTTGTTCCTGGCCCTGGTCGGCACCCTGTTCGCGCTGGGCAGCTGGGGCAAGCTGCTCAGCCTGTATCCGGCCACGCTGGTGGCACCGTTTTCGCTGCTCAGCCCGGTTTTCGGCCTGCTGGGCGGCTATTGGATCCTGCATGAACATTACGACGCGCTCAGCATCGTCGCGTCGGCCTTGATCGTCGCCGCGCTGGCCTTGAACACTTACGCCGGCAAACTGGACGCCGCGCGCGGCTGGCTGGCCGTCCAACTGAACAAGAGGACCGCGCCGCGATGAAGGAGGCCGAACTGGAGATTTCCACCGACAAGCACCGGCTGGACCTGGCGCTGATCCACGCCTTCTTGCACGATCACGCGCCCTGGGCCAAGGGCATTTCGCGCGCCACGGTGGAGCAGGCCATCGCCGGCTCGCTGTGCTTCGGCGCCTATTTGGACGGGCGGCAAGTGGGCTTCGCCCGCGTGGTGACCGATCTGGCCACCTTCGGCTATCTGTGCGACGTGTTCGTGACGCCGGAGCACCGCGGCCGCGGCTATGCGCGGCAGCTGATGCGCGGCGTCGCGGCCGAGCCGGCCTTGGCCCGGCTGCGTCGCATCGTGCTGGTGACCTCCAACGCCCACGCGGTCTACCGGCCCTTCGGCTTCGCCGCGCTGGAACACCCGGAGCGCTATATGGAGCTGCACCGGCCGGATGTCTACCAGGGCTAGCCGGTCAGCGCGTCCAGAGACTCAGGCAAGACCTGGCCGCCGTCCACGATCAGGGTCTGGCCGGTGATGAAGCCCGCCTCCTTGCTGGCGAAGAACAACGCGGCGTTGGCGATGTCGTCCACGCTGCCCAGCCGCCGCAGCGGCACCGCCGCCGCCATCTTGTCCAGATAGTCCTCGCCCAGCTCGCGCAGCCCCTCGGTCAGCACATTGCCCGGCATCACCGCGTTGATGGTGATGTCGTCGCGCGCCAGCTCCAGCGCTGCGCTGCGCATGAAGCCCAGTTGCGCGGCCTTGCTGGCGCCGTAATGGCTCCAGCCGGCGTAGCCGGTGACCGGGCCGGTGATGGAGGAGGTCAGGATCACGCGGCCGTATTCGGCCTGGCGCAGATAGGGCAGCGCCGCCTGCACGCAAAGGAAGTTGCCGCGCACATTGGTGTGCTGCACCTGATCCCATTCCTCCGCGCTCATGCTCTCCAGCGGCGCGGACGGGAAGATGCCGGCGTTGCAGCACAGCACGTCCAGGCCGTTGGACGCGGCGGTGTCCGCCAGCAGGCGGGCCACGTCTTCGGGACGGGCCACGTCGGCGACGCGGCCGACGGCGTTCAGGCCGTCGGCGCGCAGGCGGGCCAGCGCGGCGTCCAGCTTGTCCCGGCTGCGGCCGCTGATGGTGACGCGCGCGCCGGCGCGGGCGAAGGCCCGGGCCAGGCCCAGGCCGATGCCGGCGGTGCCGCCGGTGATGAGAACGTTTTTGTCTTGAAGCGGGGTCAACATGATGAATCTCCTTGTGGGGGATGGCGATGTCGATGGCGTTAGCGCAGCTCGGGATGGCCGCGCAGCCGCTCCGCCATCAGTTCGATGAAGGCGCGGGTCTTGGCCGAGGCCAGCCGGCCTTCCTGATGCAGGATGTGGATGGGCTGGCTGGCATCGTCGTATTCGGCCAGCAGCGGCAGCAATTGGCCGGCGGCCAATTGCGGCGCCACTTGATAAGACAGCAGGCGGGTGACGCCGAGCCCGGCCGCGGCGGCGGCGATGGCCGCCTCGTTGTTGCTGACGGTGAGCCGGGGTTTGAGGCGGACGCTCAGCGGCTTGCCGCCGTCGCTGAAGCGCCATTCGTGGCAGGAGCCCACGCCGCGCGAGGCGATCAGCGCGTGGCGCTGCAAATCCGCCGGGGTGAGCGGAACGCCGCGCTCGGCGAGATAGGCCGGCGACGCGCAGACCACCCGCCGCACCTGGCCGACGCGCAGGGCGCGCAGATTGGAGTCCGGCAGTTCGCCGATGCGGATGGCCACGTCCACGCCTTCTTCCAGCAGATTGACCACCCGGTCCAGCAGCAAGGCGTCCACCGTCACCTCGGGATGGCGGCGCAGGTAGTCGTTGATGCCCGGCATCACGTAGCGCAAGCCGAACAAGGCCGGCGCGGTGACGGTCAGCAAACCGCGCGGCGGCGCCTTGCCGCCGGAGGCGGCTTCGTCCGCCTCGTCCGCGGAGGCGATCACCCGGCGCGCGTCCTCCAGATAACGCTGGCCGGCCTCGGTGACGCGCACATGGCGGGTGCTGCGGTTGAGCAGGCGGGCTTGCAGCCGCGTCTCCAGCGCCGCCACCGCGCGCGTCACCGCCGGCGGCGACATGCCCAGCTTGCGCGCCGCGCCGGCAAAGCTTTCCGCTTCCGCCACCGCGATGAATACGGTCATCAAGTGCAATCGATCCATGTTTTTTGCCGTGATTGTTGCAATGGGCGAAACAGAGCATTGTGGGCCGGGGGCGGGAAGGCGGCAAGTGGCCGTTGGGACGGCGCCGCGCGCGTTCCTTATAGGGCGGAGCGGCGGAGCGCGGCCGGCTTATCCATTTGGTTTGACGTGAACGGAAAGAAATAAAGCGTTTTCAAGGCCTTGTCCTTGTCTGTCAAGTGCGGCGAAGTACATTAGAAAATTTGCATGTTCGATACAAACAGTGTTATAACTTATTAGGTTTTTCATCAGGCGCACACCGCGCCACTCAAAATCGACGGTTTCGCGCCGTCGAGCCTCGCCTTAAACGCACCTCATGTCCGGCCCGCGCCGGACGTCTATTTACTGGCAGCTCTCTAGTTGTCGCGATCATTACAGCGGATCGCCGTGGCCTTGCCGGCCATTGCTTTCGCCAAGGAGGACGCAGATGCACAAAAGAGCGTTTAGCAAGCGCAGCATGATCGGGCTGATCCTGGTCGCCGTAGCGGCGGCGGGATTGATTTACGGTGTAAGCCCAGCCGTATGGACCGAGTACCGGGAAGATCTGATCTACCTGGGCCGGCAGCATCTCTATCTGGTGGGCGTCTCCATGGCGCTGGCTCTCGCGGTGGGCCTGCCCAGCGGCGTGCTGCTCAGCCGTCAGCGGCTGCGGGGCAGCGCCGAGCACTGGATGCAGATTTTCAATATCGGCAACACCCTGCCGCCCATGGCGGTGCTGGCGCTGGCGATGGCCTTGGTCGGCATCGGCGACGCGCCGGCCATCGTGGCGCTGTTCCTGGCGTCCTTGCTGCCCATCGTGCGCAATACCTACGCCGGCCTGGCCGGCCTGCAGCCGGCCTTGCTGGAGGCCGCCGACGCGCTGGGCATGACCCCGCGTCAACGGCTGTGGCGGGTGGAGCTGCCCAACGCCTTGCCGGTGATTCTGACCGGCGTGCGGGTGGCGCTGGCGCTGAACGTGGGCACCGCGCCGCTGGCCTTCCTGATCGGCGCCAGCAGCTACGGCGAACTGATCTTCCCCGGCATCTACCTGAACAACCACACCGCGCTGCTGCTGGGCGCCGGCGGCACCGCGCTGATCGCGCTGACGCTGGACCTGACGCTGGCCGGCCTGGGCCGCCTGGCCGCCGCCCGCGGCCTGGCCTGATTCGAACCCCCTTGTCGCCCGTTCCGGCGGGCGCTCGCACGGAGGACCCCTATGACAAAAGCACTTTCCTTTTCGCCCTGGCGTCGGCTGGCGCGCCGCGCGCTGACGCTGGCGGCCTTGCTGACCGCCGCGCCGGCCTTCGCCGCCGGCCTGGTGCTGGGCAGCAAGAACTTCACCGAACAGCATCTGCTGTCCGACATCACCACACAGTACCTGGGCAGCAAGGGCTACCAGGTCACGCAAAAGCCGGACCTGGCGACGGTGATCCTGCGCAACGCGCTGGAAAACCGCCAGCTGGATCTGGTGTGGGATTACACCGGCACCGGCCTGATCATCCATCACGGCATCCAGAAGAAAATGAGCAATGAGGAGGCTTACGCCACGGTCAAGAAGCTGGACGAGCCCCTGGGGCTGATCTGGCTGAACCCGGCTCCGCTCAACAACACGTATGCGCTGGCGATGAAGCGCGTGCGCGCCGAAGCCGAGGGCGTGCGCACGCTGTCCGATCTGGCGCGGCGGGTCAATGAAAACAACGGTTCGTCCAAACGCTGGCAGCTGGGCTTCGACATGGAGTTCGCCGGGCGTCCGGACGGCCTCAAGCCGATGCAGCAGCTGTACGGCATGGAATTGAGCCGGCCGCAGATCCGCCAGATGGACCCGGGCCTGGTTTACAACGCCATCCGCGACGGCTTCGTCGACGCCGGCCTGGTCTACACCACCGACGGCCGCGTCAAGGGCTTCGACCTGGTGGTGCTGCAGGACGACATGGGCTATTTCCCGGCTTACGCCGCCACGCCGGTGGTGCGCCGCGACACGCTGGAACGCAACCCCGGCCTGGCCGAGGAACTGAACAAGCTGGCCGCGCTGCTGGACAACGACACCATGTCCGAGCTCAACGCCAAAGTGGACATCGAACACCGTCCGGTGAAGGAAGTCGCCAGCGAATTCCTGCGCCAGCGCGGCCTGATCTAAAGGAGGCCGCATGGAAACCCTATTGCAAACCTGCCAGTTCATCTGGCAAGACCTGCCGCAAATCGCCGCCTTGGCGGAACAACATCTGAGGCTGGTGGGCATCGCTGTCGGTTTGGCGGTGGTGCTGGGCGTGCCCCTGGGCGTGCTGATCGTCCGCTTTCAGGCGCTGGCCGGCCTGGTGCTGGGCCTGGCCACCGTGGTGCTGACCATTCCGGCCATCGCCTTGTTCGGCCTGATGGTGCCGCTGTTTTCCATGATCGGGCAGGGCATCGGCGCGGTGCCGGCCATTACCGCCGCCTTCCTGTACTCCCTGCTGCCCATCGTGCGCAACACCCACACCGCGCTGACCCATCTGGAGCCCGGCGTGAGAGAAGCCGGCCGCGGCCTGGGCCTGACCTTCTGGCAGCGCCTGCGCTGGGTGGAACTGCCGCTGGCCACGCCGCTGATCTTCGGCGGCATCCGCACCGCGGTGGTGCTGAACATCGGCGTGATGGCGATTGCCGCCATCGTCGGCGCCGGCGGCCTGGGCACTTTGATATTGCACGGCATCAGCCAGAGCGACATTCGCAAGCTGATCGCCGGCGCGGTGGCGGTGAGCGTGCTCGCCGTCGCGATGGATTGGTTGTTGCTGCGCGCTCAGCGCGCGCTGACCCCGAAAGGAATTCGTTGATGATTGAACTGCAAAATCTCTGCAAGCAATTTACCCAGAAAAACGGCCAGGTCTTCCAGGCGGTGGACAAGGTCAATCTGCACGTGCCGGAAGGCGAAATCTGCGTGCTGCTGGGCCCGTCCGGCTGCGGCAAGACCACCACCATGAAAATGATCAACCGCCTGATCGAGCCCACCTCGGGCAAGGTGCTGATCAACGGCGAGGACACCGCCGGCATAGACAGCGTGACGCTGCGCCGCCAGATCGGCTACGTGATCCAGCAGATCGGCCTGTTCCCCAATATGACCATCGAGGACAACATCACCGTGGTGCCTCGGATGCTGGGCTGGGACAAGAAGCGCTGCCGCGAGCGGGCGCGCGAACTGATGAGCATGGTGGCTCTGGACCCCAACCGCTTCTTGCAACGTTATCCGCGCGAGATGTCCGGCGGCCAGCAGCAGCGCATCGGCGTAATCCGCGCGCTGGCGGCCGACGCGCCGGTCTTGCTGATGGACGAGCCCTTCGGCGCGGTGGACCCGATCAACCGCGAACAGATCCAGAACGAGTTCCTGCAAATGCAACGCCAACTGGGCAAGACCGTGATGCTGGTCAGCCACGACATCGACGAAGCGATCAAGCTGGGCGATCGCATCGCCGTGTTCCGTCAGGGCCGCATGGTGCAGTGCGCCGGCTCCGACGAGATCCTGGCGCGTCCGGCGGACGATTTCGTCGCCAGCTTCGTCGGCCAGGACCGCACGCTCAAGCGCTTGCTGCTGGTGCAGGCCGGCGAGGTGGCGGATCAGCAGGAAACGCTGACCGCGCGGCTGGATACGCCGCTGGCGGCCGCTTACGGCCTGATGGACGACAACGACCTGATGCACCTGACCGTGGTGGACGCGGACGGACAGCCCTTGGGCTTTGTCCGGCGCCGCGACGCGCGCGGCGCGGACGGCGTGTGCGCGGACAAGATCAAGCCGGTGAGCGTGACCGCGGCGGCGGGCGAAAACCTGCGCGTGGTGCTGTCCCGCCTGTACGAGCACAATCTGACCTGGATGCCGGTGCTGGACGACGACGGCCGCTACAACGGCGAAGTGTCGCAAGACTACATCGCCGGCTATCTGAACTCGGGCCGCACCTCGACGCGCGGCGCGCGTCAGCCGGCGGGCTGAGGCGGGAAGGGCGGAGAGTCAGACCGATGGCTCTCCGTCGGCCGGGTCCGCTTCCGGCGAGTGGCTCAACAAATCTCCTGGCTGGCAGCCCAGCTGCCGGCACAGCGCATCCAGCGTGTCCAGGCGCAGGCTCTTGACCTTGCCCAGCTTCAACAGCGACAGATTGTGCGGCGTGATGCCGATGGCCCGCGCCAGATCCTTGGATTTGATCTTGCGTTGCGCCAGCATGACGTCCAGCGTGATCACGATAGCCATGCCGGTCTCCCCAGGGTTTTTAATGTCTTTTCCAACAGCGGCTTACAGGCTTATGTGGGGAAACATACTCCGCTACGCCGTCCTGTGGCAATGCGGACGGTTGCGTCCGCGCTGAGTAGTTTTACCTATGGGCAAGCGGGGTGGACGGACCTATGTTGGTAGGGCGGTGTTGCGTATCCACTGCGCTCGCGATGCGGGCGGCGGCGGCGAAATCATCGCGACGCGGTAATTAATCATTGTTTTCGTCTGTTTGCATCGAAATCGGCGGACGCACGCGCGGCCCGGCTTCGCGCCGCGCTTGTCGAACCCGGTTCCGGCTCCTTATAGTGATGGCCATGAAGATGTTCAGCGCCGCGGCGACAGCGGACAAAGAGGGGCTCTTGGCATTTTTTGCGGCATATGGCCGCGCAGGAAGTGGAGGACGCGGACCATGGCGATCCGGACAGTAAGCGAGTTGCGCAAGCGGGCTGCGGCCGGCGAAACGCTGGATTTTCTGTTTTTCTGGGGACACAGGCCCAAACACGAGGACGGCGTCTGCAAGAGCTGCCTGAGTCAGTGGTTTCCGGTGGGCTTCGAGCTGGATGGCGTGAGCTACGCCAGCGCCGAGCATTATATGATGGCGGAGAAAGCCCGCTTGTTCGAAGACGCGGAAACCCGGGGCAGGATACTGGCCGCGGCCACGCCGGCGGACGCCAAGGCCTTGGGCCGCCAGGTGCGCGGCTTTGATTCCGTCTTGTGGCAGCAGCGCTGTTGCGAGGTGGTGATGCGGGGCAATCTGGCCAAGTTCGAGCAAAACCCGGCGCTGGGCGATTTCCTGCGCGGCACCGGCGACGCCATCCTGGTGGAGGCCAGCCCGGTGGACTGCATCTGGGGCATAGGCTGGGCCGAGGACGACCCGCAGGCCAGTCTGCCGGACATGTGGGACGGCAGCAATCTGCTGGGCTTCGCCCTGATGGAAGTGCGCGAACGCCTGCGTTGACGCAGGCGGACGACATTAAAAAACCCTGCCGGTTTCGGCAGGGTTTTTTGTTGGGCGGAGCCGCTTACTGCTGCTCGGCGTGGTAGGCGGTGACGCGTTCCACTTCTTCCTTGGAGCCGAGGAAAACCGCCACCCGCTCGTGCAGCTTCTGCGGCTGGATGTCCATGATGCGCTGATGGCCGTTGGTGGCGGCGCCGCCGGCCTGTTCCACCACGAAGGCCATCGGATTGCCTTCGTACATCAGCCGCAGCTTGCCGGCCTGGTCCGGGGTGCGCGCGTCGCGCGGATACATGAAGATGCCGCCGCGGGTCAGGATGCGATGCACCTCGGCCACCATGGACGCCACCCAGCGCATATTGAAATCGCGGCCGCGCGGACCGGTGCTGCCGGCCAGCAGTTCGTCGACATAGCGTTTCACCGGCGCATCCCAGTGACGCATATTGGACATATTGATGGCGAACTCGCCGGTGCTTTCCGGCACCTTCATGTCCGGGTGGGTCAGCACGAAAGAGCCTTGTTCGCGGTCCAGCGTGAAGCCGTGGACGCCGCTGCCGAAGGTCAGCACCAGCAGGGTTTGCGGGCCGTACACGGTGTAGCCGGCGGCCACTTGCTCGGTGCCGGGCTGCAGGAAGGCGCCCTCGGTGGCGTGGTCAATGCCCTGCGGGCAGCGCAGGATGGAGAAAATGGTGCCCACCGAGATGTTGACGTCGATATTGGATGAGCCGTCCAGCGGATCGAACATCAACAGGTACTCGCCCTTCGGGTATTCGCCGGGGATGTGGTAAGGCAGCTCCATTTCCTCGGAGGCCATCGCCGCCAGGCTGCCGCCCCATTCATTGGCGTCCAGCAGGTAATCGTTGGCGATCACGTCCAGCTTCTTCTGCGCCTCGCCCTGGATATTGCCGGTGCCGGCTTCGCCCAGCACGTCGGCCAGCGCCCCCTTGTTCACCGAATAGCTGATGGCCTTGCAGGCGCGGCCTACGGTTTCGATCAGCAGGCGCAACTCAGGCGGCAGCGTGCCGGCCTTGCGTTGCTGTTCGATCAAAAAGCGGGAGAGGGTGATGCGGCTCATGGCAATCCTTAGCTTTGGGTGGGTGCGCGAAACAAATGCTCGATATGCCGGCATGAGCCGGCTTGACCGCCACATTATAACGGATAAGCGAGTTGCGGTCGTCATGCCCCCGGGGGCGCGGGGGCGGGCGGAAATCGCAGGCAGGCGGCGCGTGGAACGGCTATGAATAAAATCGGGTTCACGCGGTACGGGGAAAGACCATGGCTAAGGGTTTATTGACGCTGCTATTGCTGCTGGCGGCCTGGCAGGCGCGGGCCATCACCATCTACACCGAAGACTGGCCGCCCATCACATTCCAGCACAACGGCGTGCCGGACGGCATGGCGGTGGAAGTGGTGCGCGAGATCCAGACGCGCATGCACGACAACAGCGCCATCGACGTGGTGCCCTGGGCGCGAGGCTATAAAGAGCTGCTGACCACGCCGGGGGTGATGCTGTTCACTGTGGGGCGCAACGACACCCGGGAAAAACAGATGACGCTGCTGGGCCCCATCGCCATCTCGCAGACCGTGCTGCTGGCGCGCAAGGGCGAGGCGGCCGGCCTGCTGGCGCTGGGCAACGGCATTTATCACCGGCCGGTGGGCGCTTACCGCGGCAGCATCTTCGCCGACGCGGCGATCGCGGCTGGCTTCATCGAGGTGGATCTGGCGCCCACCCCGCAGATCACCGCGCAGAAGCTGCTGGTCGGCCGCTACGATATGTGGTCGGAAGGCGGCTTTGTCGTGGCCTCGGTGTTGAAAGACATCCACCAGCCGCCGGAGGCGGTGGAAGTGGTGCGGGTGCTGGAAACGCTGGAACTCTACCTGGCGTTTTCGCGCGGCACCTCGGCGGCGGAAGTGAAGCGCTGGCAGACCGCCTTCGCCGCCGTCAAGAAAGACGGCAGCTTCAAGCGCATCTACAACAAATGGCTGCCGCGCGACGCGGCGCCGATGGAGCTCAAGCTGATTGGCCTGCCCCCCGGTTCCGCGCGTTGACTCAGGCGGCCGCGTCCGGGCGGACGGCCTCGCCCTCCAGCCAGCGGCAGAAGGCCGCGACGGCGGCGTCCTCCGCCGCCGCGCGCGGCGCCACCCAGCAGTAGTCGCGCACCGTGGCCACCGGCGCCGGCAACGGCGACAGCAGCACGCCGGCGTCTATCTGCGCCTGCGCCATCGGCATCGGCCCCAGCACCACGCCGAGGCCGTCCATCGCCGCCTGCAAGGCCAGCGAGAAACTGTCGAAATGCATGGCGCTGGCCGGCTTCAGCTCCGGCACCCCGGCCAGGGTCAGCCAGCGCTGCCAGGCGGTGGGGCGGGTGTCCGCGTAGAGCAGGGTATGCCGCGCCAGATCCGCCGGGCTGGCGATGGGCGCGGCGGCCAGCAGCGCCGGACCGCACAGCGGCAGCTCCCATTCCTTCAGAAAGGGCTTGGCGATGTGGCCGGGCCAATCGCCGGGGCCGCGGCGGATGGCGATGTCGAACGGACTGTCCAGCCGGCTGATGTCGCGGTCCGAGGTGGCCAGATGCAGCTCCAGCTCCGGAAACTGCTCGCGAAAACGGCTCAGCCGCGGCAGCAGCCAGTGCATGGCGAAGGTGGGCGTGGAATTGATGCTGATCCGACGGCGGCGGTCCGCCTGCAGCAGCTGGGAGGTGGCGTTGGCGATCAGATCCAGGCCGTCCTGCACCTGCACCAGATAGCGCCAGCCGGGATCGGTCAGCTTGACTCTGCCGCCGCTGCGCTCGAACAGCGGCACGCCCAGCCAGTCCTCCAGCTGCTTGATCTGCTTGCTCACAGCCCCGTGGGTGACGAAGAGTTCGCCGGCGGCGGCGGAAAAGCTCTCCAGCCGGGCCGCTGCCTCAAAAATACGCAGGGTGTTGAGAGGGGGGTAAGTGCTCATGCTGTGATTTTAACTCACAATCTATGTTGCGATAACTCGTTTGAAAGCGGACGGCTAACAGCGTAATCTTCAGGCATGAAATCAAGGCCGCCGCCCGGCGTTGCGGCGCGGTCTTGATGGCCGCAGCCATAGCCTTACCTCATTGTCCCGCAGCGTCGGAGTCCCGGCCTTGCCGGGGACGCTGCCAACAACCCAAGCCATAAAGGTCAAAAGTCATGCTGGAAGCTTACCGTCAACACGTGGCCGAGCGCGCCGCGCTGGGCATCCCGCCGCTGCCGCTGTCCGCCAAGCAGGTGGAAGCGCTGGTGGAACTGCTGAAAAACCCGCCCAAGGGCGAGGAAAGCACCCTGGTCGAACTGATCACCCATCGCGTGCCGCCGGGCGTGGACGACGCCGCCAAGGTCAAGGCTTCCTTCCTGGCCGCCGTGGCCGAGGGCGACGCCCAATCCCCGCTGATCTCCCGCGAGCTGGCCACTCAGCTGCTGGGCACCATGCTGGGCGGCTACAACATCAAGCCGCTGATCGACCTGCTGGACGACGCCGCCGTGGCGCAGATCGCCGCCGACGGCCTGAAGAAAACCCTGCTGATGTTCGACGCCTTCCACGACGTGAAGGAGAAAATGGACAAGGGCAACGCCCACGCCAAGCAGGTGGTGGAATCCTGGGCCAACGCCGAATGGTTCACCAGCCGCCCGGCGGTGGCCGATAAAATCACCGTCACCGTGTTCAAGGTCACCGGCGAAACCAATACCGACGACCTGTCCCCGGCGCCGGACGCCTGGAGCCGCCCGGACATCCCGCTGCATTACCTCGCCATGCTGAAAAACGCCCGTCCCGGCATCACCCCGGAAGAAGACGGCAAGCGCGGTCCGATGCAGTTCATCGAAGACCTGAAGCAAAAAGGCCATCTGGTCGCCTACGTCGGCGACGTGGTCGGCACCGGCTCCAGCCGCAAATCCGCCACCAACAGCGTGATCTGGGGCACCGGCGAAGACATTCCTTACGTGCCCAACAAGCGCTTCGGCGGCGTGTGCCTGGGCGGCAAGATCGCCCCCATCTTCTTCAACACCCAGGAAGACTCCGGCGCGCTGCCGATCGAAGTGGACGTGTCCAAGATGGACATGGGCGATGTGATCGACATCTACCCGTATGAAGGCAAGATCGAGAAGGCCGGCCAGAAGATCGCCGACTTCGCGCTCAAGTCCGAGGTGATCCTGGACGAAGTGCGCGCCGGCGGCCGCATCAACCTGATCATCGGCCGCGGTTTGACCGGCAAGGCGCGCGAAGCGCTGGGCCTGCCGGCGTCCACGGAATTCCGCCTGCCCAAATCCCCGGTGGATTCCGGCAAGGGCTTCAGCCTGGCGCAAAAAATGGTCGGCCGCGCCTGTGGCCTGCCGGAAGGCCAGGGCGTGCGCCCGGGCACCTACTGCGAACCGAAGATGACCACCGTCGGCTCCCAGGACACCACCGGCCCGATGACCCGCGACGAACTGAAAGACCTGGCTTGCCTGGGCTTCTCCGCCGATCTGGTGATGCAGTCCTTCTGCCACACCGCCGCCTATCCCAAGCCGGTGGACGTGAAGATGCACAAGGAACTGCCGGCCTTCATCTCCACCCGCGGCGGCGTGTCGCTGCGCCCGGGCGACGGCGTGATCCACAGCTGGCTGAACCGCCTGCTGCTGCCGGACACCGTGGGCACCGGCGGCGACAGCCACACCCGTTTCCCGATCGGCATCTCCTTCCCGGCCGGCTCCGGCCTGGTGGCCTTCGCCGCCGCCACCGGCGTGATGCCGCTGGACATGCCTGAATCGGTGCTGGTGCGCTTCAAGGGCAAGATGCAGCCGGGCGTGACCCTGCGCGATCTGGTCAACGCCATTCCGCTGTACGCGATCAAGCAAGGCCTGCTGACCGTGGCCAAGGCCGGCAAGAAAAACGCCTTCTCCGGCCGCATCCTGGAAATCGAAGGCTTGCCGGATCTGAAGGTGGAGCAAGCGTTTGAGCTGTCCGACGCCTCCGCCGAGCGTTCCGCCGCCGGTTGCACCGTGCATCTGGACAAAGCGCCGATCATCGAATACATGACCTCCAACATCACCCTGATGAAGACCATGATCGCCAACGGCTATCAGGACGCGCGCACGCTGGAGCGCCGCATCAAGGCGATGGAGGCCTGGATCGCCAATCCGCAGCTGCTGAAGGGCGACGCCGACGCGGAATACGCGGCGGTGATCGAGATCGATCTGGCCGACATCCACGAGCCCATCGTGGCCTGCCCGAACGACCCGGACGACGTGAAAACCCTGTCCGACGTGGCCGGCGCCAAGATCGACGAAGTGTTCATCGGTTCTTGCATGACCAATATCGGCCACTTCCGCGCCGCTTCCAAGCTGCTGGAAGGCAAGCGCGACATCCCGGTGAAACTGTGGGTGGCGCCGCCGACCAAGATGGACGCCGAACAGCTGACCGCGGAAGGCCATTACGGCACCTTCGGCACCGCCGGCGCGCGGATGGAAATGCCGGGCTGCTCGCTGTGCATGGGCAACCAGGCGCAGGTGAAGGAGGGCGCCACCGTGATGTCCACCTCCACCCGCAACTTCCCCAACCGTCTGGGCAAGAACTCCAACGTCTACCTGGGTTCCGCCGAATTGGCCGCGATCTGCTCCCGTCTGGGCCGCATTCCGACCAAAGAGGAATACATGGCCGACATCGGCGTGCTCAATCAGAAGGCCGGCGAAGTGTACCGCTACATGAACTTCAACGAGATCGCCGACTACCAGGAACTGGCCGATACCGTGAAGGTGTAAGCCAAGCCATGGTTTGACGGACTGGGCTTTGCTTGAGAAATCCGGGGCGTATCGATGGATGCCCCCGGAGATACCCCCAAGAAAATACCCCGCGCGAGCGGGGTATTTTTATTGGGCGCGAGCGGGGTTCAGCGCAGCGGCATCCGATAGAACACCACTCTTTCCGTCTCCTCGAAGCCCAGCCGGGCGTGCATGCTTTGGGAGGCGAGATTGTCCAGCGGCGCGTCGGACGCCAGTTCGGCGCAGCCGCGCTCCAGGCCCCAGGCCCGTACCGCCGCCACCAGTTGGCGGGCGACGCCGGCTTGCCGGTGCGCGGGGGCGACGAAGATGCCTTCCAGAAAAGCCGCCGGGCTGCCGTCGCAGCCGTTGACGTAGTCTTGGCGGACTGCGGCGTCGGCAAAGCCGAGCGCCTGGCCGTCGTCGTCCAGGGCCAGGAAGGACGTCAGGTGGCGGGAGGCCAGGATGTGCTCGCCGTCCGCGCGGTGCGCGGCGTCGTCGTGATGCGGCCATAATTGTCGGCGCAGGGCTTGCCAGGCCGGCAGCGTCGCGAGTTCCAGTGTTCGGATGTGCATATCGTCCTCAGGGCGCGCGGCGGGGAAAAACAAGGGGCCGGCATGGCCGGCCCGGTGTGTGGTCGAAGGGGGCGCGTCAATCGACTTCGCCGCACAGCTCGCAAGGTTGATCCGTTTCGCCGTGGATGGCCAGGATGCCGACATCGCTGGCGCAGTGCTCGCAGAGGGTGAGCAAGGCTTGGGTGTTTTCCAAGGACTCTTGGCTCATGCCGCTCAAGACTTGATACTGTTGCATGTCTCAGCCTTTCATTGCTTGGATGGAGCCCGTACCCTAAACCGTTATGGCGCGGGTCGCCATACTCAGATAGGACAGGTCGGGCTGGGCGGCGCGTCATAAAAGCGTCACTGAACGCCGCCGAGGTTTATCAGGCGGTGGTCAGCACCACCACCGAGGAAATCACCACCGCCATGCCCACCCAGCCCAGCGGCTTGAGCCGCTGGCCAAAGAAGATGCGCGCGCCGATGGCGGTGCCGATGATGCCCAGCGCGCCCCACAGCGCGTAGGCCACGGCCAGATCGATGCCGCGCACCGCCTGGCCCAGCAGGGCGAAAGCCACCCAGACCATGGCGATGGCGCCGAAGCCCCAGGCCTTGTTGCGGAAGCCGTTGGATTTTTCCAGCATCAGGTTGGCGGCCACCTCGATCAGGGCCGAGGACACCACGAATACATAAAATACGGTTTTCATGCGCTTTGCTCCTGGGTGTGTTCATCGGCTTCGCCGGCCACCACGCAGGCGATGCCCACCACGGACAAGGCCAGTCCGATGATTTCCTGCGTCAGCAGCGTTTCGCCGAACAGATGGACGCCGATCAGCGCCAGGCCGGCCAGACCCAGGGCTTCCCAGGCGGCGTAGGCGACGCCCACGGAAATGGTGCGGATGGCGAGGGACAGGAAGTAATAGGACAGCGCCAGCGCCGCCGCCATCACGCCGTAGCCCCAGTAGCTCTCGGTGCGGGCGGCGTAGGCCATGAAGGACGTGCCCAGGATTTCGGTGGCGATGGCCACCAGTAGAAAGGCCCAGCCCAGCCAGACTGGGGAAGACGATTGAGTTTGCATGCTACGCTCCTGTGATTGGAAATCCGGAAGCCACATGCGCTAGAGGCGCAACAACGCTCCGCAAAAAGCGCGGATGACGCCGTCAGCAAAGACAGTCGGTCGCTTAGGCTGCCCCGTGAAACCGTCTGGGGCAGAAGGGTTGTTTATCGCATTGAAGCGCAAGATAAGCGCCTGTCAAAGGCGAGGCGCTTATGGTGGCTGTTTGATATTTTGAACAAATATAACACAACGCTAATAGTTGTTCAATTTAATTGATAGCAAAAACTTTCAAATGCTATTTGCACGCGGCCATCCGGACATTGTAGCGGCGCGCCAGGCGCGGCAGCGTGCCGTCGTGGCACAGCGCGTTCAAGGCTTGGTTGAAGTCCGCCACCATGCCGGGTTTCACTGATTTCAAAGGGAATCCGTATAGATAGGTCAGCGGCTGTATGGTGGCCAGCGGGCGCAGGCCGCTCAGCGCTTCGCGCCGGATGATGTAGCGAGTGACGTCTTCGTTGGCGAAAACCACCGCGTCCGCGCCGTAACGCATGGCGGCCAATTTCTTTAACACCGTTTCCTGATTGTTTTCCACGGAGATGTTCATATTGGGCAAGCCGGCGATCAGCTTGTCCAGGGCGTTTTGAGAGATGGACGGGCCGTAGACCGCGATGCGGTGGTTGAGCAGGTCCTGGGGGCGCTGGTAGCGGAAGGTGGAGCTGGCGGTGGCGAACAGGCCGTAACTGCTGTTGTACACCGGGGCGCTCAAGGCCAGCGACATCCTGCGCTCGGGCGTGTCCTGCACCGGGAAGATGCCGTCCACCTTGCCTTCATCGGCCAGCAGCAGGGCGCGGCGCCAGACCATGGCCTGGATTTCGCAGTTCCAGTTCAGCCGCTGGCAGACGGCCACCAGCGTATCCACCATCAGGCCTTGGGGCTGGGGTTTGTCGGTCACCTCGATGAAGGGCGGAAAATCCTGGGTGACGAAGTGCAGGGTGGCCGCGTTGACGGGGAGCGACAGCGACAAGACCAGCGCGGCGCTGCTCGACAATTTCAGCATGTGCGGGCTTCTCCCCAGTGACGGCGCGGGGCCGGCGGCGCTCAGGCGAAAGCCGGTTTTAACGCCGTATCGCCGCAGCGCGGCAGACTTTGAACAGTTTCCTTATTACATTATGGTTGAGTTTTGACGCCGGTTTCTCGCTTTATCGGCCGGCCGGGCGCGTCCTTGAACGGCGCCCGGCCGGCGCGTCTTAATAGCCCATCGTGGCGCCGTCAGGGTTGCGCGGGTCGGAATAGCCGTACAAGCCGCCGTCGCGCAGCTGTATGGTCTGGGTCCGGCCCATGCTGGGCTTGAGCGCGATCTTGTAGCCTTGTTCGCGCAGCAGGCGCAGCGTATCCGGGCTCAGGCCCTTTTCCACCCGCAATTCGTCCGGCAGCCATTGATGGTGCACCCGCGGCGTGGACGCGGCTTCCGCCGGGTTCATGCCGAAATCGACGGCGTTGACGATGGTCTGCAAAGTGGTGGTGATGATGCGCGCGCCGCCCGGGCTGCCGGTGACCAGCCAGGGCTTGCCGTTTTTCAGCACCAGCGTCGGCGACATCGAGGACAGCGGCCGCTTGCCGGCCGCCACCGCGTTGGCGTCGCCGCCGATCAGGCCGAAGGCGTTGGGCACGCCGGGCTTGACGGAAAAGTCGTCCATCTCGTTGTTGAGCAGAATGCCGGTGCCGCCGGCGATGATGCCGCTGCCGAAGTTCAGGTTCAGCGTGTAAGTCACCGCCACCGCGTTGCCTTGCTTGTCCACGATGGAGTAATGGGTGGTCTGGTCGCTCTCATAGGGCTGCGGCTTGCCGGGCTTGATCTCGGCGGCGGGGCGGGCCTTGACCGGGTCTATCGTCGTGGCCAGCTGATCGGCGTAGCGCTTGGAGGTCAGGCCGGCCTGCGGCACTTTGACGAAGGCCGGGTCGCCCAGGAATTCCGAGCGGTCGGCGTAGGCCAGCTTCATCGCCTCGGCCAGATAGTGGATGGTCTGCGCGCTGTTGGGGCCGTAGTCGGCCAGCGGATAGCGTTCCAGCAGGTTCAGGATCTGGACGATGTGGATGCCGCCGGAGCTGGGCGGCGGCATGGACACCACTTGGTAGCCGCGATACGTGCCGCTGACCGGCGCGCGCTCCTCCACCTTGTAGCCGGCCAGATCGGCCTTATTGATCAGGCCGCCGTGGCGCGCCATTTCCGCCACGATCTTGTCGGCGATGTCGCCCTGATAGAAGGCTTTGGGTCCTTGTTGCGCGATCAGGCGCAGCGATTTGCCCAGGTCGCGCTGCACCAGCTTCTCGCCGGCGCGCAGCGGGCGGCCGTCGCGGAAGAACACCGCCCGGCTGCTGTCCCAGCGGCCCAGATTGTCTTTTTCCACTTCCAGCATTTCCGCCAGCGTCTGAGACACCGGGAAACCTTGCTCCGCCAGCTTCACCGCCGGCGCAATCACCTTGGCCAGCGGCAGGCTGCCCCAGCGCTGCTGAGCGTGGGCCAGGCCGGCCACGGTGCCGGGCACGCCCACTGCCAGGTGGGTGTACAGCGAGCGGCCGTCCACGACCTTGCCCTGCGCGTCCAGATACATGTCGCGGCTGGCCTTGGCCGGCGCGATCTCGCGGAAATCCAGCGCGATATTGCGGCCGCTCTTGGCGTCGTGCAGCACCATGAAGCCGCCGCCGCCCAGGTTGCCGGCGTTGGGCAGCGTCACCGCCAGCGCAAAGCCCACCGCCACCGCGGCGTCCACCGCGTTGCCGCCCTGGCGCAGAATGTCCAGGCCCACCTGGGTGGCCAGGCCCTGTTCGGTGGCCACCATGCCGTTGCGGGCGTAGACCGGGTGGAAGACATCGTAGTCGTAATCGTATTTGACCTGCGGCGGCGCCGGCGGGCTCAGCGCCAGGGCCGGGGCGTTGAAGCCCAGGCTCAGGCCCAGGCTCAGGGCCAGCGCGCTCAGCAGCAGTCTGGGGCGGGGACGGAATGGCGTCATGGTGATTCTCCTTTGTTGTTGGCGTTTTATGAATGTTGTGATTGCGAGAACATTCTACGGTGCCGCCGCCTGTCGCAAAAGCCTGATTTTCCATGCCAAATGATTTGAAAATCCCAAGCAGACACGCCTATAAAGAATCGAGTTTCATAAGTCATCACCTAGGGGGCTACCATGAGCATATCCCAACGTTTGCTGCTGACCCTGGCGGTCGCCTTGCTCGGCTTGTTCATTGTGGGCAGCTTCGGGCTGCTCCAGCTGCACCGGGCCAATGAGCGCTTCGACTATCTGCAGGCCAACACCTTTCCCAGCATCCACACCCTGGATCAGGCTTTGCAGGCGCAAACCGATATGCGGGTGCTGACCTACCGCCACGGCATCAGCGAAGATCCCAAGGTCAAGGCCGATATCGAAGCCAATATCGCGCAGCTGGACAAGCAGATGGACACGGCGCTGGACCATTACCAGAAAGACCTGGTGTCCGACGACGAGGACAGGCGGATGATAGAAAAAGACCGCGCGGACATCCGGATCTACCGCCAGCAGCGCGACACCGTGTTCAAGATCTCCCGCGAGCAGCCGCCGGAAACCACGCGGCGGGAGCTGGTGGGCGGTCCGCTGTTGGCCACGGCCAAGACCGTGGTCAAGGACATCAAGGAGCATATTGAATTCAACTACGGCCTGGCCAAGAAGCTGGCGGGCGAGAACGCCACGGCGTATCAGGAGGCTTTCGTGTCCTCCCTGGTGGTGATTGTGGGCGCCCTGATTCTGAGCGGGGCGCTGGGCTTCGCGCTGTTCCGCAGCATACGCAGCAGCCTGAACCAGATTGGCGAAACCCTGGATCAGGTCAGCGCCAGCAAGGATTTCCGCCTGCGGGCCAAGGTCTTGCGCAAGGACGAGATCGGCCGCACCGCCGCCGCCTTCAACCATTTGCTGGACGATCTGCAGCATAGCTTCCGCGGCATACGCGACAATATTTCGGAAATCGACAAAGCCACCTCCGGCCTGGCGGCCAACACCAATCAGATTGCGCGCAGCTCGGAAGTGCAGAGCGAATCCGCCGGGGCGATGGCGGCGGCGGTGGAGCAGATGACGGTGAGCATCAACCATGTGGCGGACAACGCGGTGGAGGCGCGCACCCAGGCGCAGCAGGCGGGCAGCATGGCCACCGAGGGCGGCCAGGTGATCTCCGCCACCGTGCTGGGTATTTCCGAGGTGGCGGGCGCGATCAGCGACGCCTCGCATCGCATTGGGCAATTGAAGGAAGACAGCGCCACCATCGCCTCGGTGATGGGCGTGATCAAGGACATTGCGGACCAGACCAACCTCTTGGCGCTGAACGCGGCCATCGAGGCGGCGCGGGCCGGCGAAACCGGCCGCGGCTTCGCCGTGGTGGCGGACGAGGTGCGCAAGCTGGCCGAGCGCACCGCCAGTTCCACCACGGAAATCGGCTCCATCATCAACAAGATGCAAAGCAGCACGCTGGAAGCGGTGCAAAGCATGGAAAAAGTGGTGGAACAGGTGCATCAGGAAACCGATAACGCCCGCGAAGCCAGCAGCGTGATAGAGAAGATTCAAGACAGCAGCGGCCAGGCGATGGAACTGGTCAAGGACATTTCCGGCAGCATCAATGAGCAAAGCACCGCCAGCAACACCATTGCCCAAAAAGTGGAGCAGATTGCGCAGATGGCGGAAGAAAACGCGTCCGCCTCCAGCGCCTCGGCGGACGCGGCGGAGCAATTGCAGCAGCAGGCCAAGAATATCCTGAACACCGTGACCCAATATCAAGTGTAGGGCAGAGTCGACGCTAAATATTTGTTCTTAATAGATATTCTCACTTAGTACTTTCTCCTGTTTTCTGACTGCGCCTATAACAAAGCTACATGTGGTATCGGGCGAAGACACGGAGAATAAGGATGAATATCTCACAGCGGCTCTTGCTGACCTTGATGGTGGCCATGCTGGCCTTGATCGGCGTCGGCAGTTACGGCCTGTGGCAGTTGCACAGCGCCAATGAACGTTTCAACTATTT
The DNA here is from genome assembly GCF_057808735.1 of Chromobacterium sp. FG89. Taxonomy (NCBI): domain Bacteria; kingdom Pseudomonadati; phylum Pseudomonadota; class Betaproteobacteria; order Neisseriales; family Chromobacteriaceae; genus Chromobacterium; species Chromobacterium sp. FG89. The sequence continues at coordinate 154,726 of NZ_JBMDIQ010000009.1, read as the reverse complement.
GAAGAACAACACCTTTCCCAGCATACAGGCGCTGGATCAGGGTCTGCTGGCCTTGACCAAGATGCGGGTGGCGGCTTACCGCCACGGCATCGCCGCGGACGCCAAGAGCAAGGCGGACGCCGAGGCGCAGATCGCCGAAGGCGACAAGACCCTGGATCAGGTATTGGCCGCTTACGAGAAAGACCTGCTGTCCAACGACGCGGACCGCAAGCTGCTGCAACAGGACCGAGCGGATCTGCAGGCCTACCGCAATAATCGCGAGAGCTTTTTAAAGGCTTCGCGCGAGCATCCTGGCCCGGCGACGCAGGCCATGCTGGTGGCCGGGCCGATACCGGACTCCGCCAAGGCCTTGGCCAAAGACCTCATCGACCACATCGACTTCAATTACTCGCTGGCGGACAGCCTGTCCAAGGACAATGCCGCCGCCTACAGCATGGCCTTCGGCAGCTCGGTGGCGGTAATCGCCGCCTGTCTGCTGCTGAGCGGCGGCCTGGGCTGGCTGTTGTTCAGTCATATCCGGACCAGCTTGCACCAGATCCGCTCCACGCTGTTCAAGGTGAATCAGGACAAAGACTTCACCTTGCGCGCGCCGGTGGGACGCATGGACGAAGTGGGCGAGACCGCCTCCGCCTTCAACCAACTGTTGGAGAACCTGCAACGCAGCTTCCGGGACATCCGCGACAGCATCGGCTCCATCGACGGCGCGATGTCCGGCCTGGCCAACAACACCCATGAGATTGCCCGCAGTTCGGAGATGCAAAGCGAATCCGCCGCGGCGATGGCGGCGGCGGTGGAACAGATGACGGTGAGCATCAACCATGTTGCCTCCAGTGCGCAGGAGGCGCGGGGTCAGTCGCAGCAGGCCGGCGAGATGGCGACTGAAGGCGGCCAAGTGATTTCCGCCACCGTGCGCGGCATCACCCAGGTAGCCGGCGCGATTACCGACGCCGCACAGCGCATTGGACAATTGAAAGAAGACAGCGCCACTATCGCCTCGGTGATGGGGGTGATCAAGGACATTGCCGACCAGACCAACCTCTTGGCCTTGAACGCGGCAATCGAAGCGGCGCGCGCCGGCGAGATGGGACGCGGCTTCGCCGTGGTGGCGGACGAAGTGCGCAAGCTGGCGGAACGCACCGCCAGTTCCACCACTGAAATTGCCGCCATCATCAACAAGATGCAGGGCAGCACGATGGAAGCGGTGCAAAGCATGGAGAGAGTGGTGGAGCAGGTGCATCAGGAAACCGCCAACACCCGCGCCGCCAACGACGCCATAGACCAGATACGGAACAGCAGCGGCAAGGCGATGGAATTGGTGCGCGATATTTCCAACAGCATTGCGGAGCAGAGCGTGGCCAGCAATACCATTGCCCAGCGGGTGGAGCAGATCGCCCAGATGGCCGAGGAAAATTCGTCGGCGTCCAGCGGATCGGCGGACGCGGCGGGCCAGTTGAGCAAGCAGGCGCGGGTGATCTTGCAGACGGTGTCGGCCTATCAGGTGTGAAGCCCGGCGCAGGAATGCCAAAAGGCGGCGCGGCATGCTTGCCGTTCGCCGCCTTTTGGCGTGTGGGAGCCGGCTTATTCAGCCTGCTTGTCGGCCTTGTCCCGCTTGGCGCGTTTTAGCTCCTTCTTCTTGGCCGGTTTGTCGGTCATCGGGTGCTTCAGCACCTTGGCGGCCAGCTTTCTGGCCGATTTGGTGGCCTTCTTCTGTCCGCGCACCTTGTCCGCCAACGCCGCCAGTTTTTTGGCGGCGCGTTTGATTTTGGCCATTCAGACTCTCCTTTACGGATTGATGAATCGAACCCCCATGGTACGGCCTGGCGGAGAATAAACACCGGACCTTTAGGTCGTTGACAGTGGGGGGATGAACGCGAATGCAGTTAGAACCTGTTTACGATCTGCTGCGCGTCGTGAAGCGTTACACGGTGAGTACGTCTTCAAAATGCTCATGTACCACGTATACATTCCGCTTTCTCAGCCGTTTTCGCTTTGCTCGCGAGATCGTAAACACGTTCTTAGGGGCGCGGAAAATCAGGGGAGGGTAGGTGGAAATGACAAGCATTTCGGCTGGGCGAGTCACCCGCCTGTGGTTTTTATCCGGCACCAAGAGGGAGGGTGAATGGATCAAACAGGTGACTCGCGCAGCCGCCTTGCCAGCGCTTTCCAGCAAGGATTGCAGGCTTTTTACCATAGATTGCCGGCGCCAGCCATTGTCACATTCCCCATTGCCGCCCGGACGGAGGCCGTCCGGGCTGGTTTTGCGGCTCAGGGAAGCGCGGCTTGCGCCTCCGCGTCCGACTCATGCATGCAGGTGCTGACCGCGATCAACACTTCCAGATGGTCGAAGAAACCGGCCCAAGCGCCGCGCTGCGGGCTGAAGTCGAACAAATTCATATCATGGGCGATGCGGCTGAGCAGGCCGTGGCCGGCGTGCTCCGGGTGCTGACGAAGCAGTTCAACCAGCGCGCGGCCGTGACGCTCGCCCAGCGCGTAGGCCTCCGGGAAATCCCGGCACTGAGGCACACGCCAGTAATGCGGCCGGCTGCGCTCGGGCGAGGGGCCGACAAAGGGCAGCTTGGCTTCGCGGGCTTCCAACAAGCGGTAGAAGGCGCGCAGTTCTTCCTTGGTTTTACTCATGGCGGGCCTCCTGGTTGAAGCAGGCAAGCGCCGATGCGGGGAAAGACGGGGACGCGGGGCGGGATACGCGCCTAATGGATTTCGACATTGCTACCTCCTCAAGCGGATGCCGGCCTGGCCGCGGGGCGCGGCTAGGCGGGCGCATGACAAGGTTGGACTACCGGGAGATCATTCCAAAGACCGGCGCACCGTGAGGTGCCCTCGCCACGGCCCGCCCGAATGGGCAAAGCAATAGCGAGACAGAGCGCGGGGAGGCCGCGGTCTGCCGGAATGATCTCAACGTCGGGAGTCCAAGCCCGAGCGCCGCAATTGCAGCGGCGCGGGGCTATTGTTGGCGAGGCGGGCCTTTGCTGTCAATGAAGGGACGGCATCCGTGAAAAAACCGCCCCGCGGATCAGGCCGGCGGGGCGGGGGATTTGAAGCCGTTTGATTGTAGAAGTGGTTGCCGTATCGCCGACGCGCAGCGGATCGTAAACCGGTTCTTAAAGTTTGAAGGCCAGCGTGGTCTGCTGCAGCCGCTCCGCCACCACCGCCAGTTCGCGGGTGGCTTGCGAGAACACGTCCACGGCCACGCCGTTTTCCTTGGACATTTGGGCGATGGCCTCCACGCGGCCGGCCAGATCGGTGCTGGCCTGGCGTTGTTCCTGCATCGCCAGCGCGATGTCGCTGATGGCGCCCACCACGCCTTCCGCGCTTTCTTCCACTGAACTGATGGTGGTGGACACATGTTCCGACGATTCCACCACCTGGCTGACGATGTGACGGCTGCTGCGCATGCTGTCCACCGCCTCCTTGGCCCCGGCCTGGATCTTGGCGATCATCTGGGTGATTTCGGTGGCGGAGCCGGTGGTGCGCTCGGCCAGCTTGCGCACTTCGTCGGCCACCACGGCAAAGCCGCGGCCCTGTTCGCCGGCGCGCGCGGCCTCGATGGCGGCGTTGAGCGCCAAGAGATTGGTCTGATCCGCCACTTCCTTGATCACGGTGGCGATGCTGCTGATCATCTGCGCCTGTTCGGACAGCGATTCCAGGTTGTTGGCGGAGGCGGCCACGCTGTCGTTGACCTTGCGCACTTGCTGGGTGGAGTCCTGCACTTCCTTATTGCCTATCTTGGCCTGACTGCCGGCTTCGCTGGCCTGGGAGTCCGCCAGCGAGGCGTTGTTGGAGCATTGGTCGATGCTGACGGTCAGTTCTTCGATCGAGGCGGCGGCGCTGGAAGTGGCGTTGACCTGCTGGCCGATGCTGGCGCTGACTTGCTCGGTGGACGCGGCCAGCTCCTCGGCGGTGGCGGCCACGCTGGAGGCGGAGTTGATGATGTCGCCCACGGTGACGCGCAGTTTTTTCTGGGTGTCGGACAGCGATTGCATCATCTGGGCCACTTCGTCCCGGCCCTGAACTTCTATGGTGCCGGTCAGGTCGCCGCTGCCCAGCAGGAACAGCGCTTCCATGCCTTTTTTCAGGCTGCCGATGATGCCGTTCTGTATTGTCATGCCCAACAAAAACAGTACGATCAAGGCAATGACCAGCACGGTAACGATGGTGTTGCGCGCTTGCTGGTACTTGTCGGCGGCGTTTTTCAAAGCTTGATCGGACACTTTGACATTGATATCGACGATCTGGCTCATGATGTCGTCGACAACCTGGAACTTGGGTCGGCATTCCTTGGCCATCAGTTCCAGCGCTTTCTTGTTGTTGGCTCCGTCGCCGGTATCGCTATAGCTGAGGTCGCGCACTTTCTTGCAGACTTCCTCCATTACCGGCCAGGCGGCGTCAAAGCGTTTGAGCGCGTCCACTTCCGGCGGGGTGAGTTCGGTCTTGCGATAGAGATCCAGCAGCCGGTTCATTTCCGTCACGTATTTGGCGCGGTTGGCCGTCACCTGATCCATCTGCTTTTTCTCGCTTTCGGCGATGAAGCGGTAGTCGGACCGGCTGGCGTAGATGGCGTACTGGTTGGCGCTGGCCACCCAATTGACAGACATCAGCAGGTTGTCATGCATGTCAATGGTGAGATTATTCATCTCCGCGGTACTTTTGACGCCAACCATGCCGATGATCACGCTGGCCAGCACGCCTAGCAGAATCAGCCCAAAGATCTTGACCTTGATGCTGAACTGCGCAAGAAAGTTTCCCATCGCTCGCTCCCTAACTTCCGCCGATAATCATGTATTGTTTTCTAGCTACTGTTATAAGTGTGTAGTGCAGCTGTATTCATCTTGCAATGCTTGATGTAGGAAATTTTGCAGACGGGCAGTCCGTTTTAGGTGAATGATTTTCAGTTCCTTGTTTGCCTGGGGGTGGAGATTGAATTTGCGCGGCCAGCGCTTATCTTTGAAACTGAGGCGGCGGACAATGGGCGCGGGAACAGGGCCGGCGGCCGGCGGTCTGACTTAGCTTGTTCACGGGGCAGTTAGAAGCGGCGGAGGGTATGTCCGCCCGATAAAGAAGCGTATTGCATGAAAGCCATCACCGTAGCCACTTACAACATCCACAAGGGCATGTCGCCGCTGAACCGCCATGTGCGGTTGGGCGATATGGCCTCCGCGCTGGAATCCATAGACGCCGACGTGTTGTTCTTGCAGGAGGTGCAGGGCAAGAACATAGAACGCGCCTTGCAGCACGCCAGCTGGCCCAAGCTGCCGCAGCATCATTTCCTGGCGCGCCGGCTGGACCACAAGGCGGCTTACGGTCTGAACGCGGCTTATGAGCACGGCCATCACGGCAACGCCTTGCTGACGCGCTTTCCCATCAATACCTGGTGCAACCGCGACATCTCGGTCAACCGCTTCGAGAACCGCGGCCTGCTGCACTGTCAGCTGACGCCGGCGGGCTGGAAGCGGCCGGTGGTGACCTTGTGCGGCCATTTCAATCTGTTGGCGCGAGACCGGCGCAAGCAGTATCTGGACCTGGCGCGCTATGTGCGCGAGAACGTGCCGGCGGACGCGCCGCTGATTCTGGCCGGCGATTTCAACGACTGGCGGGAAGAGGCGACGGATCACCTGATGGACAGCCTGGGCATGGTGGAGGTGTTCGATCAGTTGTTCGGCCGCCATGCGCGCAGCTTTCCGGCGCGCATGCCCATGCTGCCGCTGGACCGGATCTATGTGCGCGGGCTGAAGCCCTTGGGGGCGGAGGTGCTGAAGGGCGCGCCGTGGTCGCGCTTGTCCGATCATTTGCCGCTGTCCGCCAGTTTGGCGCCGATTTGAGGGGTAGACTTTGAACCGGTTCTGAGAGTCCAATGAAGGAAAACAGGGCTCCGCATTGCGGAGCCCTGTTGCTTTGTCACGGACCGGTTTAGAGGTGGAAGCGCTCCACCACGTTCTTCAGCTTGCTGGCGTGGCCGTTCAGCTCGCTCAGGGTGGCGCTGGCGCCTTGCGCCACCTCGGAGGTGCTGCGGGTCATGCCGTTGATGTGCTCGGTGGTGTGGGCGATGTTGCCGACGGCGGTGGATTGCTCGCGGGTGGCGTGGGTGATCTGGGTGAAGGTGTCCACCACTTGCCGCATCAGGCCGCCGATGTTTTCAATCTCGCTGGCCGCGCCCTGGGCCAGGCCCACGCTTTGATCCACGGTGGAGCGGGCCTGCTGCATGCTGGCCACGGTGCCGGCGGTTTGCTGGCGCATGCCCTGGGTCATCTGGGTGATTTCGGTGGTGGCCTGGGCGGTGCGCTCGGCCAGCTTGCGCACTTCGTCCGCCACCACGGCGAAGCCGCGGCCCATTTCGCCGGCGCGCGCGGCTTCGATGGCGGCGTTGAGCGCCAAGAGGTTGGTTTGGTCGGCGATGTCCTTGATCACGTTGACGATGGAGCTGATTTCCTCGGAGCGGGTGCCCAGCGAGTTCAGCGTGTCGCTGAGGGTGGACATGGCCTGGGACAGTTTGCCCACCTCGGCCGAAACCTGATGCATGGCGTGGCGGCCGCGTTCCGCGCTGCTATTGGCCTGGGAGATGATGGCGTTGGCGTCGGCGGTAGTGTCGGCCACATGGGTGACGCTGACGGTGATCTGCTCAATGGTGGCGGCGCTGGAGCTGATGGCCTGATTGACCTGGTCCGCGTCCTCGCTGATGCGGTTGGTGGTCTGATGCAGGGAGCCGACGGCGCTGACCAGCTGGCCGGCGTTGTTGTTGACTTCGCCTATCAAGCGGCGCAGCCGCTGATTCATCACGCCGATCTGGCCCAACGCGCTGGCTTCCGGCGCCTTGGGCACGTCCACGGCCAGGTTGCCGGAGGCGATTTCCTGCAACACGCCTTCGATGTCGGTGACCGATCCGCCCAGCTGGGTATGGATCTGGCGGCGGCCCAGCAGGATCAGCAGCAGGATTTCGCCCACCAGCAGCACGATGGCGGTGAGGAATTGCAGCTGGGCGCTGGACAGCCTGTCCTTGGCCTGGGCCAGCGCGGCGTTGGTGCGCTGGTCCAGCAGCACGAAGAAGTCGTCGATGGGTTTCATGATCTGGGCTTTGAACTGGTGGTATTCCTTGCTGTGCACCAGTTTGCGCGCCAGTTCCATGTCAGGCTGGCCGCTGACGCTGTACTGACCCTGGGCGTCGGCGAACTTGCCCTTGACCGCGTTCATCGCCCGCACTTCCAGCTTGACCAGGCCGTCGGAGTTGGCTTGCGCTTCCTTGAGCTTGGCGAACTCGCCATCGGTGAAGCCGGCTTGCTGCATCAGGGTTTGCAGCGGCACGGTTTCGCTGTCCGGCCGGGGTTTTTCCTGGCCGGCGGCGACGAAGTCCCAGTAGATGCGGTTGTATTCCTTCGGACGCGGCGCCTTGCCGTTGCGGATGTCCAGCACGCGGTTGTATTGCTGTTCATAGCCGGGATCGCCGGTGACGACGTAGGTGCGGCCCAGGCGGGTCAGATCATCCGAGCTTTGTCTCAGCTCCGAGGCCAGCAGGTAGGAGTGATAACGGCTTTCGCTGGCGGCGCTCATCACGTCCACCGCCTGGCGCATGGAAATGAAGGTGTAGATCACGCCGATAAAGGTGAGCGCGATAAGAATCAGCAGGCCGGTGATGGCCTGGTTGGCGCGAAAATTTTTCATATGGAGAGGTCCTCACAGTGCAGCTGAACGATGTTGTGGTGGCCGGTCAATGTCGGGGTCCATGGCCCGCGGTGACGCGGCCGGCGGCGCTGGTTTCTCCTGGGGGAGCGGGGGCGGCGGCGTGGAAGCGCTGCATCTGAGCATGCACTTGGTCCGCATGGCCGCGGCTGTCCGCCGAGATGGCGGCGAGTTCTTCCACCAGGCTGGCGTTTTGCTGGGTGGCGGCGCTCAGTCTCTGGATGGTGGCGTTGATTTGTCCCACGCCTTGCGCCTGCTCGTTGGCGGCGACGGCGATTTGCTGGATCAGGCTGGCGGTCTTGCCGCTGGAGGAGACGATGGCGGCCAGTTGCGCGCCGGCCTGGCCGGCGAGCTGAACGCCGCTGGCGGCCATGCCGCTGATCTCCCTGGCGGCCAGCTGGCTGCGTTCCGCCAGTTTGCGCACTTCCTGGGCCACGATGGAGAAGCCGTTGCCCTGGGCGCCGGCGCGGGCGGCTTCAATGGCGGCGTTGAGCGCCAACAGATTGGTTTGATAGGCGATGTCGTCTATCACCGAGATGTGCTCGGCGATGCACTGCATGCTGCGCACGGTGTGTTCGACGATTTCGCCGCCCTGGCGCGCGTCGTCCGCCGCCTGGACGGCCATGGTTTCGGTGAGCTTGGCGTTGTCGCTGCTCTGGTTGATGGCGGAGGAGATCTGCTCCAGCGAGCAGGCGGCCTCGGACAGGCTGGCCGCCTGGCCGTTGGTGTTGAGGGACAGTTGCTGGGAGCTGTGGTTGATCTGGGCCGACATCATGGACAGATGGCCGGCGCCGCGCTGGGAGTCCGCTATCGCGCGGCTGAGTGTGGTCACGGTCTGGAGCATGGCTTCCGCCAGGCTGTCCCTGGGGTAGCCGCCGGGCGGGGCCGCGGCGGCCAGATCGCCGGCCGCCACCGCCCGCATCAGCCGGGTGACGCGCAAGGGCTCGTCGCCCAGCATGGCGAACAAGCGCCGGTAAATGGTCCAGAACATCAACAGGCCCAGCGCGCAGCAGCCCAGCATCAGACCGATGACGATGGCCAGCCACCGCTCGGCCTGGGCGCGGGACTGGACGACGGCCTGGTTGGTGCGTTCTTCCATCAACTGATAAAACGCGTCCACCGGCTGCATGATGGCGGCCTTGTCCAGATGGTATTGGCGGTCGTGCAGGATGCGCCGGGCCAGTTCCGGATCCGGCGGGCCTTGGCGGCTGAAGCCGCCCTGGCTGTCGGCGAAGCGTCCCTTCATCGCGTTCATCGCCACGGTTTCGGTATTGACCAGCCGGTCCGAGTTGGCCTGGGCCAGCCCGAGCTTGTCGAACTCCTGCTGAGTGAAGCCGGCCTGCCGCATTAGCTGTTGCAGCGGCACGGCGGGGCCGTCCGGCTGCGGCTTGTTGTCGCTAGCCGCCATGAAGTCCCAGTAGATGCGGTTGTAGTGCTGCGGGCGCGGCTGCTGGCCGTTGCGTATCGCCAGCACCGCCCAGTATTGCCGCTCGTAGCGCGGGTCCGCGGTTTCCGCGTAGGTGCGGACCAGGCGGGTGAGGTCGTCCGAGCTTTGCCGCAGTTCGTTGGCCAAGAGATAGCTTTGATTGCGCTGCGACTCGGCCCGGGCTTGCAGATCCAGCTCATGCCGCAGGCGCAGGGTGCACAGCAGGAGCAGCAACAAAAGCAGGGCGAAGACGCCGGCGCTGGCCGTCAGCAGGGATTTGATGCTCAGTTTCATAGGCCTCCCGCCATGCTGCTGTAGCCGTGTTCGCACCGTCGCGCGTTGGCTTGCTTACTGTTTTTTATAAAACAATCTGTTTCTTGACTACTTTTAGTGTGGACACTTAAGTAAAAACAGTGAGTTAACCGCCGCTTGGCTTTGGTCTGGGGGCCTAATGAGAGTGCACGTCGAAACCGGCGAAGGTTGGGCCAGGGCCAGTCTGAGCGGGGAATTGAGCGTTTACACGGTGGAGCAGCTGAAAAGCGAGCTTCTGCCCTTGCTGGCGCACGAAGCGGTGTCGTTGAGCTTCGCCGAGGTGACGGAGGTGGACGGCTGCGCCTTGCAGTTGCTGCTGGTCTTTGGCCGGCAGCTGCGGCGGCTGGTGCTGCTGGCGGACAACCCCCTGGTCAGCGAGGCCTTTCAGTTGCTGGGCGTGGCGCTGACGGCGCCGACGGCGGGAGGCGAGGATGGACTGGAGTAAGGCCAGGGCGATTTTCCTGGAGGAGTCCCGCGAGCTGTGCGACGCGCTGGAAGGCGCGCTGCTGGACCCGGCCGCCTTTCCCGCCGACGCCGAGACCTTCAACCTGCTGCTGCGCACCGCGCACACCATCAAGGGCTCCGCCGGCACCTTCGGCTTCGACGCGCTGGTGGCCTTTGCCCATGCGATGGAGAGCGTGCTGGAACGGCTGCGCGGCGGCAAGATCGCGCTGGGTGACGATCTGGTCAGCCTGCTGCTGGCCTGCAACGATCATCTGCGGCGGATGCTGGAGGCGGTGGAGGCCTCCGCGCTGGACGCGGAGCCGGTCTGGCCGGACGGCGCGCCGCTGTTGCAGCGTTTGCAGCTGTTCCTGCTGGACGGGGCCCCCTGCGCGGTGGCCGGCGAGGAGGCGCTGGACGCCGCCGCCACGCCGCTGTGGCAGTTGTCGCTGCGCTTTTATCCCGATCTGTTCCGCGACGGCTTCGATCCGCTGTCCTGCCTGCGTTTCCTCAGCCAGTTGGGCGCGCTGCGCGAGGTGGAGCTGGTCTGGCCGCCGCTGCCGGCCTTCGCCGACTTGGAGCCGACGGATTGCTTCATCGGCCTGGAGCTGAGCCTGGAATCCGCGGCCAGCCTGGAGCAGGTGCGCGACGTGTTCGAGTTTGTCGCCGAAGACAGCATGCTGGGCATTCTGCCGCCGCACGCGCCGCTGGCGGCCTTCCGCTCGCTGGCGGAGCGCCTGGGGGAATCGATAGAGCCGCAGCTGTCGCGCTGGCTGGCGCGCGGGGCCTTGACGGCGGCGGAGGCGGAGCGGGTGCGGGAGGCGCGCTGGCTGGCGCGGCCGGAGAGCGGCCGGAGCGGAGAGGCTGGAACGGCGGCGGGCCGGCCGGTCCGCGGCGACAGTCACTATATCCGGGTGGAAGCCGGCAAGCTGGACCGGTTGATCAACCGGGTGGGCGAGCTGGTGATCGCGTCCGCCGGCACCAAGCTGATTGCGCAGAGCCGCTGCGACGCGGAGCTGCTGGAGTCCGTGGCCATCATCAACACGCTGGTGGAAAGCATACGCGACGACGCGCTGACCTTGCGCATGGTGCCGGTGGACGAGGTGTTCTGCCGGTTTCCGCGCATGGTGCGCGAGGTGTCGCGGCAACTGGGCAAATCCATACAGCTGTCGATTCAGGGCGCGGACACCGAGATTGACAAATCCATGGTGGAGCGCTTGACCGACCCGCTGATGCACCTGGTGCGCAACGCGGTGGACCACGGCCTGGAAACGGCGGCGGAGCGGCGGGAGGCGGGCAAGCCGGAAACCGGCAAGGTGGTGCTCAACGCCTTTCACGACGCCGGCTCGGTGGTGGTGGAGATCAAGGACGACGGCCGCGGCATAGACCGCGACAAAGTGTTGGCCAAGGCGCTGGAGCGCGGTTTGCTGAGCGAGGGCCGGCAGTTGAGCGAGCAGGAAACCCTGCAGCTGATTTTCCTGCCCGGCTTTTCCACCGCGCACGCGCTGAGCGATCTGTCCGGCCGCGGCATGGGCCTGGACGTGGTGAAACGCAATATCGAACTCTTGCGCGGCGAGATCGAAATCTTTTCCCAGCCGGGCCAGGGGACCACCTTCCGGCTGCGGCTGCCGCTGACGCTGGCCATCATCGACGGCTTCCGGGTGGAGGTGAACGATTCCTCGCTGGTGATGCCGCTGGACATGATGATCGAGTGCGTGGACATGCCTGAGGAGACGATGCGGCAGAACGCGCGCCAGATCAATGTGCGCGGCGATTGGCTGCCCTTCGTGTCCTTGCGGGAGCTGTTCAATCTGCCGCCGGCCGCGCAGCCGGAGTACGTGGTGATAGTGCATTACGGGGAAAACCGCGCCGGCGTGGTGGTGGACCGGCTGATGGGCGAGGTGCAGGCGGTTATCAAGCCCTTGGGCGAGATATTCCGATCGCTGCGTGGCATCAGCGGCTCCACCATTCTGGGCAACGGCAAGCCGGCGCTGGTGCTGGACATTCCGCAATTGATCCACCACGCCTGCCGCCGCGAGCGGCGGCGGATTCGCCAGTCCAGTGAGACGCAGGCGAGCGACGTCATTTAGCGCGCCGATGCGCGCCGGGAGGTAGTCATGCAGTGGTTTCACAATGCGCAGGTCAAGACCAAGCTGGGTCTGTCGTTTGGCGTGGTGCTGGCTTTCCTGCTGGCGCTGGGCTTTGTCAGCTACTCCGCCACCGAGCGCATCACCGGCGTGATGGTGAATCTGTTCGACAACCAGCTGACGCCGATCAAGGATATCGGCAGCGCGGCGCGCAACGCGATGGCCAGCAACCGCTCCCTGTACCGCTATATCGCCGAGACCGACACCAAGGCCATGGATACGGTGGACCTGGAGATGGTCGGCTTCGAGAAGAGCATGAACGCCAGCATAGACGCCTACCGCAAGACGGATCTGACGCCGCCCGAGGTGGACGCGCTGCGCCGCTTCGACGCCGCCTGGGCCATTTACCAGCCCTACGCCACCGAGGTGAAACGGCTGTCCTATACCGACCGCGGCGACGGCGAGAACAATAAGATTGCGTTGAAGTTGATGGCGGAAAAGGGCTGGCCGGCCTTCCAGGCGGTGGACGGGGTGCTGACCGAGCTGATCAATCTGAACGCCAAGCTGGCCGACAACTCCCTGGTGGAAACCAAGGCGATCAGCACGGACGCCTTGCGGGTGCTGGTGGCGATAGCGGTGGCGGCGGTGCTGCTGAGCATCGCGCTGGGGGTGATGGTGACGCGCAGCCTGCTCAAGCAATTGGGCGGCGACCCGTCCTACACCGTGCAGGTGGTGAGCCGGGTGGCGGCAGGGGATTTGTCGGTGCCGGTGAAGCTGCATCCGGACGATACTTCCAGCCTGCTGTATTCGATCAAATCCATGGCGCACCGGCTGTCCGAGACCTTGTCCGAGGTCAGCGCGATGTCGGAGGCGATAGGTTCGGCGTCCGAGGAGGTGTCGTCCACCGCCAACTCCCTGGCGCAGACTTCGTCCGAGCTGTCGTCCAGCATCGAGCAGACCAGCGCCTCGGTGGAGGAGATGGCGGCCACGGTGACGCAGAACGCCGACAATGCGCGGGTGACCGAGGGCATTGCGTCCAAATCCGCGTCCAGCGCCACCCAGGGCGGCAGCGCGGTCAGCGATATGGTGCACGCGATGAAGGAGATCGCGTCGCGGATCACGGTGATCAACGATATCGCCAACAAGACGGATCTGCTGGCCATCAATGCGGCGATCGAGGCGGCGCGCGCAGGCGAGCACGGCAAGGGCTTCGCCACGGTGGCGGTGGAGGTGAGGAAGCTGGCGGAGCGCTCCCAAGTGGCGGCCAAGGAGATAGGCGATCTGGCCAGCCGCTCGGTGAGCGTGGCGGAGAAGGCCGGCACCTTGCTGCAGGAGATGTTGCCCGGCATAGACCAGACCGCCAGCCTGGTGCAGGAGATTTCCGCGGCCTCGCGCGAGCAGCGCACCGGCATTGATCAGATCAACAGCGCGGTGACCCAGATCAGCAGCGGCATGCAGTCTTCGGCCACGTCGGCCGAGGAACTGAGCTCCACCTCCGAGGAACTGAGTTCAGCGGCGATGCAGCTGCAGGATTTGATGCAGCAGTTCAAGCTGCGCAATACTCGCGGCGGCCGCAAGTCACGGCTGGTGCACATCGGCCACTTGCACGGCGGCAAGGCCGCGCCGCCGCCGCCGATGGACGATGATGACGATATGGATCTGACCGTGGACGAGGACAAGTTCTCCAAGTATTGAGAGGGAGGAAAACGGCGATGAGAAACAGCGACCAGCCGGCCGGCCAGGACGGCGGCGACCAGAAATTCCATTGCGTCACATTCATCCTGGGCGAGGATTTGTTCGGTATTCAGATCAACTTCATCCGGGAGATCATCGAGTTCGACGGCATCACCGAGGTGCCGATGATGCCCAACTTCGTGCGCGGCATCATCAATCTGCGCGGCGCGGTGGTGCCGGTGATCGATCTGTCGGTGCGCTTCGGCCGCGGCCAGACGGCCTTGAAGGCGTCCACCTGCGTGGCCATCCTGTCCTTGCCGGGCCTGGAGGGCGGCTACGCCGACATCGGCATCCTGCTGGATTCGGTGTGCGAGGTGCTGGAGATCCCGCAAAGCGAGATCGATCCCTCGCCCAGCTTCGGCTCCAATATCCGCAGCGACTTCATCCAGGGCATCGCCACCATCAATCAGCGCTTCGCCATCCTGCTGAATGTGCGCCAGGCGCTGTCGGTGTCCGAGCTCAGCGCGATGGCGGAGGCGGTGACCCAGCAGTTTCTGAGCGACGACATCGAGGCGCTGTAGATGTTCGCCCTGGAAGAGACGCTGGCCGCCGCGCCCTTGTTGACGGATGGGGAGTTTTTCCAGCTGCGCCGCTTCATCTACCAGACCGCCGGCATCGCCATGCCGATGAGCAAGCGTTCGCTGATCCAGTCGCGCCTGGCCAAGCGCATCCGCCATTTGCGGCTGAACAGCTACGCGGCTTACTGGCGTCTGATCTCGGACCCGGCCAATGTGACGGAGCGGCAGTACGCGATCAATCTGCTGTCCACCAATGAAACCTATTTTTTCCGCGAGCCGGAACACTTCGCCTGGCTGCGGCAAGAGGCGGCGCGGCTGCAGGGCAAGGGCGAGTTCCGGGTGTGGTCGGCGGCCTGCTCCACCGGCGAGGAGCCGTACACGGTGGCGATGATTCTGGCGGAGGCGCTGGGCCTGCTGGGCCAGTGGCGGGTGTACGCCACCGACATCAATACCCGGGTCACGCATCTGGCCCGGCGCGGGGTGTACTCGGTGGAGCGCGCGCGCAGGACGCCGCCGGAGCTGTGGCGGCGTTATTTCCTGCGCGGCCGCGACGAATACGCCGGCATGGTCAAGGTGGCGCCGGAGCTGGCGAAGAAGGTGAGTTTCGCCAATCTGAACCTGCTGCACGCGACGGACTTCAACCATAGTCATTTCGATGTGATTTTCCTGCGCAATGTGCTGATTTATTTCGACGAGGCCACCAAGCTGCGGGTTTTGCTGTCGCTGTGCGACAAGCTGCGGCAGGGCGGACATTTGATCATCGGGCATTCGGAATCCATCCGGCACCTGGCGCTGCCCTTGGCGCAGGAGGCGCCGTCGCGCTACCGGCTGGATGCCCACTTGGCGGGCGGAAGAATCGATGAGCATCAGTGTTCTGATTGTTGACGACTCCGCGGTGGCGCGGGAGATGCTGGGCCAGATGCTGGCCACCGCGCCGGACATCAAGCTGCTGGGCGCGTCGCCGGACCCCATTTACGCGATGAGCCGGATGAAGATCCGCTGGCCGGACGTGATCATCCTGGATCTGGCCATGCCGCGGATGGACGGCCTGACCTTTCTGCGCCAGGTGATGGCGGAGCGGCCCACGCCGGTGATCATCTGCTCGGCCTTGACCACCGAGGGCGCGCTGGTGTCGCTGGAGGCGATGAGCGCCGGCGCGGTGTCGGTGCTGCTCAAGCCGCTGGTCAACGCGAGGACGAATTTCGTCGAGAACGCCAAGCGGCTGGTGGAGGAGGTGTACGCGGCGGCGCGGGTGAGGGTGGAGGCCTTGAAGCAGACGTCGCCGTCCGGCTATCCCGCGCCCAAGCTGACCGCCGACGCCATTCTGGACGCGCCGCCGGAGCGCCGGCGGCCGGCGCAGGGCACGGAGCGCGTCATCGCGCTGGGCGCGTCCACCGGCGGCACCCAGGCGCTGGAGTTCCTGTTGCAGCGGCTGCCGCCGCATTGCCCGGGCATGGTGGTGGTGCAGCATATGCCTGAGGGCTTCACTTCCATCTTCGCCGGCCGGCTCAACCAGCTGGCCCAGGTGGAGGTGAGGGAGGCGAAGAACGGCGACGTGCTCAGCGCCGGCACGGTGCTGATTGCGCCGGGAGGCCAGCATCTGCTCTTGCACCGCCGGCAGAAGCAGTTTGTCGCGGAGGTCAAGGGCGGGCCGCCGGTATCGAGGCACCGGCCGTCGGTGGACGTGTTGTTCCGCTCGGTGGCGGTGAGCGCCGGGGCCAACGCGGTGGGCGTGATCCTCACCGGCATGGGGGACGACGGCGCGCGCGGCATGCGCGAGATGCACGACGCCGGCGCGCGCACGCTGGCCCAGGACGAGGCGTCCTGCGTGGTGTTCGGCATGCCGCAGGCGGCCATCGCCCGCGGCGGGGTGGACGAGGTGATGTCTCTGGAGCGCCTGGCGCGGCTGTTGCAGGGTCTGCGCGCCTGAGAACCTGTCCATGGTCCGCCGCGCGGCGGCGGACGCGGCCCTCAAGATAGATACAGATGCGATAGGTGTTTTTACGTAAATACCGATGCTTGTCGGTGTCTATTTGTAAAAAACCTTTTAAAAACAAAGCCGGCGCGGGTCGCTTCACCTCGAGAAAAAGCGATTATGCACTTGCTATGTGCAAACTACCAAAGCCAGTCGCATTGATTCGCGTTTAATTGGCGTTATCATCACTTTCCATATTCAGCGCTCGCCGCCGCACCGGGCCGCTTGTCCCGGCGCGCCGCCGCCTGTCTATCTTTCCCCGCCCGCTCCGCACCACTTCGCGGCGCTGTCATCGTCTCTTGTCGATTACTGCCTGATCCACTGCCTGGACCTGCGGCGCCGGTCCGGCGCGCTCCGGATGCGCCGCCGGCGGCGGGGAGCCGTTTTTGGAATGAATGTCGAAGGAATGCATCCGTATGAGTGTCTTGAACAAGGACTGGGGCTTGCGGGCCAAACTATCCGCCGCTTTTACTCTGGTGAGCCTGCTGATCGTGGCGGTTTATTCGATCTACGCTTATCGCAGCACGGTCGATTCCGAAATGAAGGGCGTGGATCAGACCCTGCTGACCGCCGCCTACGCGGCGCGCCAGATGGTGGGCGAGAACTTCCACGACCAATTGCCGGACAGCAACCCCAATAGCCAGGTCACCACCAAGCAGCTGACCGATTTTGCGCGCGACAGCGGTCTGGCCTACGCCTATTCCACCATTCAGCGCGGTGGCCGCGTGTTGTACACCAGTTCTTCCGCCAGCCCCGACGAGGTGAAGTCCGGCCAGTACCAACAGTGGTTCCTGGCGGAATACAAGGATGTGCCGGCCGGCCTGGCCGCGGCCTTGCGCAGCGGCTCCACCCAGTTTGAGGAATACCAGGGCGAGTTCGGCCTGTTCCGCTCGGTGTTCGTGCCCTTCACCTCGGCCAGCGGCATGCGCTACGTGGTGGGGGTGGACACGTCCTTGCAAAAAGTGGAGGCCTTGCGCACCCAGGTGCTGTGGCAAAGCGGCGCGGTGGGCCTGGGCCTGCTGCTGATGTCCCAGCTGGCGGCCCTGTTGCTGGCCAACCGCATGGTGCAGCCGGTGAACGAGTTGAACGTGGCCCTGCAGCAACTGGCCGGCGGCGACTGGAACCTGGTGCGCAGCATGCCGGTGCGCAGTCGCGACGAAGTGGGCCGCATCGCGTCCTCCTTCAACACCTTCATGGCGGCCCTGCGTGAGCGCTTGCTGGAGATCCGCGGCGAATCCGACGCGGTGCAGAGCGAATCCCAGCACATCGATCAGTTGGTGGGCGGCGTGGCCGCGCGTTCCGGCCAGCAGGCCGAGGACGTGCGCGGCAGCGCGGCGGCGGTGGAGGAGCTGGCGGTGAGCATCGCCCATGTCTCGGAAATCGCCGAGGACGCGGCCACGCTGATGTCTTCGTTCGAAGGCCAGACCCAGACCACGGTGCAATACATCCAGAACGCGGTGGAAGGCATGCGGACGGTGCAGCAGGAAGTGACCCAGCTGGCCGGCAAGCTGGATCAGCTGGATTCGCGCACTAATGAGATCAATATGATTGTGGCGGTGATCAAGGACATCGCCGATCAGACCAATTTGCTGGCCTTGAACGCGGCGATCGAGGCGGCGCGGGCCGGCGAGCAGGGCCGCGGTTTCGCGGTGGTGGCGGACGAGGTGCGCAAGCTGTCCGAACGCACCGCCAACGCCACGGTGGAGATCGGCTCGATGATCGCTTCGGTGCAGCAGGATTCCGCCTCCGCCATCTCCGGCATGCGCGCGGCGGTGGACCGCGTGGACGCCAGCGTCAATCACGCCGGCGAGGCGCAGGACACCTTGCAGGGCTTCTCGGTGCAGATCCAGGGCGTGTCGCGCGGCATGGGCGATATCTCGGCGGCGGTGCGCGAGCAGGCCAACGCTTCGCAGCATCTGGCCGGCAGCGTGGAGTCGGTCAGCAGCTCGGCCGAGGAAAACCGGCTGGCGGCGGAAGAGGCCCAGCAGGGCGTGGTCAATCTGTTGGAGCGCGGGGTGTCTTTGCGCGGCGTGGTACAGCAGTTCACGCTCTAAGAACCTGTTCAATGTCTGCTGCGCTTCGGCGATACGGCGTTGAAAACACCTTCGAAATGCTCATGTACCGTATGTACATTCCGCTTTCTCTGCTGTTTTCGCCTTGTCTCGCTCTTGCTCGCGAGACTTTGAACAGGCTCTAAGCCATGGCGCGGCGCAGGGTCGCCATGCGCACGCAACCGCCCTCGGGCGGTTTTCTTTTTGCCAGATAAATGACATTGGCGTAAAGTGGCTTGTCGTCCTAAAGGAAGGAGGCGGGTCATGGAGCGGGAGCTGTCGTTGTCGTATGCCGGCGCGGACCCGGCGCGCGGTCCTTTGATCATCGTGGCGTCCAGCGGCACCGGCGGGGACATGCAGCCCTTTATCGCGCTGGCGCGCGGCTTGAGCGAGCGCGGCCACCGGGTGCGGATGCTGGCGCCGGCCTTGCAGGAGGAAGCGGCGCGGGCGGCCGGCCTGCCGTACTGGCTGTTCGGCAGCGTCGAGCGGGAACAGGCGGCGCTGGACAACCCCGATCTATGGCATGAGCGCAAGAGCTGGGGCGTGCTCTGGGATAGCCTGGCGCCGGATCTGGACGCCTTACGGGAGCGGGTGAGGGATCTGCCGGCGGATGAGGACTGCGTGGTCTTGTGCCACCCCGTCCTGGTGCCGATGGCGGCGCTGGCGCGAGCGGCGCGGCCGGATTTGCGCATTGTGACGGCCTATCTCGCGCCGTCCAATCTGTGCAGCCGCCACGACCTGCTCACCCTGGGCTCCTTGCGGATTCCCGGCTGGCTGCCGCCGGCCGGAGCCGGCCTGCTGTGGTGGGCGCTGCATCGCTGGTTCAACGCCCAGACCTTGCCCAGTCTGAACGCGGCGCGCGCACAGCGCGGCCTGCCGGCGGAGCCGCATTTTTTCGAGCATATGCTGAGAGCCCCCAACGCCTCGGTGGGCCTGTTTCCCCGCTGGTTCGCCGCCTTGCAGCCGGATTGGCCGCGGCCGTTCTTCGAAGGGGATTTCCTGCTGCCCGCCGCGCAGCGGGGCGCGGGGCTGTCCGCCGAGCTGGAGGCCTTTCTGGCCGCCGGCGATGCGCCCGTCGTGTTCACGCCGGGCACCGGCCATCGGCACGCTGCGGCCTTCTTCGACGCCGCGCTGCGGGCCTTGCGGCGGCTGGGCCGGCGCGGGATTTTCGTCACGCCGCACGCGGCGCAGTTGCCGCCGGCTTTGCCGGCCGATGTGCTGTGGCAGGCGTACGCGCCTTTCGCCGCGCTGTTGCCGCGGGCGGCGGCGCTGACGCATCACGGCGGCGTCAGCACCATGGCGGACGCGATGCGCGCCGGGATCCCGCAATTGATCGTGCCTTACGCCTACGATCAGTTCGACAACGGCCAGCGCGCCAAGCGCCTGGGCGTGGCCGAGGTCTTGCACGCGCAGCGCGTGTCCGCGGGGAGAATGGAGCGTTTGTTGGCGCGTTTGCTGGCCGAGCCGGGCCCGGGCCCGGCCTGCCGCGAGCTGGCCTTGCGCATGGCGGCCGGCGCGGAAGCGACGCGGGCGCTGTTGGACGGCGTGGAGGAGGCCTTGTTGGGACGGGCTGCGCGCGGGGCGGAAAGCGCTAGCGCGACGCCGGCGCTGGCGCCGGGCTAGCGAGCGCTTGGGAGGCGCTTAGAAGGTGTTTACGATCTCGCGAGCAAGAGCGAGACAAGGCGTTGCGGCTGAGAAAGCGGAATGTACGAGTGGTACATGAGCATTTCGAGGACGGCACTCATCGCACAATGTCTCTACCGACGAGCAGCAGATCGTAAACAGCTTCTTAGCTGAACAGCGTGCGCGCGCCCTCGTAACGGGCGGCGAAATAGCTATTGTCCAGCCGCGCCACGCGGATGGAGCTGTTGGTGCGCGGCGCGTGCACGAACTTGCCGTCGCCGATGAAGATGCCCATGTGCGAGAACGGGCGGTTCATGGTGTTGAAGAACACCAGGTCGCCGACCCGCATCCGGCTGTCCGGGATGGGCCGCGCCACGCCGGCGATCTCGGCCGCGGTGCGCGGCAGCGTGACGCCGACGGCGTTCTGGTAGATGTAGCCGACCATGCCGCTGCAATCCAGGCCGGCCTCGGGGTTGGTGCCGCCGAACTTATAGTCCAGGCCCAGCAGGCCCAGCGTATAGATCAGGATTTCCCGGCTGGCGCCGTCGGCCTTCAGTCCGGACAGGCTGAGGTCGCCGGAAGGGCGGGGCTTGCGGCCGCCGACCACCTTGGAGGGCGTGGTGCCGCAGGCGGCCAGCAGGCCGGCCAGCGACAGCAGCGCGGCGCCGCGCAGCAGCGCGCGGCGGTCCAACGGCGAAGAGGGCGAAGGCGGCAGGGTTTTGCTCATTGTTGCTTTGACTCCAGTTCTTCCCAGCGCGCCAGCTTGTCCATCAGCAATTCGTCGATTTCCTCCACCCGGCGCTGCCAGGCGATGGCCTCCTTGGGCGTGTCGCGGTAGCAGTTGGGGTCCAGCAATTGCTGATTCAGGCTGGCTTGCTCGGTTTCCAGCGCGGCGATCTCGTCCGGCAGCGCGGCGAGCTCTCGCGTTTCATTGTAGGACAGTTTGTTGCGCGCGGACTTGGGCTTGTCCTTGGGTTTCTCCTGCGGGGCCGAAGCGTCCCGCGGCTTCTCCGCCGGCTTCATCGCCGCCATGCGCGCCTTGGTGTCGATCCAGTCCTGGTAGCCGCCCGGATATTCTTCCAGCCGGCCGTCGCCTTCGAAGGCGATCACCTGGGTGACCACGTTGTCCAGGAAGGCGCGGTCGTGGCTGACCAGGAACACGGTTCCCGAGTATTGAGCGATCACGTCTTCCAGAAGTTCCAGCGTGTCGATGTCCAGGTCGTTGGTGGGCTCGTCCAGCACCAGCACATTGGCCGGCCGGGTGAACAGCCGGGCCAGCAGCAGGCGGTTGCGTTCGCCGCCGGACAGCGAGCGCACCGGGCTGCGCGCGCGCTGCGGCGAGAACAGGAAGTCTTCCAGATAGCTCATCACGTGTTTCTTCACGCCGCCGATTTCAACGAAGTCGTTGCCCTGGCTGATGATGTCGGCGACGCTGGTTTCCTCGTCCAGCTGTTCGCGGAACTGGTCGAAGTAGGCGATCTCCAGCTTGCTGCCCTGCTTGACGCTGCCGCTGTCCGCGTCCAACTGGCCCAGAATCAGCTTGAGCAGCGTGGTTTTGCCGGCGCCGTTGGGGCCGATCAGGCCGATCTTGTCGCCGCGCAGGATGCGGGTGGTGAAGTCGCGGATCAGGGTCTTGCCCTCGAAGCCCTTGCCGACGTGTTCCAGCTCCGCCACCAGCTTGCCGGAGCGTTCGCCGGCGTCCAGCTGGAAGTTGACCTGGCCCACGCGCTCGCGCCGCGCCGAGCGCTCGCGGCGGATGGCCTCCAGCCGGCGCACCCGGCCCTCGTTGCGGGTGCGGCGCGCCTCGATGCCCTTGCGGATCCACACCTCTTCCTGGGCGTGGAATTTGTCGAAGATGCGGTTTTGCTCCTCCTCGACGGCCAGTTCTTCCGCCTTGCGCACATGGTAGCTGGAGAAGCTGCCCGGGTAGCTGCGCAGCAGGCCGCGGTCCAGTTCCACGATGCGGGTGGCCACATTGTCCAGGAAGCGGCGGTCGTGGGTAATCAAGAGCACGCTGCCGCCGTAGTTCTTGATCAGGGTTTCCAGCCATTCGATGGCGGACACGTCCAGGTGGTTGGTGGGTTCGTCCAGCAGCAGCACGTCGGGTCTGGCGGCCAGCGCGCGCGCCAGCGCCACGCGTTTTTTCCAGCCGCCGGACAGCTCCTCGATCCGCGCGTCCGGGTTCAGGCCCAGATGGGACAGGGTGGAGGAGATCAGCGCGTCGAACTGCCAGCCGCCGCGGGCCTCCAGCTCGTGCTGGATGTGCTCCATCCGCGCCAGCGCCTGCTCGTGGTCGGCGTCGGCCTGGGTCAGCTGATGGGTGACTTGGTGGTATTCGGTGAGCAGGCTTTTCAGTTCGCCCAGGCCTTCGGCCACGGCTTCGAACACCGTGTGTTCCGGCGCCAGCTCAGGCTCTTGCGGCACATAGGCCACTTTGACGTCGCCCTTGATGTTGACGCGGCCGTCGTCCAGCGCCACCGCGCCGGCCACGCTTTTGAGCAGCGAGGACTTGCCGGCGCCGTTGCGGCCGATCAGGCCGACCACTTCGCCCGGTTCCAGCGCGAAATCGACGTTATCCAGCAATGCGTGGTGACCAAAAGCCAGGCAGGCTTTTTCGACGGTAATCAGAGCCATGGTGCGTGTTGTTTTCTGTATGGAAAGTTGGGCGGATTGTAACATGGGCTTCACCTTTCCACGCTTAGCGCCGCGCGGTTTGTGCTGTTACAATGCCGGCCAAACTTGAATGAAAGGCATGCTATGTACTTCGTTGACCGCTCGGTGGCCGTGATCAAACCGAAACAACCGTTCCTGGACTGGCTGAACCAGGCCCCGGACAACGACATGGATCTGGCGCTGGACAGCCTGCGCACCGACTGCACCGTGATCCTGCTGCCGGAGTTCGACGAGCCGGAAGAGGGCGTCGCCTACATCGACGAAATCTACGAACAATTGTTCAAGATGGAACTGGCGTCCTGGTACGAGGACGAAGACACATGGCCCAAGGATCTGTCCTTGAAAGCCTTCTGGGAATGGTTCGACGTGGAGATCCACTCCACGGTGATAGACAGCGTGGACGCCGACATCAGCAACACCCCGGCGCTGGATCTCTAAACCATGAACCGGCGGCCCCGGCTGGAGCCTTTCGGCTTCGAGCTGAGGCCTTCGCGCCTTTGGCTGGCGCTGACGGTTTCCGCCGCCGCGCTGCTGGCCTGGGCGGTGATCCGCCATCTGCCGCCCATCTGGCTGGCCTTGTTGCCGGCCGAGGCCTTCTTGCTTATGCGGGCGCTGCGCGCCGACGGCTGGGGCGACGCCGGCCGTTTCCGGCGGCTGGAAGTGGACGGCCTGGGGCGGCTGAGCGTGTGGCGCGAAGCCGCGCTGCCGGCGCAGGCCTTGGACGATTGCTTCGTCACCCCTTGGCTGACGGTATTGAATGTGCGCATCGGCGGCCGCCGGCGCGCCTTGATGGTGTGGCCGGATTCGGCGCCGGCGGACGGCCGCCGCCGCTTGCGGACTTATTTGCTGTGGTTTCAAGCCGCGGACGACACTGAGACGAAATGACTGGACACAAGACTCTGGCCGAGTGGCTGAGCTGGCAGGAAAGCCTGCACGCCACCGCCATCGATATGGGCCTGGCCCGCGTGGAGCGGGTGCGCGCCGCGATGAAACTGCAACCGTCCTGCCCGGTGGTGATGGTGGCCGGCACCAACGGCAAGGGCTCGGTCTGCGCGATGCTGTCCGCCATGCTGCATTGCGCCGGCTTCAAGGTGGGCACTTACACCTCTCCCCACATCCTGCGTTACAACGAGCGCATCGCCATCGATCTGGCGCCCGCCAGCGATGAGCGCATCGTCGCCAGCTTCGAGGCGATAGACGCCGCGCGCGGCGACACCTCGCTGACGTATTTCGAGTTCGGCACCCTGGCGGCGGTGCACAGCTTCGTCGCCGAAAAAGTGGACGTGATCGTGCTGGAGGTGGGCCTGGGCGGACGCCTGGACGCGGTCAACATCTTCGAGCCGGACGTGTCGGTGGTGGTCAGCGTGGACATAGACCACCAGGCCATCCTGGGCGACAACCGCGAGGACATCGGCTTTGAGAAAGCCGGCGTCTACCGCGCCGGCAAGCCGGCCTTGTGCGCGGACCCGAATCCGCCGGCCAGGCTGATCGAGCACGCGCGCGCCATCGGCGCGGACCTGAAGCTGTACGGGCCGGACTTCGGCTATCAGCGCATGGACAATCAATGGTCCTTCCACATGGGCGACGCCCATCGCCACGCCTTGCCCTTGCCGGCGCTGCGCGGCGGCTATCAGATGGTCAACGCCTCGGCGGCGCTGGCCGTGCTGGAGTGCTTGAAGCCGCGGCTGCCGGTGAACCTGGGCGCGGTCAAGCGCGGCCTGCTGGAAGTGGAGTGGCCGGGCCGTTTCCAGGTGCTGCCGGGCCGTCCGGCGGTGGTGCTGGACGTGGGCCACAATCCGCACGCGGTCAAGGCGATGACGGCCAGCCTGAAACAGCTGCCGTTCGCCCGCAACCGGCTGGCGGTGTTCTCCATGCTGGAAGACAAGGACCTGGAACAGGTGGCGGCCTTGGCGCGTGAGGCGTTCGACGCCTGGTTCGTCGGCGGCCTCGACATGCCCCGCGGCCAGAGCGGCGAACGCATCGCCGCCAGGCTGGCGGAAATGGGCGTTGAGAGGGTGCAATCCTTCGCCACCGTGGCGCAAGCCTGGTCGGCGGCCTTATCGCAGGCGGAGGAGAGTGATAGAATTGTCGTTTTTGGTTCCTTCCACACCGTTGCCGAGGTGATGGAAGCCCGGCAACACCCGGCTTGAGGAAAGCATGGCTTTATCCACCCACGAGGAGTTGATCCTGTTGCGCAAGCGCGCCAGACGCCGTCTGGTGGGCGCTGTCGTCTTGGTTACCGTCGCCACCGTCGTTTTGTGGAACGTGGTGGGACGCCTGCCCGAGCAGCAGATGAAGCCGGAGTCCATAGAAGTGCTGGGCGCGGGCGCTTCCGCGCCGGCCGCCAATCACGCCGAAGCGCCGGCGGGCGCCTTGCCGCCGCCGGCCCAGCCGGCCTCGGCGCCGTCCGCGGCCTCCGCCGCGCTGGCCGAAGTCTCGCCCGCGGCCAAGCCCGGCGCCACCGAACTGGCGGCCAATCTGTCCACGATGACGCCGGCGATGCCGGCCGCGCAGCCGGCCCCCGCGGCGAAACCCGAGCCCAAGCCGGAAGTCAAACCGGAGCCCAAGCCGGAGGCCAAGCCCAAACCCGAACACAAGCCGGAGCCGAAACCGGCCAAGCCCGAGCATAAAAAGCCCGAAATCAAGCTGGACGAAAAGCCGGCCCGCAAGCCGGACCCGGCGGCTATCCTGGAAGGACGCTTCGATTCGCTGGACAAGCCGGCGGCGAAGAAAGAGGAGCCGGCGGCCAAGGGCGAGAGCAAATCGGTGATCCAGCTGGCGGCGCTGTCGGACCCGGACAAGGCCGACGCCTTGAAGTCCAAGCTGTCGTCGATAGGCGTGTCCGCTCATTTCAGCAAGGTGCAGACCAGCAAGGGCGAGGTGACCCGGGTGCGGGTGGGCCCGTTCAACAGCCGCGCCGAGGCGCAAGCCACCTTGCAGAAGCTGGCCAAGGCCGGCGTTAACGGCATTATCGTGACCAAGTAGCCGTCATGACCATCTTCGACTATATTGCCATCGCCATCATCGCCGGTTCCATCCTGGTGGCGATGATGCGCGGCCTGGTGGCCGAAGTGCTGTCGCTGGGCTCCTGGCTGATCGCCTTCTGGTGCGCCAAGCAGTTTTCGCCGGTGGTGTCGGCGTTCCTGCCCGGCGAATTGAGTTCGGAAGGCTTGCGGCTGGTGGCCGGTTTCGTGGCGGTGTTTTTCCTGGCCTGGCTGGCCACGGCCTTGCTGCGGGTCACGCTGACCGGCATGCTGGACAGCGTGGGGCTGGGCGGAGTCAATCGATTGTTCGGGGCGGTGTTCGGCCTGGCTCGCGGGCTGGTGCTGGTGACGGCCCTGGTTTTGGTGGGCGGCTTGAGCGATCTGCCGCGACAACCCATGTGGAGGAATGCCGTGCTCTCGGCGCCATTTGAATCGGTGGCCTTATCATTAAGGCCCTGGTTACCGGCGATGCTGGCCGATAACCTCCACTACACCGGGTAGCTGGTGAACAAGGCGGAATATCTTGATATCTTCACTTCAAGATTCCGCCTTTTTCTTTGTCTTGTTTTTTTGTCCGTTTCTTTAGTAGTAGGGAAGAGAGCAAAAGATGTGTGGAATTCTAGGCGTGGTCGGTCAGGCTCCGGTCAACCAGTTGCTGTATGACGGTTTGCAGGTGCTGCAACATCGAGGTCAGGACGCCGCCGGCATCGTGACCGCCAATGGCAAGACCTTTCACATGCACAAGGGCAGCGGCATGGTGCGCGACGTGTTCCGCACGCGCAATATGCGTTCCCTATTGGGCGCGGCCGGCATCGCCCATGTGCGCTATCCCACCGCCGGCTCCGCCTCCTGCCTGGCCGAGGCGCAGCCGTTCTACGTCAACTCGCCGTTCGGCATCGTGCTGGCGCACAACGGCAACCTGACCAATACCGAAGAGCTCAAGGCGGACATGTTCCGCCACGATCTGCGCCACATCAACACCAACTCCGATTCCGAGGTGTTGTTGAACGTGTTCGCTCATGAGCTGACCCAGCGCCTCAGCGCCAACGAATTGAGCGTGGACGCGGTGTTCGGCGCCATCGAGGCGGTGCACCGCCGCGTGCGCGGCGCTTACGCGGTGGTGGCGATGATCGCCGGCTACGGCCTGGTGGCCTTCCGCGACCCCAACGGCATCCGCCCGCTGGTGATAGGCACTTGCGTCAACAGCGGCAAGACCGAATACATGTTCGCGTCGGAATCCGTGGCGCTGGACTGTTCCGGTTTCAGCCTGCTGCGCGACGTGCAGCCGGGCGAGGGCGTCTTCGTCAGCTTCGACGGCGAATTCCACGCCCGCAGCTGCGCCAGCGACACCCGCCACGCGCCTTGCCTGTTCGAATACGTGTACTTCGCGCGCCCGGATTCGGTGATAGACGGCGCTTCGGTTTACCAGGCGCGCATCGTGATGGGCGAAAAGCTGGCCGAGAAAATCCGCCGCGCCTTGCCGGAGCAGGACATCGACGTGGTGATGCCCATCCCGGACACCAGTCGCCCCAGCGCGCTGCAACTGGCCAACCACCTGGGCCTGCCGTACCGCGAGGGCTTCATCAAGAACCGCTACATCGGCCGCACCTTCATCATGCCGGGCCAGGCGGTGCGCAAGAAATCGGTGCGCCAGAAGCTGAACCCGGTGGCCTGCGAATTCAAGGGCCGCAATGTGCTGCTGGTGGACGATTCCATCGTGCGCGGCACCACGTCCAAGGAAATCGTGCAGATGGCGCGCGACGCCGGCGCCAAGAAAGTGTATTTCGCCTCGGCCGCTCCGGCGGTGCGCTTCCCCAACGTCTACGGCATCGACATGCCGACGCGGGCGGAACTGCTGGCCACCGGCCGCGACGAGGCCGAGATCGCGCGCGAGATCGGCGCCGACGCGGTGATCTATCAAGATCTGTCCGCGCTGGAAGAGGCGGTCAGCAGCGTCAACCCCAAGCTGAGCTGCTACGAAACCTCCTGCTTCAACGGCGAATACATCACCGGCGACATCACGCCGGCCTATCTGGACGCGATCGAGGCCGAGCGTCTGGACGGCAAGACCGGAGCGGAGCAGGGCGGCAGCGAACATATGATCGATCTGAACCTGAACGTGGCGGAACAGAATCTAATGTAATAGTGATTTAGCTTCCAAACGGCGGCGGGCAATGCCCGCCGTCTTTTTTTATCCGTTTCCCGACGCAATTTGGCGACAACCGCGCCGGCGATAGCCGGATCCTGCGGTATTTCGCTTGCCAAACCCATTTCCCATATTGAATATTTAATGCCATAAGCCGATAAAAACCCGGCGTGATAAGGCAGCCGCGTAAACTGGTCTAAATTAATATGTATTTAAAACTGTTTACTTGTTAGTCTGCCTTTGACGCGCCTGATATTGAGGAGTGGATATGGATGACATTCTGGAGATGCTGGTTGCGCGGCAAGCCGCGCTGGAGAGGATTATCGAAGGCCTGGTGCTGACCATGAACCAAAGCGGCACCATCAAGCTGCAGGATTATCTGAAGATAGGGCAGCTGATGCGTTTGAACAGCGCGGTCACGGATTCCATCGACGTGTCCGACAGCCTGCGCCGCATCAACGCGCGCTTGCAGACGCATGCGCAGGGCGGGCTGGATTCGATGAACGCCCTGTTGCGGGAAACCATGCTGTTCGCCCAGGCGGCGCCGCCGCAGCGCGACGCGCTGCAGCAGGGGCTGGGCGCGAAGGCCTCGCTGGAAATCAGCGCGCAACTGGAGGAATTGTTGCAGCGGCGCGCGCGGCGACCGCGCAAACCCACCCGGGCCTAGCGCCGCGCGAGCGGAAGGAGCGCCCCGCCTCGCGAGCGCTCGTCCGCCGCGCGAGGCGGACTTTGCCGGTTTTCAAGGCAGGCGAGCAGGCGGCGCGTCGCCCGCCGGCGCCAGCCGCAGATAGGACGCGCGGGACGGGTCCTGGCGGTCCACCATGACTTCCACCCGTTCGCCGGCGCGCGGCATATTGCCCAGATCTATCAGTTGTTCAATCGTCAGTTCCCGGCTGAAGCCGTCCTGCCACACCCTCAACTCCAATCGCATCATCGGCACCTGGTTCACCAGCAGGCCGGTTTGCCGGATCGACAAGACGTCGGCGTTGAGACGGACGCCGTCTTTCACGCTTTCTCGCTGCCAGGGACCGGACAGTCCGCGCAATTGCGAGGTCCAGTCGAAAGAGCGAAACAGCAGAAAGCCGGTGATGGCCAGCGACAACACGGTGACTCCTATCGACAGGAGCACGGAAAAACGGATCCAGGACTCGAACATCGGCGTCTTCCTTGCAAGGCGTGGGCGGCGTCGGACCGGCGGCCCGCTTCGCGCGCGAAACTGACAATATTAAGCACTTTATGGAAGCATGGGATTCGTTTGGAATGACAGAAGTTCCCGTCTTTCCCGCGGCGAGCGCCCTTATGCGGTGATTCTAATCGCCCATCGGCTATTTTTACCCGGACTTACCATGGCAAAAATAAATACATTGGCATTTTATGGGGGTGGAAACCTTTGTCGTGTGACTAATTCACTATTCAAATTAAGAAATCGGCATATTTCCGGGAACTACCGCAAATGCGGTCCATCACAAAGTAATGCTTACCAGTGAAGCAACTTGAACTTCATAATGTTTTAGTTAGCCCTTTCGTCGGCGGACATGGCCGGCAAAGGGCGTCACCGGCTCCAGTGCCGCCGTCAGAGCGGTGGAGCCCAAGCGAGGCAGCCGGCCCGCAGAAACGCCGGCGCTTCGCGCATTGGCCAAGGCCAGGGGAAGAGAACTATGCCGAGACGTCCGTTGCTCTCGCCGCCAGAGCGCGCCAGCTTGCTGGAGCCTCCAGACGACGAATACGAGTTAGATCAGTTAACCGCCTTCAGCGAACAGGATTTCGCCTTGATCCAGCAGCACCGCGGCAGCGCCAACCGCTTGGGCGTGGCCGTGCTGCTGTGCTATCTGCGCCATCCCGGCATCGCGCTGGACGAGGGCTGCCAGCCCGCACCACGTTTGTTGCGGCGGGTGGCGGCCGCGCTGGGCGCGCGCGAGGAGGACTGGGAACGCTACGCCACCCGCGATCAGACCCGGCGCGAGCATCTGGTCAAACTCTACGCCTATCTGGGATTGAGGCCGTACCGGGCCGAGGACGGCCAGGCGGTCTTGCGCCACTTGGCCCGGCTGGCCACTCAAACCGATCAGCCGCTGTGCCTGGCGCAGGCCATGGTGTCCTGGCTGCGCCAGAGGCGCATCGTGCTGCCGGCCATAGGCGTGATTGACCGCAGTTGCGCGGCGGCGCTGACCTTGGGATCGCGTCAAGTCTACTCCCGGCTCAACGAGGCCTTGAGCGCCTGCCAGCGCCAACGGCTGGACGCCCTGCTGGAACTGCGGGAGGGCGGCAAGCTGACGACGCTGGCCTGGCTGCGGCTGAACGCGGACCGCGCGCGCGGCGCGGCGCCGCAGCTGGAGCGCTTGCAAGTGGTGGAAGCGCTGGCCTTGCCGGCCCACCTGACTCAGTTGGTGGGGCCGGGGCGGATGCAGGAATTGGCCCGCGCCGGCGACGGCATGAGCTGCCATGATCTGGCCGAACTGGAGCCGCCGCGGCGCATGGCCACCCTGGTGGCCATCGTGTTGCAGGCGCGCGCGGCCCTGCTGCGCATGTTGCAGAACCTGGAAAAACTGAAGGCGATTGACGCTTTGTCCCTGCCCGCCGGTTTGCAGAATCTGGTGTCGCAACAGAGGATGGGCAGGCTGGCGGCCGAGGGCCGGCAGATGAAGCCCAAGGATCTGGCCAAGCTGGAGCCGCGCCGGCGCATGGCCACCTTGTTGGCCCTGGTGCTGGAGCTGCGCGCCGCCCTGGTCAAGGAAATCCTCGATCTGCGCGAACGCCTGGTGGGCAAAACGCTGGAGGCCGGCGAACTGATGTGAACCGGCTTGAACGCGCGGCGGCGATGTGCCGCGGCGCAAGCGAAATGAATGAAAATCGCTGAATCCTAAACCCCGTCATTGACGGGGTTTATTTTTTTTAGCGCGTTCAGGATATTTAATAAAAATTACTAAACGGTTACAAAATTAAACAATCGTTTATTTTATTGCCGATCATTAGGGAAAACCCTGATCTTGTTTTTGATTTATGCAAATAAGGCGCGCGGACATGCGGGACTATCTAAATATGCTAACGTGCGGAAAAAGCGTTATTCCCAATGCCTGGGTTTTGTGTATCAAATGCAACAAAGTTTGAGCAAAATGTGAATTTGCACTTTCCACGTTTTAGCCGCTTGAGATCCGTCTTTCCATGATTTATTAAGTCTTGGCTTAATAAAATCGCCATTTGCGCATAAGCGTTTTAGAAAATAGACGGCTTATGCCAATTTACACCAAACAAGTCTCGGCATTAAAAACTTTTCTCCAAATTATCCTAATAAGTATGTGTTTTGCACATTGTCTGCCGCCCGGATCGCTTCTTTGATCCGGCAGGCCGCGCCGACGAGCGGGCGGCGCGCCGCGACTGGCGCCGCCGTGCTTGCGCACTCACCGAGCATGGATCGGGCGCGGCCGATATTCGCTAAAAATGCAAATAAAATCTTGCGCTTGCGATTGCCGAGCTTATTTTATCGGCCAGCCTTGAAAATCGACGCCGATTAAGCCGGCCGCCGCGTCAAACTCAGCGTCTTCCTTCCGTATTCTGCTCTGCCGCAAGCCATTCTTCCGGCTGCGCGCTTAACTATTTCCCCAAGTCCTTGCATGCGCGGCCGTCATGAAAAACGGTTTATGCATTTGTATTGCCGTGCGGTTTCGCCCCGTTTCCCCGGTGTTTACCGGTAAACCCGCCGCCGGGCGTTTATTTGGACAGACTCAAGCGTTTGCTTATAACTTTGTTCTCGAGTTTTTGTGAAAGCGCGCCAGCCGTTTATCGGCGCCTTATTCAAAACATTGAGGCGGGCCGGGCAGGGCCGCCGTTGGAAGCAAACTTTCGTCATGAACGCTGAAACCATGAACCACGCCATCGCCGATATCGCCTTGCCGGACACCCCGGCCGCGGAAGAGCTGGATTTCGACGCGGACTTCGCCCGCGTCGACGCCGCGATCTGCGAATACGACGCGGTGGGCCAGGCGCCTTTGCGCAAGGGCGCGGAGCCCTTCCACTGGACCAGCGTGGAAAGCGCCTGCCGCGGCCTGCTTGGCAAGGCCGCGGATGTGCGGGTTGGCGTTTGGCTGCTGCGCGCGGCGCTGGCCCAGCGCGGTCTGGCCGGGGCGGCGGAAGGACTGGCGGCGCTGGCCGCGATCGCGGCGCAGCCGCTGGAAAACATCCGGCCGGCCGGGCAGCCGGACGCGCCGGCGGGTGAAACCCACGCGCTGCATCTGGCCTGGCTGTGCGGGCCGGCCTTCCTGCATCAGCTGGCGCATAGCCGGCTGAGCGCGGACAGCGAGCTGCGCGTCGGCCAATTGGCCAAGGACCCGGCCGCCGCTCCGCCGGCGGAGCGGGAGCGGGCGTTGCGGGATCTGTCCCGGCTGCGCGCCGGCCTGGCCGCCTTGACGGATTTGAGCCAGCGCGAGGGTTTCGCCGAGCAGTTCGATTGCGCCGGTCTGAACGCCTTGCTGGATGAGCTGGAAGCGGCGCTGACGCCGATGCTTGCCGCGGTCCCCGCAGAAGCGCCCGTCTTGAGCGAGGCCGCCCCGGCGGCGCGCGCGTTGCCGGCTGGCGCCTTGAACAGCCGCGAGGAGGTGGCGGCGGCGCTGGACTTGATCGTCGCGTATTTCCGCGAGCACGAGCCCGGGCACCCGGCGCCCATCTTTCTGCTGCGCGCCAAGCGGATGTTGGGCGCGGGCTTTGAGGAGTTGATGGCGGAGCTGTTCGCCGAATCGGATGCGCTGGTGGCGAAATTGGATCGCCCCCGGCCTTTACAAGGGTAGTCAAGCAATATCAGGGAAAGGACATATGCCATGGCGCGACAGAAGGATGCGCAGAAGTTCATCGGGGAAAGCCGTGCGCCCCGCGTGCAGATCGAATACGACGTGGAAGTCTACGGTTCGCAGAAAAAGGTGGAGCTGCCTTTTGTAGCCGGGGTGTTGGCGGACTTGTCCGGCGACAACATCGAAGCGCTGGGCGCGGTGGAGGACCGCCGTTTCACCGAGATCGACGTGGAGAACTTCGACTTGCGGATGGCGCAGATCGCGCCGGAACTCAGCTACCACGTGAAGAACGTGATCACCGATGACGGAACCTTGATCCCGATCGACTTGAGCTTCGACTCCATGGAGTCCTTCGAGCCGGCCGAGGTGGTGAAGAAAATCCCCGAGCTGGCGGTGCTGTTGGACGCGCGCAGCCAGTTGAAGGAATTGTTGACTTATATGGACGGCAAGGTGGCGGCCGAGGAGTTGATCGAGCAGCTGCTGAAGGACCTGCATCTGCCCGCGGACGACGCCGCGGCGGGCGAGGCGGCCCAGGCCGACGGGGAGGCGAGATGAGCACCCATGCCGAGATGCAGGCGCCGGCCGCGGCCGGCCAGACCGAAACCACGGTGGACGACGGCCTGAAGGACATCCTGCGCCGCTCGTTCCGGCCGCGCACCAATGAAGCCGCCGAGGCGGTGCAAAGCGCGGTGCAGACCTTGCTGGCCTATGCGCGCCGCAGCCGGGTGGTGGTGCGCGAGGACGTGGCGCAGACGGTGGAGCAATTGGTGGCCGAGCTGGACCGCAAGATTTCGGAACAGCTGACCCTGGTCTTGCACAACGAGCACTTCCAAAAACTGGAAGGGGCCTGGCGCGGCCTGCACTACCTGGTGTCCAACACCGACACCACCGAGAATCTGAAGATCCGCTACCTGAACGTCTCCAAGAAAGAGCTGGGCAAGACCCTGCGCCGCTACAAGGGCGTGGTCTGGGACCAGAGCCCCATCTTCAAGATGATCTACGAGCAGGAGTACGGTCAGTTCGGCGGCGAGCCCTTCGGCTGCCTGGTGGGCGATTATCACTTCGACCACAGCGCGCAGGACGTGGCCTTGCTGACCGAGATGTCCAAGATCGCCGCCGCCGCGCACACGCCTTTCATCTCCGCCGCCGCGCCCAGCTTGTTGCAGATGGACGACTGGAGCGAGCTGGGCAATCCGCGCGACGTGTCCAAGATCTTCACCGCCACCGAATACGCGTTCTGGCGCCGGCTGCGGGAAAGCAACGATTCGCGCTACCTGGCGCTGACCTTGCCGCGCTTCCTGGCGCGGGTGCCTTACGGGCCCAAGACCCAGCCGATAGAGGAGTTCGGCTTCGAGGAGAAGGTGGACCCCAACCGCGCCAGCGATTTTTGCTGGGCCAATTCCGCCTACGCGATGGCCGCCAACATCACCCGCGCCTTCAGCACCTACGGCTGGTGCACCAAGATCCGCGGCGTGGAGTCCGGCGGCGCGGTGGAGGTGCTGCCCAAATTCGTGCTGCCCTCGCAGGACAAGGAAGTGGAGCTGCATTGCCCCACCGAGATCGCCATCTCCGACCGCCGCGAGCACGAGCTGTCCGAATCCGGCCTGATGCCGCTGGTTTACCGCAAGAACTCGGACATGGCGGCCTTCATCGGCGCCAAGACCGTGCACCGGCCGGCGGTGTACGAGGACGACGACGCCACCGCCAACGCCAATCTGTCCTCGCGCCTGCCTTATATCTTCGCCACCTGCCGCTTCGCTCATTACCTGAAGTGCATCGTGCGCGACAAGATCGGCTCCTTCAAATCGCGGGAAGACACTCAGCGCTGGCTCAACGATTGGCTGATGAACTACGTGGACGGCGATCCCAGCATTTCCAGCGAGGTCACCAAATCCAAGCGCCCGCTGTCCGCGGCCGAGGTGCTGGTGGACGAGCTGCCGGACAACCCCGGCTACTACCGCGCCCAGTTCTTCCTGCGGCCGCACTTCCAGCTGGAAGGCTTGACCGTGTCGCTGCGGCTGGTTTCCAAGCTGCCGTCGGCCAAGCAGGAGGGGGCTCGCTAGCGCGCGGTTCGCTTCCGATAGCCCGTTCATTCACCGCCGCGCTTAGCTTAAGCAAGGCTTGAGCAAGAGCTGACGGCGGCCGGTTTGGCGCGGGGCGGGAACGACCTGAGTCGCCCCGGCGCTTGCATTCCGTTTCAGGTCTGGCTTGTCCATCACTTTTTTTCGGAGTATCGCAACATGGCAAATGCATTGGTTGACTACTTTCTGCAGATTGAAGGAGTCGAGGGGGAATCAACTGACCAGCAGTACTCGGGCCTGATCCAGATTCAGAGCTGGCAATGGGCCGAGGAGAACTCGGGCAAATGGGGCTTCGGCAGCGGCGGCGGCGCCGGCAAGGTGGAAATGAAGGACTTCGAGTTCCGCATGGTCTCGAACAAGGCCTCGCCCAAGCTGTTCCTGATGTGCGCCACCGGCGAACACATCCCGCGCGCCAAGCTGATCTGCCGCAAGTCCGGCAACGGCCAGCAGGACTTCATGATCATCACCTTCGCCAGCGGTCTGGTGTCCTCCTTCCGCACGCTGGGCAATATGCCGTACGCCATCATGGGCCACGGCAGCGGCGATGTGGAAAGCGTGCTGCCCACCGACGAGATCAAGATCAACTTCGCCAAGATCGAGTTCGAATACCGCGAACAGCGCAATGACGGAACCATGGGCGCGGTGATCAAGGCGGGTTACGACCTGAAGCTGAACGCAGCCGTTTAAGCACTATGAGCCGGGACTTTCCGGCCTTCTTTCCTCTCTATCGGGACGGCGTCGCCCAGGCGGCGCCGGGCAGCCATGACGCCACGATTATTCGACCAACTGTCCGCCCGCGCAGGGCGCGAGACGCTCGCCGCCAGCATCGCGCGCGATCTGGCGCATTTGATGAACGCCGCGCTGCGCGGCGCGCGCCTGCCGCTGGCGGCGGGCAGCCAGCTGGAGACTTCGGTGTGGAATTACGGACGGCCGCCGCTGGCGGAGAGAAAGTCGAGCCGGATCGACCCGGCGCGCGTCAGCGCCCACATCCGCGACGCCATCCGCCGCTTCGAGCCGCGGCTGGACCCGGAACGGCTGGAAGTGAGCGCGCGCGCCGGCAGCGGGCCGCAGGCGCGGCAGCTGCTGTATTTCGATGTGGCCGCGGTGACCCGCGACGGCGGCGAAGCGCTGCGGCTCAGCCTGACGCTGGATTATCTGGACGGTTATTTCGGCCTGCCGCGCGCCGCGGAGGCGGGGGCGGCCGGATGAATTTCCTCGATCACTACAATAATGAATTGCGCCATCTGCGCGAGGCCGGCGCGCGTTTCGCCCGCGAGCATCCGCAGATCGCGCCGGCGCTCGGCCTGCGGCCGAACTCGGTCGCCGATCCCTTCGTCGAGCGCCTGCTGGAGGGCGTGGCCTTTCTGTCCGCCCGAGTGCAGACCCGGCTGGATCTGGAGTGCGCGGAATTCGCGCGTCAGGCGCTGGCCCAGGTCTGCCCGCTGTATCTGAGCGCCACGCCGGCGATCAGCAGCTTCGCCTTCCATCCGGACTTCGCCTCGCCGGAAGCCTTCCGCGGCCGCAGCCTGCCGCGCGGCACCCTGATCCAGGCGACCTTGCCGGGTTCGACCCGGCCCATCACCTTCGCCACCGGGCGCGAGGTGACCCTGCTGCCGCTGCGGCTGGAGCGGGCGGAGTGCGGCCGCGGCCTGACCCGGCTGTCCGCCGAGCTGGCGCGGCGGCTGGCCTCGTCCCAGGCCGCCTTGCGCCTGAGCTTCAAACTGGAGGGCACGGTGTCGCTGGGCGATCTGGCCGCGACGGAGGGCGGCGCCAAGCCGCTGCAACTGAGCCTGGCCGGCGATCTGCCGCGGGCTTACGCGCTGCACCGCGCGATGCTGGCCGACGTCGGCGCCTGGTACGCGACGGCCGACGACGGCCGCGGCGGCGAAGTCCTGCTGGAGTTGCCGCTTGGCGGCCTGCGCCTGTCCGCCGCCGACGAGGGCGAGGCCCTGCTGCCGGCCGAGGCGGGCGGCTTGCCGGGCTTGCGCTTGCTGCGCGAATACTTCGCCCAGCCGGCGCGGCTGCTCAGCGTGGAATTGGACGCGTTGGCGGCCTTGGCGGCGCGGGCGCCGTCGGCGCGCGGCTTCGAACTGATCCTGGCCTTGCGCCAGGCGCCGCTGGACCTGATAGGCGAGGTGGACGCCGGCCAGTTCCGTCTGTTCGCCACCCCGGCGATCAATCTCTATCCCAAGCGCCTGGACCCGGTGCCCTACGATCCGAACCAGACCGAGCAATGGATTCCGGTGGACCGGATGCGGCCGGCCGAACATCACCTGTGGCGTTTGCTGGAAATCAATGTCTGCGACAGCAACGGCCGCTCGCGGGAGGCGCGGCCGGCGCTGGACGCCGGCGGCTACCAGAGCGCCCCGGCGGCGGCGCGCTATTCGCTGCGCCGCGAGCCGGCGCTGCAAAGCGAGGGGCCGCGCCAGGCGCGCCCGGACGCGCTGGGCAGTCATGATCTGATCACCATTTCCGCCTGCGCCGGTGATCTGGGCCTGGACGACATCGCCACCCTGACCGGGCGCGCGCTGGTGGCGGACCGCGGCTGGCGGCCGGAAGACCTGCCGGCGGCGGAGCTGCGCGCCGAGGGCGGCGCGGTGGCGCGGCTGGAGTGCCTGTGGCCGGCCAGCGCGCCGCGGCCGATTCCGGACCTGGAGCGCTGCTGGCAGGCGGTGGCCCATATCGGCCAGAACCCGTTGAGCCTGCGCGGCGCCGGCCGTCAGGACATCGCCGCGCGGCTGGCGGAGCAGCTGCGGCTGGCCGCGCAGCCGGAACTGGCGCTGGACCGCCAGCGCATAGACAGCCTGAAGGCCGCGCATCTGCAAGCCGGCTTCCTGCCCGCCGGCCGCGGTTCGCCGCAGGCCCTGGTGCGCGCCTCCCTGGTGGACATCGACATCGCCGCCGTGATGCACGCGGACCGCGGCGGCTGGCTGTTCGGCCGGCTGCTGGCCCAGGCGCTGGCCCAGGCGGTCACGCTCAACGACGGCATCGAAGTCAGCCTGAGGCTGGACGGCGAACCGGTCAGCCGGCACGGCAACACCCAACGCGCGGACGGAGAACTGCAATGAAACGACAGCAGATGATCCGGGAGCTTAAGCCGCAGCGCACCTTCTTCGAACTGATGCGCCGCGTGGAAACCTGGCAATGGCGGCTGCCGGACGCCGCCGCGGCGGGCCGGCTGCGGCGCCGGCCGGACTGGCTGGGCCTGGAACAGGCCGCCGACATGCACTTCGCCAGCAGCGAGATCAGCGGGGTGAAGGTGGAAGAGGCGGAGGACGACGCCGCGCCGCGCGTCAGCGTGGTCTGCCGCCATTTCGGCCTGTTCGCGCCCTACGGGCCCTTGCCGCTGCACATCACCGAGCACGCGCTGCACGAGCGCCGGCTGGAACGCAACGCCGCCTTCGAACGCTTCGTCAACCTGGCCTGCGGCGATCTGGCCTGGCTGCACTACGCCGCCCGCGCGGCGATGCATCCGGCGCTGGGCTACGAGCGCGGCCGCCATCCCTTCGCCGAGCGCGTGTCCGCGCTGGCCGGCGCCGCGCCGGAGGCGGAGCCGCTGCTGGACCCGCACGCCGCCGCCTGCCGGCGCAGCCATCCCGGCGCTTATCACGCGCCGCGCCGCTCGCTGGCGGACTTGCAGAAAATCCTGGCCGGCTATTTCGGCGCGCCGGTGCGCTTGTCGCCGCGCCAGGGCCGCTGGATTCCGCTGCGGGAAGGCGCAGGCGGGCCGCGCCGGCTGGGGAGCTGGCGCGTGGGCAGCCGGATCTGGGACGTCCAGCACGCGCTGGACATCACCATAGGGCCGATCGACGCCGCCGAGTTTTCCCGCTGGCGGCGCGGCGCGCCCGCGGTGCTGGCGATGTTCGCCGTCGCCGCAGATTTCGCCGATGGCCGGGCCGCCCCGGTCATCAAGGTCCAGGTCCGCACCCGGCCGGAACTGGCAGGCAAGGTGGGGCGCATGCGCCTGGGGGTGGACGCATGGTCCCGCCCCGGCGTCTCGCTCCGGACTCTCACCGTGTATGAATCTTTCCAGGATCCGCTGTGAACCGAGAACGCATTTTCGGCCGCTTAGGCCCAACCGCATACGACACCTTGGTGGAAGCCACCGCCCTGGGGCGCTCGCGCCGGCACGCGCTGGTGGACCTAGATCATTGGCTGCTTTGCCTGCTGCGCCGCGGCGGCGGCGACGTCGCGCTCTTGCTGGAGGCGCTGGACTGCGAGCCGGCCGCCGCTTTGCAACGCGTGGGCAAGGCGCTGGACGCCGCCGAGGCCGGCGGCGAATCGCTGCGCGACATTTCGCCGGCGCTGGAGCGCAGCGTGGCGCCGGCCATCAGCTGGAGCCAGGTGGCCGCGCCGGCCGCCAAGGTGCGCAGCGGCCATCTCTTGCTGGCCTGGCTGGACGAGGAGCCGACGCGGCGCTGGCTGCAGCATCGCATCGGCCAGGCGCTGGCCAAGCTGTCGCTGGACGATATCGTCGCGCGTTACGAGGCGCTGGCCGGCGCTTGGCCGGAAGCGGCCGACGCGCCCGCCGGAACCGCCGCCCAGGGGGCCGCAGGCGAAGCCGCCGATCCGGCCGCGGTGCTGCGGCAATGGGCGGTCAGCCTGAGCGATCAGGCGGCGGCCGGCGAATTGGACCCGGTGATAGGCCGCGACGCCGAATTGCGCGCGGTGATCGACGTGTTGTCGCGGCGGCGGCAGAACAATCCCATCCTGGTGGGCGAGGCCGGCGTCGGCAAAACCGCGGTGGCGGAGGCGCTGGCCCAGCGCATCCATCGCGGCGAAGTGCCGCCGGGCCTGCGCGGCGCGCAGATCTGGGCCTTGGACGTGGCCAGGCTGCAGGCCGGCGCCGGCGCGCGCGGCGAGTTCGAACAGCGGCTGCGCTCGGTGATAGACGCGGTGATCGCCGCGCCGGCACCCGTCATCCTGTTCTGCGACGAAACCCACACCCTGATCGGTGCCGGCGGCAACGCCGGCACCGGCGACGCCGCCAATCTGATCAAACCGATGCTGGCGCGCGGCCAGCTGCGCATGGTGGCCGCCACCACCTGGTCGGAATACAAGCAGTTCATCGAGCCGGACGCCGCCTTGGTGCGCCGCTTCCAGACCGTGGCCGTGGACGAGCCCGACGACGACACCGCGGTGGACATGCTGCGCATGATCGCGCCGCGCTTCGCCGGCCATCACGGCGTGCGCATCGTCGACGCCGCCTTGCGCGCCGCGGTGACGCTGTCGCGCCGCTATCTGCCGTCGCGGCAGCTGCCGGACAAGGCCATCGGCCTGCTGGACACCGCTTGCGCGCGGGTGGCGATGAGCCAGAGCTGCCAGCCGGCGGCGCTGGACCGGCTGCGCCATCGCGCGATGACGCTGGAGCAGGCGCTGAACTGGCGCGCCAGCGACGCGCGGCTGGGCCTGGCCGCGCCGGCGGACGGCGCGGAACTGGAAAGGGAGCGCGAGGAAACCGCCGCGCGCGCCGACGCGCTGGACGCGGCCCTGAGCGAGCAGCGCGCCGAGGTGGGCGCCTGGCTGGAGGATCTGGAAACGGGCGGCGCCGATCCGGAGCGGGCCGAGGCCCTGAGCGGGGCGGAACGGCTGGTGCGGCCGTGGGTGGACGCGCAGGCCATCGCCGAAGTGCTGTCGGAATGGACCCAGGTGCCGGTCACCCAGATGGCTCAGGACGAGGCGCGGCGGCTGATGGCGCTGCGCGAAGGGCTGAACCAGCGCATCCAGGGCCAGGAAAGCGGGCTGGACGCCATCGTGGAGGCGCTGCAAGTGGCGCACTCCGGCCTGGGCGATCCGCGGCGGCCGATGGCGGTGATGCTGCTGGCCGGCCCCACCGGCACCGGCAAGAGCCAGACCGCGGCCGAGCTGGCGCAGGCGCTGTTCGGCGGCGAACGCAATCTCTTGCGCTTCAATATGAACGAATTCCAGGAAGCCCACACCGTGTCCACGCTGAAGGGCGCGCCGCCGGGCTATGTCGGCTACGGCCGAGGCGGCCGCCTGACCGAGGCGGTGCGTAAAAAACCCTACAGCGTGCTCTTGCTGGACGAGTTCGACCGCGCCCATCCGGACGTGCACGAAATGTTCTATCAGGTGTTCGATCAGGGCTGGATGGAGGACGGCGAGGGGCGGCACATCAATTTCCGCAACTGCCTGATCCTGCTGACCAGCAATCTGGGCGACGCCGAGATCGAAGCCGCCTGCGCCGCCGAGCCCGAAGTCTCTCAGTCCCGGCTGGACGCGCTGGCGCGCGAACGCTTGCAGCGCCGTTTCGCGCCGGCTTTGCTGGCGCGGATGCGGGTGGTGGCCTTCCGGCCGCTGGGCGAGCCGGCGCTGGCCGGCATCGCGCGCCAGGCCCTGGACGACATCGGTCAGCGCCTGAGCGCCAACGGCCTGGACTGGCGCGCCGACGCCGAGGCCGCGGACTGGATCGCCCGAGCGGTGGCCAGGCACCCGGCCAGCGGCCGCGCGGTGGGCGATCTATTGCGCCAGCGGGTGATGCCGGCCATCGCCCGCGGCGTGCTGGAAGCGCGCGCCGCCGACCGCGCCCTGCACAGCGTGCGCCTGAGCGCCGCCGAAAAACTGGAACTGATTTTCGACGACGGGGAGGGCGTGCCGCTGCCGCCGGCCGCGCCGGCCGAATCCGCCGCCCCGGGAGAAACCGCATGCGTTTGATCGAATTGCACAGCCTCTTGCTGGACGCGGACAGCGTCGCGCTGAGCTTCAAGGCGGACGAACGCCTGTCGCAGGAACCCAGTTACCAGCTCGACATCGCCTGCGCCGACCCGGCGCTGGATCTGGACGGGCTGCTCGGCTCGCGGCTGACGGTGGACATCGACCTGGGCGACGAGGGCGTCCGGCCCTTCCACTGCCAGGTGCTGGGCGGCTACGACAGCGGCCAGACCCAGGACAGCTATACCTACACGCTGGAGTTGGGCAGCTGGCTGTCCTTTCTGGCGGAGAACCAGAACTGCCGCGTGTTCCAGCAGTTGACGGTGCCGCAGATCGTCGAGCAGGTCTTCGGCGAGCATCAGCGGCCGGACTTCCGTTTCGAGCTGGAGCACGCTTACGAGCCGCGCGAATACTGCGTGCAGTTCCTGGAGACCGACCTCAACTTCGTCAAGCGGCTGCTGGAGGACGAGGGCATTTACTTCTGGATCGAGCACCAGCCTGAGCGTCATGTGGTGGTGCTGTCCGATACCCAGCGCTTCGACGATCTGGCCGCCGGTTACGGCCTGCTGCGCTTCCTGCCGGACGGCGACGAATTCCGTCCGGTGCCGGGCCGCGAAGGCGTGCAGCGGCTGCAACGCGGGCGGCGGGTGCGGCCGACCAATGTCGCGCTGCGCGATTTCGACTACCACGCGCCGTCCAACCGGCTGGACAGCGACGCCCAGGAGGCGCAAGCCAGCCTGGACGGCATCCGGCTGGAGCATTACGACTACGGCGCCGGCTATAGCGATCAGGCCGGCGGCGACCGGCTGGCGCGGCTGCGGCTGGAGGCCTTGCAGGCGGATTCCCACCAGCTCACCGGCACCGCCAACGCCCGCGGCCTGGCCACCGGCGGCGCCTTCACGCTGGACGGCCACCCGGACGCGGCGCGCAACCGTCGCTACTACGTGACCGCCAGCCAGCTGACTTTCTTGCAGGACGGGCCGGACAGCAGCGGCCAGGGCCGCAATGTGATGGCCGTGTTCCGCGCGATGGCGGACGACCGTCCGTTCCGCCCGCTGCGGCTGACGGCCAAGCCCATCCTGCCCGGCATCCAGAGCGCCACCGTGGTGGGGCCGGTGAACGCGGAGGTGCATACCGACAAGCTGGGCCGCATCCGCGTGCACTTCCACTGGGACCGCTACAAGACCCAGGAAGAAGACGCCTCGTGCTGGATCCGGGTGTCGCAAGCCTGGGCCGGCAAGGGCTGGGGCGTGCTGGCCATGCCGCGGGTGGGCCAGGAAGTGCTGGTCACCTATGTGGACGGCGATCTGGACCGGCCGATGGTCACCGGCATTGTCTACAACGGCGACAATCCGACGCCTTACGACCTGCCGAAAGACATCCGCTACACCGGTCTGGTCACGCGTTCTTTGAAGCAGGGCCGTTACAGCAACGCCAGCCAGATCACCTTCGACGACCAGCGCGGCGCGGAGCGGGTGATGGTGCACGCCGAGCGGGACATGCAGCAGACCACCGAGCGCAATAGCTCGGAGGCGGTGGGCCAGGACAAGAACATCTCGGTCAAGGGCACGTCCACCTCGGTCACCGGCGCCTCGATCAGCTACACCGGGGTGTCGGTGTCCTTCACCGGCCTGTCGGTCAGCTTCACCGGGGTATCGACCAGCTTCACCGGCCTGTCCACCAGTTTCACCGGGGTGTCCACCAGCTTTACCGGCGTCTCCACCGGCTTCACCGGGGTGTCCACCGGTTTTACCGGCGTGTCCACCAGCTTCACCGGCATTTCCACCGGTTTCACCGGGGTGTCCACCAGCTTTACCGGCGTCTCCACCAGCCTGACCGGCACCAGCACCTCGGTGACCGGCACCTCGCAGAGCATGACCGGCATTTCCACCTCGATGACCGGCACCAGCGTGTCGGCCACCGGCATGTCGCAGAGCATGACCGGGGTGTCCTCCTCTTATACCGGCACCTCCACCAGCGTCACCGGGACCAGCACCTCGGTCACCGGCACCTCCAAGAGCGTGACCGGCACCTCGATGTCGGACACCGGCTCGTCCACCAGCATCACCGGCACTTCGATGTCCACCAC
The DNA here is from genome assembly GCF_057808735.1 of Chromobacterium sp. FG89. Lineage (NCBI taxonomy): Bacteria > Pseudomonadati > Pseudomonadota > Betaproteobacteria > Neisseriales > Chromobacteriaceae > Chromobacterium > Chromobacterium sp. FG89. The sequence goes on along the minus strand of NZ_JBMDIQ010000009.1, from coordinate 111,447 downwards.
CGGTTCGTCCACCAGCGTCACCGGCACCTCGATGTCCACCACCGGCTCGTCCGCCAGCGTCACCGGTTGCTCGGTGTCCACCACCGGCGCTTCCGCCAGCGTCACCGGCTCGTCGGTCTCGGTCACCGGCTCATCCACCGGGGTTACCGGCTCCAGCATGTCCACCACCGGTTCCTCGGTCAGCAGCACCGGTTCCAGCGTGTCCAGCACCGGCTCCAGCTGCTCCACCACCGGGGTCAGCTATTCCTACACCGGCGCGTCCTATTCGGACACCGGCGTGGATCTGAAGAAGCTGGGCATGCAGGTGAAAAGCTGATGACGCGGCGCAGGCTTGGACACGGGAAAGGAGAGCGGACATGCGCTTGATCGAACTGCACAGCCCCTTGCTGGACGCGGACAGCGTCGCGCTGAGCTTCAAGGCGGACGAGCGTCTGTCGCAGGAGCCCAGTTACCAGCTCGACATCGCCTGCGCCGACCCGGCGCTGGACCTGGACGGGCTGCTCGGCTCGCGGCTGACGGTGGACATCGACCTGGGCGACGAGGGCGTCCGGCCTTTCCATTGCCAGGTGCTGGGCGGCTACGACAGCGGTCAGACCCAGGACAGCTACACCTACACGCTGGAGCTGGGCAGCTGGCTGTCCTTTCTGGCGGAGAACCAGAACTGCCGTGTGTTCCAGCAGCTGACGGTGCCGCAGATCGTCGAGCAGGTCTTCGGCGAGCATCAGCGGCCGGACTTCCGTTTCGAGCTGGAACACGCTTACGAGCCGCGCGAATACTGCGTGCAGTTCCTGGAGACCGACCTCAACTTCGTCAAGCGGCTGCTGGAGGACGAGGGCATTTACTTCTGGATCGAGCACCAGCCGGAGCGTCATGTGGTGGTGCTGTCCGACACCCAGCGCTTCGACGATCTGGCCGCCGGCTACGGCCTGCTGCGTTTCCTGCCGGACGGCGACGAATTCCGTCCGGTGCCGGGCCGTGAAGGGGTGCAGCGGCTGCAACGCGGGCGGCGAGTGCGGCCGACCAATGTCGCGCTGCGCGATTTCGACTACCACGCGCCGTCCAACCGGCTGGACAGCGACGCCCAGGAGGCGCAAGCCAGCCTGGACGGCATCCGGCTGGAGCACTACGACTACGGCGCCGGCTATAGCGATCAGGCCGGCGGCGACCGGCTGGCGCGGCTGCGGCTGGAGGCCTTGCAGGCGGATTCCCACCAGCTCACCGGCACCGCCAACGCCCGCGGCCTGGCCACCGGCGGCGCCTTCACGCTGGACGGCCACCCGGACGCGGCGCGCAACCGCCGTTACTACGTGACCGCCAGCCAGCTGACTTTCTTGCAGGACGGGCCGGACAGCAGCGGCCAGGGCCGCAATGTGATGGCCGTGTTCCGGGCGATGACGGACGACCGTCCGTTCCGCCCGCTGCGGCTGACGGCCAAGCCCATCCTGCCCGGCATCCAGAGCGCCACCGTGGTGGGGCCGGTGGACGCGGAAGTGCATACCGACAAGCTGGGCCGCATCCGCGTGCACTTCCACTGGGACCGCTACAAGACCCAGGAAGAAGACGCCTCGTGCTGGATCCGGGTGTCGCAAGCCTGGGCCGGCAAGGGTTGGGGCGTGCTGGCGCTGCCGCGGGTGGGTCAGGAAGTGCTGGTCACCTATGTGGACGGCGATCTGGACCGGCCTATGGTCACCGGCATTGTCTACAACGGCGACAATCCGACGCCTTACGACCTGCCGAAAGACATCCGCTACACCGGTCTGGTCACGCGTTCCTTGAAGCAGGGCCGTTACAGCAACGCCAGTCAGATCACCTTCGATGACCAGCGCGGCGCGGAGCGGGTGATGGTGCACGCCGAGCGAGACATGCAGCAGACCACCGAGCGCAATAGCTCGGAGGCGGTGGGCCAGGACCAGAACATCGATGTGAAAGGCACGTCGACCTCGGTCACCGGCGCGTCGATCAAGTTCACCGGGGTGTCGGTGTCCTTCACCGGCCTGTCGGTCAGCTTCACCGGGGTATCCACCAGCTTCACCGGCCTGTCCACCAGTTTCACCGGGGCGTCCACCAGCTTTACCGGCGTCTCCACCGGCTTCACCGGGGTGTCCACCGGTTTTACCGGCGTGTCCACCAGCTTCACCGGCATTTCCACCGGTTTCACCGGGGTGTCCACCAGCTTTACCGGCGTGTCCACCAGCCTGACCGGCACGCGCACCTCGGTGACGGGCACCTCGCAGGGCATGACCGGCATTTCCACCTCGATGACCGGTACCAGCGTGTCGGCCACCGGCATGTCGCAAAGCATGACCGGGGTGTCGTCCTCTTATACCGGCACCTCCACCAGCGTCACCGGCAGCAAGATGTCGGTGACCGGCACCTCCAAGAGCGTGACCGGCACCTCGATGTCGGACACCGGTTCCTCGGTCAGCATTACCGGCACCTCGATGTCCACCACCGGCTCGTCCACCAGCGTGACCGGCAGCAAGATGTCCACCACCGGGTCCGACGTCGGCGTCACCGGCTGTTCGGTGTCCACCACCGGCGCTTCGGTCAAGTTGGTGGGCAGCGATACCTCGATGACGGGTTCCGAGACCAAGGCGGTGGGCAGCAAGATGTCCACCACCGGTTCCAGCATCAGTTCGGTGGGGTCTGAGGTCAGCAGCACCGGCTTCAGCAACTCCACCACCGGTTTCAAATACTCCTACACCGGCGCGTCCTACTCGGACACCGGCGTGGATCTGAAAAAAGTCGGCATGGAGGTCAAAAGCTGATGCCCTTGCGTCATATCAAACCCCAGGCGGCGCTCGTGTCCTCGTCGCGCACCCAGATCGGCGCTCAAGCCATGTTGCGCGTCGGCGTCGGCGTCGGCTTCCGCCTGAGCGATCCCTTCATCCTGGCGCACGAGGCCGCGTGCTGGGAGGCGATCAAGGCCGCGGAGCCGGCGCTGCCGCTGTTCGAGCCGGCCATGCCCAAGCTGCGCGCCGAATGGCTGTTGCTGGGCAGCGCGCATTATCGCGGCCCGGCGGCCGGCGCCGGCGCGCTGGACTGGCTGGCCGAGGCCGAGCTGGGCGGCGTGCGCAAGATCGCGAGTTGCCGGGCGCGGCCGCGCGTGGACGGCAGCCGCGCCGAGGCCAGCCTGGCGCTGGACCCGCGTCAGGCCGCCGCCGGCCTGCAGGGCGAAAACCCTTTCGGCCAACGCCACGCGGCGCCGCCCTTGCAACGGGTCCGCGGCCTGAGCGTGAGCCCGGCGCCGCTGGCGGCGATGGGGCCGCTGGGCAGCGACTGGCCGGAACGCCGCCAATGGCAGCCGCGCTTCGCCGGCTCGCCGCAGGCGATGGCGGAGGACGGCAGCCATATGGGCTGGCCGGCGGCCACCGATCTGCGCTTCTTCCAGCAGGCGGCGCCGGACCAATGGTCGGAGCAGGCTTGCTGGCCGGCGCAAGCGCCGTACGCGCTCAGCGGTTTTCGCGGCGGCGAGCTTCAGGGCCGTTTGCCGGCCCTGCGGCCGCTGCTGCTGGCCGGGCGCGGCGACGGCCCGCTGGACGAGCGCCCGGAACTGAGGCTGCAAACCGTATGGCTGCTGCCGGACGCGGATCTGGGCGTGATGTGGTGGAACGGCTTCCTGCCGCTGGATTACGTGCTGGACGACAGCGTGGGCCGGCTGGCGCTGGGCTTCAAGGACGCCGCCGAGCCGGAGCGGCCGGCGGAGCTTGCCGCTTTCGCCGAGCGGCGCGCGCGGCTGGACGACCAGGACCCGCTCTTGCTGGCCGATCACGCGCTGATGCCGGACCCCGCGCGCGGCTGGGTCTGGGAGCAGATCCTGGACTCCGCCGACCATCCGCGCTTCGCGCCGCCGCCGCGCGATCGCGCCGAGATCCGCGCGCGGCTGGAACAGAACCGCGAGGATTTGCGCGAGGCGCAGACGGCGCAAAGCCGGCTGCAGTCCTTTGTCCGCGCCAATGAAAACGCCTTGGCCGGCCTGCCGCAGGCGGCGGCCGACGAGGAAGACTGGCGCGCGCGGCTGCAAAGCGAGCGCGGCCCCTGGAGCGAGCTGACCATACGCGACGCCGATCTGAGCGGCCTGGTCATCGACGGCCGCGAACTGAACCAGGTCCGCTTCGAACGCTGCAAGCTGGATCACGGCCGCTGGCGGCAATGCCGGCTGGAGCAGGTGCAGTTCGTCGATTGCTCGCTGGCCGGCGCCGTGCTGGAAGCGGTGCGCTGGAGCGGCGGCGGCTTGAACCGCTGCAATCTGGGCGCCAGCGTCTGGAACGGCGTGGAGCTGGCGCAGCTGGGCATAGAGGATTGCCGGCTGGACGACATCGCGGTCAACGGCGGCGCCTGGCGCGCGGTCACCGTGCAGGGCGAGGGCGGCGCCGGCGGCCGGATCGGCCAGCTGCGCTGGGATCAGGTCAATTGGTGCCGGGTGCGCGCCGAGGACTGGCGCTTCACCGGCCTGCAGGCCGACGGCCTGGGGCTGGTGGAATGCCAGCTGCCGCGCAGCGGCTGGCGGCAATGCCGGCTGCTGAAGTTCAGCGCGCTGGACACCGATCTGTCCGCCAGCGTCTGGCAGCGCTGCCAGCAACGCTTCGGCGTGGTGTCGCACGGCAGCTCGCTGCGCCAGGCGCGGCTGGAAGACTGCGAACTGCTGTCGTGCAGCTGGCAGGAGCTGGACGCGGCGCAGCTGCGGATGGAGCACTGCGCCTGCCCGCAACTGCACGCTCAGCGGCTGCGGGCGCCGGATTCGCTGTGGCGGGGCTGCGCGCTGGACGGCCTCAACGCCACCCACGCCGATCTGACGCGCGCCCGCTTCGAGGCCTGCGCCTTGAAGGACGCGCTGTTCTACGGCGCAGGCCTGGAGGACAGCCGGATGGAGGGCTGCAATCTGATCGACGCCAAAACCGCCTGGATGCGGCCGCCGTCCGGCGGCGGCTGGAGAGGCAATCTGGAAACCGGACGCCAGGACTGGCCGAGGAGGGCGCCATGAGCGCGGCGGGAGAGGAGGTCTTGCGGGAGCTGGCCGGGCAGTTGCCGGCGGTGGTGGAGGGGCTGCGTTTCGACGCGCCGCCGGCGGCGACGCTGAACCGCGCCGTCTACATCGACTGCCGTTTCGAAGGCGTTCACTGGCAGCGGTGCCGCTTCGAGGAGGTCCGCTTCGTCAACTGCCGTTTCGAGGCCAACCGTTTCGAACGCTGCGTCTGGCGCGAGCTGGGCTGCGCCGACAGCCAGTTCATCGACTGCGTTTGGGACGAATGCGAACTGGAACGGGTGGGCTGGCAGCGGGTGAGCGCGTCCGGGGCCCAATGGCGCGGCGGGCGGCAGCGCGACTTTTCCTGCGTGGAGCTGGACGCGGCCGATTGGCGGCTGAGCGATGTGCACAGCGCGCACGGCTCCTTCGTCGATTGCCGGCTGCGCGAGTGGCAGTTGCAGGGCGGGCGCTGGTCGGACAGCGCCTGGATCCGCAATCAGCTGGACGGTTTCAGCGTGGAAGGCGCGGAGCTGCGCAACTTCATCCACGGCCAGAGCCGGGCGCGGCGCGTGGCGCTGAGCGCCTGCCGGGGCCTGAACGCGCGCTGGATAGATTGCGAACTGGAGCATATGGCGCTGGACCACTGCGAGCTGCGCCAGGCGGCCTGGTCGCACAGCGTCTGGAACGGCGGCGCCATCCGCGCCAGCCGTCTTGCCGGCGCCAGCTTCGACCAGGCCCGGCTGCGGCGGGTGCAAGCGCGCGAGGCCGATCTGGAGCAGGCCCTGTTCGACGGCGCGCGGCTGGAGGACTGCGCCTTCGAGCAATTGAGCGCGCCGCGGCTGTCGCTGCGGCAGGCGCGGCTGGAACAGGTCAATCTGTCCGGCGCCAATTTGCGCGGGCTGGACGCCAGCGGCGCCGCGCTGCAGTCGGTGAAGCTGTCCGGCTGCGATTGCCGCGGCGGCAGGCTGATAGGCCAGCCGCGCGGCGCATGGAGCGCGGCGGACACCGCCGGCGCGTTGTTCGACGATAGCAAACTTGAGCAAGACCGGGCCTGGCGGCAACAGGCGCAGCCCGGACCTAGAGGAGCCGCATGATGACATGGATGCAAGAGAGCGCCCTGGCCTGGGCTGAAACCCCGGCCGAATCCGATCCGGTGCTGCGCGCGCTGCGCGTGGCCGCGCCGACGCCGCGCCCCAGCCAGGAATGGCTGCCGGCGCGGGTGTGCGCGCAAGGCGAGGGAGACGGCGAATGGCTGGTCCGGCTGCCGACCGGCGCGCTCCGCCAGGCGCGCGCCGCCTTCAGCTGCCTGGTGAGGCCGCAGCGCGGCGATCTGGTGCAATTGGCGGCGTCGGAAGAGGGGTGCTGGGTGCTGGCCGTGCTGGAGCGCCCGCAGCCGGGCGGCGTCTGCCGGCTGGAACTGGGCGCGGCCAGCGTGCAGCTGCACGCCGCCGAACTGCATCTGTGCGCCGACGGCGAACTGAGCCTGAACGGCCGGCAGCTCAACAGCCGCGCTCAGGCCATCGCCACCGCGGCACAGGAGCGGCAGACCCATATCGGCGGCACCGACGCCGCGCACTGCGGCAGCCTGCTGCTGCACGCGGACCGCCACATGGGGCTGCACGCCAAGAGCACGGCGCTGAGTTCGGCTTCGCTGTTGAAGCTGGACGCCGGCCAGATCCACGTAGCTTGAGGAGAATCGCGATGTTCGCCAATTGTTCCGCGGGCGGCATGGCCCTGGCGGCCTCCGACGTCTGCAAGACCCCGCCGCTGGGGATTCCGTCCACCTACGCCAATATCGCCAACAAGCCGGAGGCGGTGCCCAATGTGCCGACCATCATTTACGCCGGCGGCCCGGTGCACAACCTCAACACCATCATCCCGATGACCCACGGCGACGAGGGCGGTTCGATGGGCGGCGTGGCTTCCGGCACCGTGGCGGCGTTGTCCCGCCACGTGACCGGCTCCGGCAAGGTGCTGATCCAGGGCGCGCCGCAGACGCGGCTGACCGACACCAATCTGCCCAATAACCAGAACACCGCCGGGCAGACGGTGGCTCCTTCTCAGACCATCACCATGACCTTGAGCTAATGATCTCCTTCTCCTTTGTCCGGCGCGCGCTGCTGCTGTGCGCGCTGGCCGGCCTGGCGGGCTGCTCCTCGCTGTTCTCCTCGCGGAGCGACGAGGGGCCGCGCCAGCTGCACGTCACCCTGGTGGGCGGCGGCCAGCTGAACAACAGCGGCGGCGGCCCGCGGCCGGTGCAGGTCTGCCTGTACGTGGTGCGGGAGGCCAACTGGCTGCCGCCGGCCGGGCTGGAGGATTCCAGCTGCGCCCAGCGCGGCCGCGAAGTGGCGGCCGAATCCCGCCACGTGGTGGCGCCCAATCAGGTGCAGCAAGTGCTGCTGCCGGCCTCCGGCTCGGACCCGGTCTGGCTGCTGGCGGACGCGGACTTCGCCAGCAAGCCGCCCGGCTACGCGCCGCTGCGCATCCGGGTGGACGGCCGTCAGCTGATCCATCTGGCGGTGCTGCTGGAGCGCAGCCGCATCGTCGACGCGCTGCGGCCCGCGCCCTTGCCGGCGGACGTCTCCGCGGCGGCGCCCGCCGCGTCGCCGCCGCCGGCCAAGCCCGGCCGCAAGCCTTGGCGCAAAACGCGCAAGGCGCCCATCGCCCATCTGGAGGAAAGCCCATGAGCGCTTTGCCGGTAGGACCCGTCGCCTGGAGCGACGGCATGTTGATAGAAACCCAGCATTTTCAGCAGCAGGAACGCCATCTGGCCCATCAGTTCGGCCTGCGGATGCGCCAGACCTCCAACCACGGCTGGGGCTTTTTCCGGCTGGACGTGGACAGCGACGGCCTGGGCCTGGGCCGGCTGGGCCTGCGCGCCGCCGAAGGCGTGCTGCCGGACGGCACCCCGTTCGCGCTGCCGGCGCACGACCCCTTACCGGCGCCGCTGGACACCTCGGAGGCCCAGGCCGGCGACATCGCCTGCCTGGCTTTGCCGGCCGCCGGCTGCGGCGGCCCGGAAATGGCCTTCGGCGACGCGCCGGCCGCCGCGCGCTACCACGCCGCCGCCACCGAAGTGCCCGACCTCAGCGTGGGCCTGGACGCGCCGGGCTCGCCGCGGCGGCTGACGCTGGAAACCGGCCGCATGATGACGCGGCTGTGCTGGCAATCGCAATTGCGCGCCGATGAAACCGCCTTGCCCTTCGCCCGGGTGGCCGGGCGCAGCAGCGCGCTGACCCTGCTGCTGGACCCGCGCTTCATCCCGCCGCTGCTGGACAGCCGCGCCCACCAGACGCTGCGCGCGCTGATCGAGGAGTTGCAAAGCACGCTGCAAGTGCGGCTGGCCGGCAGCGCCGGCTTGCGCCTGCTGTCCGCCGGCGGCGGCCTGGCCGATCTGGTGGAGCTGATGCTGCGCCAGGGCATCGCCGAATACCGGATGCGGCTGGCCCACCTGGACGCCTTCGACCCGCTGCCGCCGGCCTTGTTGTTCCAGGAGCTGATCGGCCTGTTGGGCCGCCTCAGCGTGCTGCCCGGCGTGGACGAGGCTCTGGCCGAACGGCAGTTCGTCTATCAGCACAACGACCTGCAAGCCGGGTTCGAGCCGCTGGCGGCCACCTTGCGCTACGCGCTGGCCAGGGTGATCGAAACCCCGGTGCTGCCGCTGAAGTTCGAGGACCGCGGCGACCAGGTCCACGTCTGCGTGGTGGACCGCCAGTGGAAGCTGCAGAAGATGGTGTTCGCCTTCTCCGCGGCGATGCCGGCGGACAAGCTGCGCCAATTGCTGCCGCAGCAGGCCAAGCTGGGCGCGGTGGAGCAGATCCAGAAACTGGTGGACCTGCAATTGCCGGGCGCGCGCCTGATCCCCGCGCCCAATCCGCCGCGCCAGGTGCCGTACTACGCGCAGAGCGTGTATTTCGAAGTGGAATCCAGCGACCCGTTCTGGGCGCAGGCCTTCGCCGGCTCGGCGCTGGCGCTGCGCATCGTCGGGGACTTCCAGGACTTGAGGTTTGAGGCCTGGGGGTTGCGCGAAGGCAAGGTCGCTTAGAACCTGTTTACGATCGGCTGCGCGTCGGCGATACGGCGTTGAAAACGTCTTCGAAATGCTCATGTACCAACCGTACATTCCGCTTTCTCAGCCGTTTTCGCCTTGTCTCGCCTTAGCTCGCAAGCTCGTAAACAGGTTCAAAACCCAATAGCCGAAAGAGTGAACCTAAATGAATCTGCTGCATAATTTTTCCTCCATCTTTCGCCGGGCCTCCACCGCGCACCTGAACAGCGGCATGCTGGAAGGCGCGATGCGCAGCCGGCTGGAAAACCTGCCGCTGCTGATGCCGGGCCAGCAAGTGTCCACGCTGGACGCCCAGCCGGAGCCTGAGACGCTGGACGCCTTGCCGCTGGCGCTGCCGCCCGCCGCGCCGCCGACGGCGGGCGCGGGCAGGGCGCAGGCCGAGCCCGACGACGCGCCGGTGATCTATCAGCGCTCCGGCGCGCGCGGCGGCCTGCTCAAGGCCGGCCTGCAACAGGCGCAATGGGACAATCCCTTCATCTCCCACGCCTTGCCGGCGGTGCTGCAATTGCAGCGGCTGCAAGGCGGCGCGGCGGAGAGCCAGGCGCAGATCCGCGCCCAGCTGGGCCTGGAACTCAAGCTCTACCGCGAACGCCTGGCGGCCTCCGGCTGCGAGTGGCAACAGGCCCAGGACGCTTCCTACCTGCTGTGCACCTATCTGGACGAGGTCTGCAACGACGCGGCGCGCGGCGCCGGCCAGCAGCCCTACGACGGCGAGCGCAGCCTGCTGGTGGAGTTCCACGACGACGCCTGGGGCGGGGAAGACGCCTTCGCCGACCTGCAGCGCTGGCTGCGCCACGAGCCGTCGCCCGCCCCCTTGCTGGAGCTGTACGAACTGGTGCTGGCCCTGGGCTGGCAAGGCCGTTATCGGGTGCTGGATCGCGGCGAGGCGCTGCTGCAGGATTTGCGCTCGCAGCTGCACGCGGCGATCTGGCGCCAGCGGGAACCGGAGCCGCTGGGCGCGGAATTGATCGCGCCGCCGCCCCCGCCGCCGCCGCCGGAACCCGAAGCCCCGCCGCGCCAGCGCTGGCTGACCCCGCTGCGCGGCGGCGCCATCGCGCTGGGCGTGGTGGCGCTGGCCTACGGCGCGGCCAATATCAGCCTGGACCTGCTGGGCCGGCCGATACGCGAAGCGCTGGCGGCCTGGACCCCGCCCTTGCGCAGCATCAATCTGGCCACCACCTTGCCGCCGCCGCTGCCGCAGCTGCTGTCCGAAGGCTGGCTGGTGGCCTATAAGCACCCGCAAGGCTGGCTGCTGGTCTTCCGCAGCGACGGCGCCTTCGACGTGGGCAAGGCCGAGGTGAGGGCTTCCTTCCAGAAAAACATCGAACGGCTGGGCCAGGCTTTCGCGCCGTGGCCGGGCGATCTGGAGGTGATAGGCCATACCGACCGCCAGCCGATCCAGACCAGCGCCTTCCCCAGCAATCAGCGCCTGTCCGAGGCGCGCGCTCGCTCGGTGGCGGACACCCTGCGCCAGACCGCGATTCCCGGCGGCGCGCAAGCGCCCGACAACGCGGTGGCGCGGCGCATCGATTCCTCCGGCCGCGGCGACAGCGCGCCGCTGGACGCGGCGCAAACGCCGGCCGCCTATGAGCGCAACCGTCGCGTCGACGTGTTGTGGAAAGTGGCGGACGCGGCCAAGGGCGCGGCGGCCGCCGTCCCGTCGCCCGGTCAAAGCGCTCAGACGCCGGCCCCGCTGGCGCTGGCCCCGGGCGTCGGCATCGCCAACGGCCCCAGCCCGCTGGAGCCCGGCTATAAGGAGCAACAACCATGATCCGGCAAAGCATGCGCGTCTTGATCGCGCTTTTGATCGCGCTGGCGATCTGGTGGATAGGCCCGCTGATCTCCATCGGCGTCTACCGGCCGCTGGGCTGGGCCTTGCTGCGGCACATCCTGGTGGCGGCGGCGCTGATCTGGGGCTTTTGGCCGCTGCTGAGCTGGCTGTGGGGCCGGCTGACCGCCGCGCCGCGCGCCTTCCGACGCGCGCCCAAACCCGCGCCGGAACCGGAGCCGGACCCCGGCCCGCCGGACTATATCAGCGACACCTTGCAGCAACTGGAGCGCCAGCTGAGCCGCCGCGGCGGCGCGCCGCTGCCGTGCTATCTGCTCTTGGGCGCCGCCGGCAGCGGCAAAAGCAGCCTGCTGTCCTGGACGCTGCGCGACGGCGCGGCGCCGGCGACGGCGATAGGGCAGGGCCTGGGCCTGGATTTCCGCCTGTCTTCGGACGCGGTGTGGCTGGACACCCAGGGCCAGTGGAATGTCGGCGAAGGCTACGATCAGGAAGCCTCCGCCGCCTGGGACAAGCTGCTGGCCGGCTTGGCGGCCCTGCGCGACCAGCTCAGCGTCAGCGGCGTGGTGCTGTGCGTGGGCGGCGACGATTTGATTTCCATGGCGTCCAAACGCCGTCAGCAAATGGCCGCCACCTTGCGCCAGCGCCTGCTCAAGCTGCGCGACGGCCTGGGCCGCACCCCCAATGTTTACCTGGCCCTGACCGGGGCGGACCGGCTGGACGGCGCGCTGGCGATGCTGAACCAGATGCGGCCGGAGCGTTGGGCGCGCGGCATCGGCTTCCCGCTGCCGCTGGAAGCCGGCGCGGACGCCGCCGGCGCCTGGGCGCCGGCCTTGCACAGCCTGGAGCAAAGAGTGCAGCGCCAGGTGCAGTTCGCCGCGCCCCTGGCCGGCGAGGTGGAGGCCAACCACGCCCAGCTGCGCTTCGTGGAAGCGCTGGGCCGGCTGCGCCAGGCCTTGCAGGGCCTGCTGCCGCCGCTGTTCGCCCGCGACGGCGACGAGGACGCGGCTCATTTGCGCGGCCTGTGGCTGGGCTCGGTGGCGGAAGTGGCCGACATCGAAATCGACGGACCGGAACCGGCGACGCGGCCGCTGGGCGAGCTGTGGACGCCCTTGCTGCGCCAGGTGACGGTGGAACGGCAGTTGATGGAGCAGAACCTGACCGCGGCCGAACGTCAGGCGCGGGAACGGCCGGCCCCGCCCGCGCCGCCCTCGCGCAAGCGCCGCCTGCTGAACGCGCTGCGCTGGGCGGCCTTGCCGGCCTTGGCGCTGGGCCTGCTGGTCTGGGTGGCCTGGGGCTATTTCGCCGAGCGCAACTATCTGGAATACGTCTGGGCCCAGTTCAGCGAGGGCAAGACGCTGGCGCGGGAACAGGCCGGCAGCGCGCCCAGCGCCGGATCGCCGCTGCTGGCGGTGGCCGCGCAGATGCGCTACGCCCAGGCTCAGGCGGAAAGCGCCGAACGCGGGATGAGAACCCCGTATTTCGAGCACCGCCGCGTGGCCGAAACTGCCACCGCCACCTATCACCGCCATCTGCAGAAAACGCTGATGCCGGAGCTGTACAACGAGGTGAAACGCACCTTGCTGGCGCAGACGGAGGGCAGCCCCGGCGACATCTTCCTGACGCTCAAGGTTTACTTGATGCTGTGCCGGCCGCAATACCGCTCCGCCGACGCGGTGGAGCGCTGGATCGCCGGGCGCTGGGAGGCGCTGTCCGAAGGCCAGTACAACGACGAGGACCGGCGCATGCTGATCGCCGACGCGCGCGCGCTGATCGCACTGCCCGGCCTGCCGGCGGCGCCGGAGGACGCCAATCTGGTGCAGACGGCCCGCGCCCGCGCCTCGCAGATTCCGGTAGTGACCCGGGTGCTCAACCATGTGCGGGAGCAGGGCCTGCCGGCGCAGATTCAGGACATCTCGCTGGCGCGCGCGGCCGGCTTCGGCTCCGCGATGAGCTTGCGCATGCGCAACAACGTGCCGGACACCGACAGCGCCGTTTCCGGCTGGTACACCCGCGCCGGCTATGTCGACGCCTTCCTGCCGCGGCTGGAGACCAGCGCCCGCGCCATGCTGGAGGAGCAGAGCTGGGTGCTGCGCAACGAACCGCTGCGCGGCAACGGCTTTGAAATCGACAGCCTGGTGCAGAAGCTGGCCGACAGCGCCCGCAACCAGTATCTGCAGGACTACATCACCGCCTGGCAAAGCTTTCTGGCCAATGTCAGCGTGCGCTCCGTCACCGGCCTCGACGACGCCGCGCAACTGGCGGCGTCCATGATGAACTCGCAGTCCCCGCTGGCCAATCTGCTGCGCTTCGCCGGACGCGAAACCATGTTGACCGGAAACTACGACGGCGGCATGGACAGCTGGATAGACCGCCAGAAGGCGCGGCTGGAGAAAAGCCGCCGCTCGCTGGTGGGCGAGATCAACGGCGAGCGCTACCGGACCACCTTGCTGCCGGAACACGCGGTGGAGGAGCACTTCCAGTCCTTGCGCCAGATCGCCAAGCAATTGGAGAGGAACGACAACAGCGGCAGCAATCCGCTGGCGCGGCTGTTCGATTCGCTGTACCGCCAGCTGGGCCTGGTCAACGGCGCGCTGCAAACCGGCCAGGTGCTGCCGGCGCAATACGATGTGTTCACCAAGCTGCGCGGCGACGCCGGCCTGCAGCCGGAACCGGTGCGCGGCATCATGCTGGACCTGATCAACAACGGCAGCGCCGCCACTTCCAGCCAGACCCAGGCGGTGCTCAACAAGGGGGCGGCCGGCGCCACGCGCAGCGCCTGCGACCAGGGCCTGACCGGACGCTATCCGTTCCGCCGCGGCGCCGGCGCGGACGCCAGCGTGGAAGGTTTTGAGCGGCTGTTCGCGCCGCAGGGCGCGATGGCGGTGTATTTCCGCGAGCATCTGGCCGCCTATGTCGACACCTCGGTCGCGCCGTGGAAGGCGCGCAGCGTGGACGGCGGCAAGCAGGCGCTGCTGAGCCCGGACGTGATAGGCGCTTACGAGAGCGCCAGCCGCATCCGCGACGCGATGCTGGACGACGGCGGACGCTTGCGCGTGCCCACGGTCTTGCGCTTCCTGGACATGGACCCGCAATTGGCCGAGGTGCAACTGGATCTGGCCGGCCAGACCCTGCGCTTCGCCCACGGCGCCACCACGCCGCAGCGCATCGACTGGAACGGCCAGAGCCAGAAGCTGGCGATACGGCTGCAGATGAAGTCGGTGGACGGCCGGGTCAACACCCTGCAATACGACGGGCCGTGGGCGCTGTTCCGCTTCTTCGACGCCGGCCGCGGCGTGGGCGGGACCGCGGACCGCCGCGAGCGTCTGTACCAGGGCAGCCTGGGTTCGGTGCGCATCGAGTGGCAGTCGCTGTCCTCGCCGTCGCCGCTGTGGTCCGGGCTGATCCAGTCCTTCCGTTGTCCGCAAGGCGGCTGACAACGGCTCCGGGGCCGGCGCGGCCGGTCCCGGGCAGCATTGCCGCCGTTTGCTTCATTCCATGACCCACTGAAAGGAAACACCATGACCAAGGCCGCAGAAAACATGATCAACCCGGCGGAAATCCTCAAGGCGTGCAGCGCCGCCCACCAGTACGGCCAGAGCGCCGGCGGCTCCATGGCGGAGCCGTTCATGAACTCGGTGCCGGGCATGTCCACCGCCTCCGGCAGCAACGCCAGCAATATGATAGGCAATGTGCAGGACGTGGGCCGTCAGATGCTGGATCACATGACGGCGATCAAGTCCGCGGTGGACAAGCAGGTGGCGGTGCACCAGGACCAGCAGCGCCGGCAGAAGACTTACGACTTCCAGCCGGACATGTCCGACCTGCGCCCCAGCGACGCCAAGGGCTTCCCCACGGAAATGCCGGAAGCCTTCTTCGCGCCCTTCATGAAGAAATAGGCGGGACGGGCGGGAGCCCGGGGCGCATCCCCGTCCCGGGCCCTGGCCGCCGTTCAGCCGCCGCTGTCGGCGAACTTCTCCAGATAGAGCTTGAGGCGCTCGCAGCCGTGACGGCGCAGCCAGTCGCGCATCGCGTCCACCATCGGCGGCGGGCCGCAGAGATAGATGTCGGCGGCCCGCGCGCGCAGCGCGTCCGCGTCCAGATGATCCGGGATCAGCCCGCGCTTGCCGCTCCAATTCTCTCCCGGCGCCGTCACCACCGGATGCCAGACAAAGCCGGGCAGCCGTTCGGCCAGGCCGCGCAAGCGCGGCAGCTCGCACAGATCGCCTTCGCGGTTGACGCCGTAGTACAGCGTCACCGGCTGGCCGCAGCCGCCTTGTTCCGCCAATTGATCCAGCATGCCGAGAAAGGCGGACAGGCCGGTGCCGCCGGCCAGCATCAGCACCGGCTTGTCGATGTGGCGCAGATAGAAGCTGCCCAGCGGCGCCTCCAGCTCGATGCGGTCGCCGGTCCGCCAGCCGTCGCGCAGATAATTGCTCATCGCGCCGTCCGGCAGCAGCCGCACCAGAAAGCGCAGCTGCTTGTCCGCGCCGGGGGCGTGGGCGAAGGAGTAGGCGCGCCACTGCTCGCCGCCGGGCACGCGCAGCCTGGCGTACTGGCCGGGCAGGAAGGACAGCGCGCCTGCTGCGGCGGAGGCGTCCAGGCACAGCACGGCGCAGCTGTCCGACACCGGCTCCACCCGGCTGACCACGGCGCTGAGACGGGCGGCCGGCGCGCCGCGGCACAGGCTGGAGTCGAAGTCGAAGGAAAAGGCCGCGTCCGACAGCACCCGGGTCTGGCAGGACAGCACGCTGCGTTCCGCCAACTCCTCCGCGGACAGCGCCTCGGGGTCGACGTAGTCCTGGCTGTAATCGCCGCGGTCGCAGCGGCCGCGGCAGGTGGCGCATACGCCCTCGCGGCAGTCCATCGGGATCTTGATGCCCTGGCGCAGCGCGGCGTCCAGCAGCAATTCCCCCGGCCGCGCTTCCAGAAATAGCGTTCTGCCATCGAGAAAATTCAAAGCCACTTGATGCATATCGGCGCTTTCCGATTCAAAGATGGTAGAAGTCCAACACCGCGTTGACGGTATCGTTCAGCAAGAGCACATGCTGACGCCGGATCAGCCAGCCGTCGCCGTTTCGCGCCAGCGTGTACGCGGCGCGGCCGTAAAAATAGCGGGTCTCGCCAAAGCGGGTGTAGAAGGTGGCCCAGTTGACGCGCGCCTCCACCAGCCCGTCCGCGCCGCGTTCCACGCGGAGATTGGCCAACTGGTGCAAGGTGCGCGGCATCGGGTTGCAGGCGGCGGATTTGCCGGTGCGGATGCGGAATACCCGGTCTTCCAGGCCGGCGCGGCTGGCGTAGTAGATCAGCGACATTTCGCGCTTGGGGTCGGTGGTGTACACATGCTCGGCGTCCCATTGCGGCACGTGGTATTCGCAGTCCGGCGCGTAATCGGCCAGGTAGGCGTCCCAGTCCTGGCTGTCGCAGCGCTCGGCGTGGCGGTAGAGAAACTGCTCCACCTGATAATGCAGTTCGATATTCATTGCTCGGCCTCCTCGGCGGCGGCGCGCCGCTCCAGCCCTTGCAGCAGACATTGCCGCCAGGCGCTGTGCTGGTTGACGTACAGGCCCTCATGGGTGATTTCGGTCCCGGTCAGGCAGGGGCGGATGCCCAGGGTCAGGCTATTGGGCGTGGCGCCGGTCTGCCAGCGCGGGTGGCCGCGCGAGATGTCGCTCCAGCGCTCCAGCCGCCCCTGGAAGCCGCGCTGGGCCTCGCGGAACTCGGTCAGATCGTCAGGCGTGCCCATGCCGGACACATTGAAGAAGTCCTCGAACTGGCGGATGCGGTTTTCGCGGTCGGCGGCGGATTCGCCCTTGACGCCCAGGCATTGGCTTTGCACCAGGGTCTTGTTCCAGGCCAGCGGGCGGATGATGCGCAGCTGGGAGCTGATCTGGTCCATGAAGAACAGGCTGGGATAGATGTTGAGATTGCGCAGCCGGTGCATCATCCATTCCGCCTTGGCCTGGCCGTGTTCGGCCACCAGCCGCGGCATGATGCCGGCGTAGCCGGGCCGCACCGCGGGGTTGGGCATGTCGCTGAACAGCAGACTGTGGCCGTTGGGAAAGGAGAACCAGCCGTCGTCGGTGGCGGCGTCGCCGGCGCCCAGCTTGCTGTAGTCCAGCGTGGCGGCCTGCGCCTCGCCTTGTTGGCGGCTGACTTCCTGGCGGTGCTGCACCGTGGCCACGTAGTTGTAATGCACGGTGCTGACGTGGTAGCCGTCCAGGCCGTTTTCGTTTTGCAGCTTCCAGTTGCCGTCGTAGGTGTAGCTGGATTTGCCGGGCAGCACTTCCAGCTCGCCGCTGGGGGATTGCGCCACCATCATGTCGAAAAAGACCTTGGCGTCGCCCAGATAGTCTTCCAGCGCGTCCGCGCCGTCCGTGTCCAGGCTGACGAAGACGAAGCCCTTGTAGCTGGCGACGCGCGCCTGTTTCAGCGATCGGCCGGCCTTGTCGAAGTCCGCCGGGTATTCGCCCGGGGCCTTGACCTTGAGCAGGCGGCCGTCGTTCTTGTAGCACCAGGCGTGGAAGGGGCAGGTGAAGGTGGATTGATTGCCCTTGCACTGGCGCACCAGGGTGGCGCCGCGGTGCTGGCAGGCGTTGACCAGCGCGTGCAGGCCGCCGTTGGCGTCGCGGCTGACGATCAGCGGCTGGCGGCCGGCCTGCAGGGTGATGAAGTCGTTGGGCTCGGCGATTTCGCTTTCGTGACAGGCGTAGATCCAGACTTTCTCGAAGATCAGCTCCATCTCCAGCTCGAACAGCTGAGCGTCGGTGAACATGTCGCGGGCGATGCGGTAGACGCCGTCGTCCGGGCGAAAGTCCAGGCAGCCGCCGACGAAGCTGCGCCATTGCGCCGTGGTGCGGAAGGTTGTGCTCATCGTAATGTCCTTGAACAGGTTCTGCGTTCCGGCGGGCCCGCCGCGCCGGGCGGCGGGCCGCGGTTTCAATCAGTCCATCAGCCTTGGTCCATCAGGCCTGGGCGCGGGCGCGGCTGACCTCGGTGGAGGGGGCCGGAGCCGCTTCGCGGTGCAGGGTGAAGTTGAACTCGATGCGGGCGAAAGGCTTGCCCACGCCGCTCTGGCGCAGTTCCTCCGGCGCGCTGACGCGCTGGACGTCCGGCACCAGCCCTTCGCGCGTGCCGAAGGCGAAGTCGTCCCACAGATGCGGATCGTCCTGGATGTTGATCTGGGTGGTCAGCTTGCGGAAGCCCGGCGCGGACACGAAGAAATGCACGTGGGCCGGACGGTGGCCGTGACGGCCCAGCTGCCGCAGCAGCCGGTCGGTGGCGCCGCCCGGCGGCACGCTGTAGCCACAGGGCATGATGCTGCGGAAGCGGTAGCGGCCTTGCTCGTCGGCGCGGATGCCGCGGCGCAGATTGAAATCGCTCTGGGTCTGGTCGAAGTAGGAGTAATTGCCCAGGCTGTTGGCGTGCCATACCTCCACCAGCGCGTGCGGCACCGGCCGGCCGGCGTCGTCCCGCACCTGGCCGCGCATGAACAAGGGTTCGCCGTCGTCCTTGCCGTCGTCCAGCCGCGCCTCGCATTCGCACAGCGGCGCGCCGGCCACGTAGAGCGGCCCTTCTATGGTGCGCGGCGTGCCGCCGAGCAGGCCGGCCTTGCGTTCGGCCTCGTCGGCGCGCAGGTCCAGGAAGTGTTCCAGCCCGAGCCCGGGCACGATCAGGCCCAGCTCGCCGCTGCGGCCGGCGTCGGCCAACAGCTCCACCGCGCTCCAGAACTCCGACGGCTGGATGTCGAAATCCTCGATCGCGTAGCACAGCTCGCGCATCAGATGATTGACGATGGCGCGGGTGCGCGGATTGGCCTGCTCGCTGGCGGTTTGGTCGAAGCGTTGCAGCAGGGCGTCGATTTCGGCGCGTTCCATGGTGTTTCTCCTTTGTTGACGGGCGGGGCGGGGGTCTTGTGTTTTGCCGCCGCCGCTGTGGACCGCTAAAGCGGGCGCCTAGCGGTCGTCGGCGTGGATGCTGGACGGATGCCGGTTCAAGGGCCTGACCTCGATGCGCATGAAGGGGAACAGCGGCAGGCTGGACAGCAATTGGTGCAGTTCTTCGGCGTCGGCGACGTCGAATACGCTGATGTTGGCGTACTGGCCGCTGAGCCTCCATAGATGGCGCCATTGGCCGCTGCGTTGCAGCGCTTGCGCGCGTTCGCGCTCGTCCAGCTTCAAGGCCGCCGCCCGCTCCGGGTCCAGGTCGTGCGGCAGTTGTACTTGCATTTCCACATGAAACAGCATGGTGGTCTCCTTGGGAGGTCGGGTGTCAGACCGCGTGCAGGCGCGGCGCGGTCCGGTCGCGACGCAGGGCCGCCAGCTTGTCCGGGTCCGGGCGCACGCCCAGGCCGGGGCCGGACGGCAGTTGCAGTTCGAAATCGCGGTAACAGAGCGGCTCGCTCAGCAATTCCTCGGTCAGCAGCAGCGGGCCGAACAACTCGCTGCCCCAGTCCAACCGTTCGAAGGTGGAGAACAACTGGGCCGAGGCGATGGTGCCGATGCCGCCTTCCAGCATGGTGCCGCCGTAGAGGCCCAGGCCGTTGACGGCGGCGATCTCGGCCACCTGGCGCGCGGCGAACAGGCCGCCGGACTGCGCTATCTTCACCGCGAACACGTCGGCGGCGTCCCGGCGCGCCAGCTGATTGGCGTCCGCCGGGCCGTGCAGGGATTCGTCCGCCATGATGGGCACCTCGAAGCGCCGCGCCAGCCGGGCCAGCGCCGCCGGGTGTTCGCGCGGCACCGGCTGTTCGATCAGCTCCACGCCGCCGTCCTGCAGCCGGGCGATGGCGCGCTCGGCCTGCATCTCGCTCCAGGCCTGGTTGACGTCGACGCGCACGCCGGCGCGGCCGTCCAGCGCGCGGCGTATCGCCAGCACATGGGCCACGTCGTCTTCCGGCGCGCGCAAGCCTATCTTCAGCTTGAACGCGCGGTGGCGGCGCCGCTCCAGCATGGCCTCGGCCTCGGCGATGTCGCGGCCGGTGTCGCCGCTGGCCAGGGTCCAGGCCACCGGCAGGCTGTCGCGCACCCGGCCGCCCAGCAGCTCGCTCAGCGGCACCTCCAGCCGCCGCGCCTGGATGTCCAGCAAGGCGGTTTCCAGCGCGCACTTGGCGAAGCGGTTGCCGCGGGCGCCGCGGCGCAGCTTGCCCAGCAGGCGGCCGAAGTCGCGGGCGTCCTCGCCCAGCAGCAGCGGCGCCAGGTAGCAGTCGATATTGGTCTTGACGCTTTCCGGGCTTTCCTCTCCGTATTGCAGCCCGCCTATGGTGGTGGCCTCGCCCCAGCCTTCTTGTCCGTCTCGGCAGCGGATGCGGACCAGGGCCAGCGTCTGGCCGCGCAGGGTGGCCACCGACAGCTGGTGCGGGCGGATGGTGGGCAGATCGACCAGAATGGTCTCCACCGTGTCTATCGCGGTATCAGGTATCAAGATTGCGCTCCCGTGGTTTCGGATATCATGCAAGCCTGTGGAGCCGCGGGTCCAACACCGTTTTCGTCTGCTTCCATACCTGTGAGGTATTGAATGGAATTGCGCCATCTGCGCTACTTCGTCGCCGTCGCCGAAGAGCTCAACTTCACCCGCGCGGCGGAACGGCTGCACATCGCCCAGCCGCCGCTAAGCCGGCAGATCCAGCAACTGGAGGAGGAACTGGGCCTGTTGCTGCTGGACCGCGGCGCGCGGCCCTTGCAACTGACCGAGGCCGGCCGTTTCTTCTACGCCCAGGCGCGCAATCTGCTGGCCCAGGCCCAGGGCATGCGCGCGATGACGCGCAAGATCGCGCTGGCGCGCCGGCAACTGGTGATAGGGTATGTCGGCTCCACCTTGTACCGGCCCTTGCCGGAGGTGATACGCCGCTTCCGCGCCATCCATGTCGACACCGAGCTGTCCTTGCTGGAAATGACGTCCTTGGAGCAGGTGGAGGCCCTGAAGGCCGGCCGCATCGACGTGGGCTTCGGCCGGCTCTTGTTCGACGACCCGGCGGTGGAGCGCGAAGTGCTGGCCGAGGAGCCCTTGTGGCTGGCCTTGCCGCTGGAGCACCCGCTGGCGCGGCGCGAAGGGCCCTTGCGCCTGCGCGACGCGGCGGAGGAAACCGTGCTGATCTATCCGCGCCAGCCGCGGCCCAGCTACGCCGACCAGGTGCTGGCGGCTTTCCGCCAGCGCGCGCTGGAGCCGGCTTACGCGTTGGAGGTGCGAGAATTGCAAACCGCGCTGGGCCTGGTGGCCGCCGGCATGGGGGTGTGCGTGGTGCCGGCCAGCGTGCTGAGGCTGCGCCGCGACGACGTGGTGTACCGGCCGCTGACGGACGAAGGCCTGGCCTCGCCGCTGATCATGAGCGCGCGGCGCGGGGACCGCTCCGAGGAGCTGGCCCTGATCCGGCGCTTATTGCGCGAGCTGCTGCCGCGCGAGGAGGCGCTGGAGGAGTAGGGCAGGCCGCCATCGCCGCAGGGGCGGGTTGAGGCGGCCCTTGCCGTTCGATGCCGCGGCCTAGGCCGTTTTCTCTTGCAAAGAGCGGGCTATCCGGCGCTGCCCGGCCAGCGCGATCACGGCCATCAGCGCGCCGGCGGCCAGGATCACGCCGAAACCGGCGCGCACGCCGACATGGTCCACCACCCATCCCGTCGCCGCCGCGCCCAGCGCCACGCCGCTGGCGAGGCCGGTGATCAGCCAGGTCAGGCCCTCGGTCAGTTGCGCCGGCGGCGCCATCTCCTCCACCAAGCCCATGGCCACGATCATGGTGGGCGCGAAGAACACGCCGGCCAGCAAGACGCCGGCGCTCAACATCCATAGATTGGAGACCAGCAGCAAGGGCAGGGTGGCCAGCGCCGTGGCGGCGGCCGCCCAGACGAAGAGCCGCGCCAGCGGCATGCTGGCCTTGCGCGCGCCGAACAGCAGGCCGGCCAGGCAAGAGCCTATCGCGTACACCGACAAGACGATGCTGGCCGCCGCCGGCTGTCCCTGCTGCTGGGCGAAGGCGACGCTGATCACGTCCACGGCGCCGGCGATGGCGCCCAGCGCCACCAGGGCCAGGATCAGCACCCGCATGCCGGCCAGGGCGGCGACGGAGCCGCGCCGTTCTTGGGTTTCGGGGTGCACCGGCGGTTCGGTGCCGGTTTGCGCGCAGAAGGCGGCGACGCCGCCGGCCAGCAAGGCGGCGGCCAGCAGCGGGCCGGCCTGCGGAAACGCCGCCACGCTCAGGCCCACGGCGATGGGCGGGCCGACGATGAAGCAGACCTCGTCCAGCACCGATTCCAGCGAAAACGCGGTGTGCAGGCGCGGCGTGCCGCGGTAAATCTCGGTCCAGCGCGCGCGCGCCATCGCCGACATGCTGGGCATGCAGCCGGCGAAGGCGGCGGAGACGAACAGCGTCCAGGCCGGCCATTGCGCCCAGCTGCAGAACAGGAGCGACAGCATCGCCGCCACGCTGAGCGCGGTGGCCGCGGGCAAGACCCGGCGCTGGCCGTAGCGGTCCACCGCCCGCGACACCTGCGGCGCCAGCAGCGCCATCGAAAAGGTGAAGGTGGCGGCGACGGCGCCGGCCAGCCAGTAGGAGCCCGAGGTTTGCGACAACATGGTGATGATGCCGATGCCGGTCATGGAAATGGGCATGCGCGCCACCCAGGCGGCGGCGGAGAAGGCCAGGCTGCCGGGGTGGGAGAACAGGCTGAGGTAGGGGTTGGCCATCGGGTTTCCTTGTGGCGGACGGCGCTGATCTCGCCTGGTCCGCTGTTTTAATATACGCGACGTATGCTAAACTAATTGACATACGCGCCGTATGTCAACAGCGGCGCGACGGTCAATGCGGAAACAGGGGAGCGGGATGATGAGCAAAACACGCAGCGAAGCCATGGAGGAAACCCGGCGCAGGCTGTTGCTGTCCGCGCGCCGCAGCTTTGGCGCCGACGGCTATGCGGCCACGGTGATGGACGAGCTGACCGCCGCGGCCGGCGTGACCCGCGGCGCGCTCTACCACCACTTTGGCGACAAGAAAGGCTTGTTGCTGGCGGTGGCCCAAGAATTGGACGCCGAGATCGAGGCCGGCCTGGCGCTGGCGGAGCGCGAGGCGGCGGACCCGTGGCAGGGCTTCAAGCGCCGCTGCCGCGCGTATCTGCAAGCGGCCACCCAGCCGGAGGCGCAGCGCATTCTGCTGCGCGACGCGCCGGCGGCGCTGGGCGCGGAGTACGCGCAGGCCGGCCAGCGGCAGTGCGTGAGCAATATCGCCGAGCGTTTGCGCGCCTTGATGGACGCCGGCCTGATCCGCCGCGCCGACCCGCAGGCGCTGGCGCGGCTGATCAACGGCGCGCTGGTGGAAGGCGCCGGCTGGGCGTCCGGCGCCGAGCGGCCGGCGGAGGCGCTGGCCCAGACGCTGGACGCGCTGGAGCCCTTGCTGGAAGGCCTGCGGCTAGGCGCGGCCGGCTGAACAATCGGACGGCTCAGGCCGCGTCCAGAAAGTCCAGCAAGGCCCGCTCGAAGGCGAGCGGCGCTTCCAGATTGGACAGATGGGAGGCCGGCAGCCGCGCCAGGCGGGCGTTCGGCATCGCCGCGGCCATGGCTTCCGCCTCAGCCACTGTGGTCACCGGATCGAGCAGCCCGGCGATCAGCAGCGCGGGCGCGGCGATGCGCGGCAAGTCCGCGCGCAGGTCGGCGTCGGCCAGCGCCTCGCAGCAGGCGGCGTAGCCGTCCGGCGCGGTGGCCGCCAGCCAGGCGCGCGCCTGCTCGACGATGTCCGGCGCCTGGGCGCAAAAGTCGGCGCTGAACCAGCGTTGATGCGCGCTGGCGGCCAGTTCGGCCAGGCCGCCGCCGCGCACCTGGGCGGCGCGTTGCCGCCAGGCTTCGCTTGCGCCTATCTTGGCGGCGCTATTGCTGACCACCAGGCATTGCAGGCGTTCCGGCGCGTGCGCGCCCAGCCACAGGCCGGTGAGGCCGCCCATCGAAATGCCGCAGAAATGAGCGCGCTCGATGTCCAGCGCGTCCAGCAAGGACAGCGCGTCGCCGGCGAGGTCGGCCAGCCGGGGCGGAACGGCTCCGACGCCGCTGCCGCCGTGACCGCGCGCGTCGTAGCGCAGCACGCGGTAGCGGCGGCTCAGCGCCGCCAGTTGCGGCCGCCACATTTCCAGCGTGGTGCCAAGCGAGTTGGACAGCAGCAGCGCCGGCGCGCCGGCCGGCCCGTCCACTTGGTAGCGCAGCGCGTGCGTGCCGAGTTTCAGCATGGGCATGGCGGATCTCCTTATCTATGCCTGGGATTTCAAAACCGCGGGGGCGGCGTCCCGCCGCGACATCTTAACCGGTGCTCAGACGCGCTCCATGATCAGCGCGATGCCTTGCCCCACGCCTATGCACATGCTGCACAAGGCGTAGCGGCCGCCGCCGCGCTGCAACTGATAGAGCGCGGTGGCCGCCAGCCGCGCGCCGCTGGCGCCCAGCGGATGGCCCAGGGCGATGGCGCCGCCGTTGGGATTGACGTGTTCGGCATCGTCCGGCAGGCCCAGTTCGCGCAGCACCGCCAGCGCCTGGGCGGCGAAGGCCTCGTTCAGCTCGATCACGTCCATCTGTTCCAGGCGCAGCCCGGCCAGAGCCAAGACCTTGCGTATCGCCGGCGCCGGTCCGAAGCCCATGATGCGCGGCTCCACGCCGGCGCAGGCCATGGCCAGCACCCGCGCGCGCGGCGTCAGTCCATGGCGTTTCAGCGCGGCCTCATTGGCCAGCAGCAAGGCGGCGGCGCCGTCGTTGATGCCGGAGGCGTTGCCGGCGGTAACGCTGCCCTCGGGCCGCACCACGCCCTTGAGCCGGGCCAGCGCCTCCAGCGAGGTGGCGCGCGGATGTTCGTCGCGGACAACACGCAGCGGCTCGCCCTTGGGCCGCGGAATCGTCACTTCCATCAACTCGTCGTCCAGCCGGCCGGCTTCCTGCGCGGCGGCGGCGCGCAGCTGGCTGCGCAGCGCGAAGGCGTCCTGATCCGCGCGCGAGATGCGGAATTGTTCGGCCACGTTTTCCGCGGTTTCCGGCATCGAGTCCACGCCGTAGCGCTCGCGCAGCAGCGGGTTGACGAAGCGCCAGCCCATGGTGCTGTCCTCGATGCGCAGATTGCGGGCGAAGACGCTGTCCGCCTTGCCCATCACATAGGGCGCGCGGCTCATGCTTTCCACGCCGCCGGCTATCATCAGCTCGGCCTCGCCGCTCTTGAGCGCGCGCGCGGCCTGGCCGATGGCGTCCAGGCTGGAGCCGCACAGGCGGTTGACGGTGCTGGCCGGTGTGGACGGCGGCAGGCCGGCCAGCAAGACGGCCATGCGCGCCACATTGCGGTTGTCCTCGCCGGCCTGGTTGGCGCAGCCGTAGAGCACATCGTCCAGCAAGTCCCAGTCCACGCCCGGGTTGCGTTGTCGCAGCGCGCTCAGCGGCAGGGCGGCCAGATCGTCGGCGCGCAGGGCGGACAGGCCGCCGCCGTAGCGGCCGAAGGGGGTGCGGATGGCGTCGCAGATATAGGCCGGGCTCATGGCGTCTCTCCTTGGCGGGCGTCGGTCAGGGGCAGCGGCGTCAGCCGCTCTAGTTCTGCGAAATCCAGGCCGGGCACGCATTCGCGCACCAAGAGCTCGCCGTCGCTGAGGTCGATCACCGCCAGATCGGTATACACCCGGTGCACGCAGCCGACGCCGGTCAGCGGGTAGCTGCAGGCTTCCACCAGCTTGCAGTCTCCCTGCTTGTTCAGATGCTCCATCATGACGAAGACCCGCTTGGCGCCGATGGCCAGGTCCATCGCGCCGCCCACTGCCGGGACGGCGTCCGCCGCGCCGGTGTGCCAGTTGGCCAGATCGCCGCGCCGCGACACCTGGAAGGCGCCCAGCACGCAGATGTCCAGATGGCCGCCGCGCATCATGGCGAAGGAGTCGCCGTGGTGGAAGAAACAGCCGCCGGGCAATAGGGTGACCGGCTCCTTGCCGGCGTTGATCAGGTCCGGGTCCGCCTGGCCGGGTTCCGGCGCCGGGCCCATGCCCAGCAGGCCGTTCTCGCTGTGCAGGAAGATGTCCAGTTCCGGCGGCAGATAGTCGGCCACCCGGGTGGGCAGGCCTATGCCCAGGTTGACGTAAGCGCCCTCGGGGATGTCGCGGGCCACCCGCGCCGCCATCTGTTCGCGGTCCAGTCGCTTATGCATGCCGGCCTCCTTGCATGGGCTGGCCGGCGACGCAGACCAGCTTGTGAACGAAGATGCCCGGCGTCACCACGGTTTCCGGGTCCATTTCGCCCAGCGGCAGCAACTGCCCCACCTGGACGATGGTCTGGCGCGCGGCGGCGGCCATGATGGGGCCGAAATTGCGCGCCGCCTTGCGGTATTGCAGATTGCCCCAGCGGTCGCCGCGCCAGGCCTTGATCAGCGCGAAGTCGGCGTGGATCGGGTATTCCAGCACATAGTCGCGGCCTGCGATGCGGCGGGTTTCCTTGCCTTCCGCCAGCAGGGTGCCGTAGCCGGTGGGGGTGAAGATGGCGCCCAGGCCGGCGCCGGCGGCCTGGATGCGGGCGGCCAGATTGCCCTGCGGCACCAGTTCCAGTTCGATGTCGCCGGCGCGGTAGAGCGCGTCGAAGACCTGGGAATCCGCCTGGCGCGGAAACGAGCAGACGATCTTGCGCACCCGGCGCGCGCGCAGCAGCGCGGCCAGGCCGGCCTCACCGTTGCCGGCGTTGTTGTTGACGATGGTGAGATTGCGCGCGCCGTGGTCTATCAGCGCGTCTATCAACTCCGCCGGCTGGCCGGCGACGCCGAAGCCGCCGATCATCACTGTGGCGTCGTCGTGGATGTCGGCAATGGCGGCTGCGGCCGAGCTTACCGTTTTATCTATCATCGACTGTCCTTTGCGGGCTGCGTGCAGCCATGAATGGAAAGGATTTTGTGCGATTATCGAACGATATGTTTTTAATCGCGCATTCAGCATGCTTGCCGGCCTGCCGCAGGGTCAATACGATGATCGCAATAGTGTGCGGTGATCGCTCAACGACGATAAAAGGTGACAAGATGCAACAGTGGCAAGAGGCGGCGGCCGAGGAGGGCGTGGAAGAGAACTTCAGCGGCGATCCCAATTACATGGCCTCGCTGGCGCGCGGCCTGGCGGTGATTCAGGCGTTCTCGGCGCAGCGCCGCCTGTTGTCCACCTCGCAGATCAGCCAGCGCACCGGCATTCCGCGCGCGGCGGTGCGGCGCTGCCTGTACACCCTGGCCAAGCTGGGTTTCGTGGACAGCGAGGACGGCCGCCATTTCGCCTTGCGGCCGCGCATCCTGGCACTGGGCCACGCCTATCTGGGCTCCACGCCGCTGGCGCGCGCCGGCCAGCCGGTGCTGCGCCACGTCAGCAGCAGCGTCAACGAATCCAGCTCCATCGCCATTCTGGACGGCGACGACATCCTTTACATCGCGCGCGCCTTCACCAGCCGCATCATGACGGTGGATCTGGACATCGGCAGCCGCCTGCCGGCGGTCTGCACCTCGATGGGCCGGGCGATGCTGAGCCGGCTGCCCGCCGCGGAACTCGCCCTCTTGCTGGACCGGGCGCGGCTGGTCCGGCACACGCCGCACACCCTGATTGAGCGGCCGGCGCTGGAGGCGGAACTGGCGCGGGTGGCGGAGCAGGGTTACGCCATCATCGATCAGGAGCTGGAAATCGGCCTGCGCTCCATCGCCGTGCCCATCATCGGCGTCGACGGCCGCGCCGCGGCGGCCATCAATGTGGGGGTGCAGGCGGCGCGCGTCAGCCGCGAGGATTTGCTGCTGCGCATCTTGCCGGTGCTGCGCGAGGCCGCGGCGGAACTGGCGCTGCTGGCGGTGTGAGCCGCGCGGCGAGAACGACGCGGATAGGACATCAGAATTAACTGCGCGGCGGAAAACCCTATGCTAAACCTACAGCAATAAGACATAGGCGAAAGCAGGCTGTCATGTCGTTCAAATTTCCGGAAAGGGCGCCCGCCGGCGCTTCCGGCAATGCCGGGCTGGCCTCCGTGGTGGAGGCCGCTCCGGTGGGCGTGCTGGTGGTGGCGGCCGACGGCCGCATGCTCTACGTCAACAGCGCGCTGGAGAATATGTTTGGCTACAGCAAGGCCCAGTTGCTGGGCCAGGCGGTGGAAATGCTGCTGCCGGCCGATATCCGCGAACGCCATCTCGATTTTCGCCAGCTGTTTTTCTCCCATCCCACGCCCAGAACCATGGGCAGCGGCCGCGAGCTGTTCGCCCAGCATGCGGATGGCCGCCAGTTTCCCATTGAAATCGGCCTCGGCTCCATGCCGCACGAAGATGAAATCTGCGCGGTGGCCTTTGTCAGCGACATCACGCCGCGGCGCCGGCTGGAGCATCGCTTCGCCAAGGTGGTGGCCTCGCTGCCCATCGGCCTGCTGATGGCGGGCGCGGACGGCAAGATCTCAATGACCAACCAGGCGCTGGACGCCCTGTTCGGCTACTCGCCGGGAGAGTTGACCGGCCAGCCGGTGGAGGTGCTGCTGCCGCAACGCGTGCGGCAGGGCCACCCGGCTTTGCGGGCCGCCTTCGCCAAGGCGCCGGAAGTCCGGGCGATGGGCTCGGGGCGCGATCTGCTGGCCCAGCATAAGAACGGCAGCGAATTCCCGGTGGAAGTGGGCTTGACCCCGCTGGAAACGGAAGGAGAGCGGCTGGTGCTGGCCGCGATCACCGACATCTCCCTGCGCAAGAAATTTGAGGAGACGCTGCAACAGGCCAACGCTCAGCTGGAGGAGTTCACCTATGTGGCCTCCCATGATTTGCGCTCGCCTTTGCGCGGCATTGCCGACCTGATCTCCTGGATACGCGAAGACCTGGACCCGTCCCAGTTGAGCGCGGACATCGAGAGAAACTTTGTCCGCGCCGAGGAACGCATCGCCCGCGCCGAACGCATGATAGAAGACTTGCTGGAATACGCGCGGGCCGGGCGCCAGGACGAACGCGTCGAGGAAGTCGATCCCGGCCTGCTGGTGCGCGAGACCCTGGAGATGCTCGATATCCCCCCGGGCTTTCAAGTGGAAGTGGAAATCAAGGCCCGGCCGTTTCCCGCCGCGCGCACGCCGCTGTCGCTGGCGATCCGCAATGTGCTGTCCAATGCCTGCAAGCATCACGGCGGCGGCAAGGGCGTGATCCGCATCGCGGTGGAGGAGGACGGGCGCTTCAATCTGTTCACGGTGGAAGACGACGGCGTAGGCGTGCCGCCAGGCTCGGAAGAACGCATTTTCAAGCTGTTTCACCGCGCCAGCAGCCAGGCGGAGGGGCATGGAGTGGGGCTGGCGGTGACGCGTCGAATGGTCAATAGCAATGGCGGCACGGTGGTGCTGGATAGACACGGCACGCTGGGCGGCGCCTGTTTCCGCATCCGCTGGCCGCGGTTTCCGCTCAAGGAGGTGGGATGATGGCAAGCGTGGCGGTAGCGAGCGATATCACGGTTTTGCTGGTGGACGACGACGACGTGGCCATTGAGGGCGTCTTGCGCGGCGTGCGCCGTCAAGGGCTTGAATGCAAGATGGTCACCGCCTGCGATGGCCTGGAGGCCTTGCAAATCCTGCGCGGCGCGCACGACAGCAAGCGGATCACCAGCCCCTTTCTGATCCTGCTGGATCTCAATATGCCGCGCATGGACGGTTTTCAATTCCTGGAAACCATCCGCGCGGACAGCCAGCTGCGCAACTCGGTGATCTTCGTGCTGACCACCTCCTCGCGGGACGCGGACCGCATGCGCGCCTACGAGGAAAACGTGGCGGGTTATATGATGAAGTCCGCCGTGGGCCCGCAGTTCGTGAAACTGATGGAGCTGCTGCATTCCTACGCCCAGTCCGTGGTTTTACCCGCCCGGTAATCAAGATGATCGACGACGTCGAATGCCTGTTGGAAACGCCGCCGCAAGTCAGCGTGCTGGTGGTGGACGACGACGACGTCGACCGCGAGCGCATCATCCGCCTGCTGCACCGAAACGCCCTGTGCTCCCAGATTCTGGAAGCGGACTCCAAGGCCAGCGCCTTGAAGCTGCTGGGCCGGGAGTTGTTCGACTTTGTGTTTCTGGACTTCAAGCTGGACGACGGCGACGGCCGCGAACTGGTGCCGTCCATCCAGCAACGCAACCAATCCTGTCTGATCGTGGCGGTCACCGGCACCGGCAATGAACGCATCGCCGCCGAGGCGATCAAGCTGGGCGTCTACGAATACCTGCCCAAGTTCGAACTGACCGAGGACCGCCTGCGCCAGACCATCAGCGACGGCGTGCGGGTGGCGGCGATACAGGCCAAGCTGCGCGAAACCGAACAACTGCTGCAACACCGCAGCCTGTACGACTCGCTGACCGATCTGCCCAACCGCAATCTGTTTCTCGACCGCCTGGATCAGCTGTGCGCCTTGCACGCTCGCAATCAACTGCCGTTCGCCGTGCTGATGATAGACCTGGACCGCTTCAAGGAGGTCAACGACAAGCTGGGCCATCAGGCCGGGGATTTGGTGCTGCGGGAGGTGGGGGCGCGTTTCGCCACCCTGCTGCGCGGCTCGGACACCATCGCGCGCCTGGGCGGCGACGAATTCGCCGCCTTGCTGCTGGAAGTGGATAGCGCGGAATGCGCGCTGGCCATGGCGGAAAAAGTGGGCCATACGCTGGACGCGCCCATTCTGGTGGGCGAGCACGCCTTGTCGATAGGCGCGTCCTTCGGCGTGGCGATGTGCCCGCAGCACGGCTGCGATCCCGCCCAATTGCTGTCCCGCGCCGATATCGCGATGTATCAGGCCAAGAGCCATCTGGGCGCCGTCGCCTTGTACGCGGGAGAAAACGACAAGCCCTGGCCCAAGGCGGGGCAAACCACCCAGGCCTTGATCACGCAATTGACCCGGGCGATCCAGCAAGGCGAGCTGGAAATGCATTATCAGCCCAAGGTCAGGCTGGATACCGAGGAGGTGGTGGGTTTCGAAGCCCTGGTCAGATGGAACAGCCCGGCGCAAGGGCGAGTGAACCCCGACGACTTCATGCCCACGCTGGAGTCATGCAATCTCTTGAGCCGTTTCACTTATCTGACGCTGGAGCTGGTGCTGTCCCAGCAACAAAGCTGGATCAGCCAGCGACAAAAGCCGTTCAAGGTGGCGGTGAACATTTCCGCGCGCATGCTGGAGGACAATCGGTTTGTCGAAGAAGTGATGGCGCGGCTGGCGCTCTACAAGGTTCCGCCCAGCCTGCTGGTGCTGGAGTTGACGGAAACCGCGCTGGTCATCAACCCGGTCAAGGCCAAGGAAATGATAGAACAACTGCACGCTCAGGGCGTGTCCTTGTCGATAGACGACTTCGGCGCGGGCTTCACCTCCTTTACCTACCTGAAAAGCTGCCCCATCACCGAGATCAAGCTGGACAAGGCGTTTGCGCAGGACTTGGAGCCTGGCTCCTTCAACGCCTCCTTGATTCAGTGCATGGCGGTCTTCTGTCAAAGCCGCGCCATTGACTTCATTGTCGAAGGCGTTGAGCGTAAAAAGTATTGGCCGGTCTTGATGCAACTGGGTTGCTGCCTGGCCCAGGGCTTCAGCATCGCCAAGCCGATGCCGGCCGCCAAGGTCTTGTCGTGGTGGGAGACCTGGGAGCAAGGCAAGTCATGAAGGCGAGCCGGCCGCGTCTCGGATCGCGGGCAAGGGCTCAGGCAACGGTTCAGGGTAGAAACAGGCTTGCCGCGGCGCGGGGGTTGGACGGGAAATAGGCGTGGAAATAACTGGCCAACAGGCTGCCGCTGCGGTACAAGGCCTCGCCGGTTCCGGCGCCGCTGGCGCGCGCGGCGCGGGCGATCGGCTCCAGCGCCGTGTCCAGCCGGGTGTAGTGGAAGGTGTGGCCGCGCAGCGCGCCGCCGGGGAAGGTCATTTGCTGAAGTCCCAGCCCGCATAGCCTGTCTTGAAGGACCGCGCGGCCGGGCAGCAGGCCCAGCATAGACGCGCTGTCGCCGTCGCGACGGGTCAGCCGGTCCAGCAGATAGAGCATGCCGCCGCACTCGGCGTAGAGCGGCTTGCCGGCCGCTATATGTCCATGCAGCCCCGCTTTCAGCGCGGTGTTGGCGGACAGCGTGTCCAGATGCAGCTCCGGATAGCCGCCGGGCAGGTAGACGGCGTCGCAGTCCGGCAGCGCCGTGTCGGTCAGCGGCGAGAAGAAGCGCAGCTCCGCGCCCAGCTGGAGCAGCGTTTCAAGATTGGCCGGGTAGACAAAGGCGAAGGCGGCGTCGCGGGCGATGGCGATGCGCCGGCCGGCCAGCAGTTTTGGCGGCTCGGCGGGCGCGGCGGGGGGAAAGGCCACCGCCGGCGGCAGCGCGGCTAAGGCGGTGGCGGCGATCTGGCCCGCCATGCGCTCGAGACGCACGTCGAGGTCGGCGATCTCCTGCGCCTGCACCAGGCCCAGATGACGCTCCGGCAGCCGCGCCGCCTCGTCCCGGCGCAGCGCGGCCAGCAAGGGCAGATGAGCCGGCAACTGCTGGGCCAGCATTTCGGCGTGGCGATCGCTGGCGACATGGTTGGCGATAAAACCGTGAAAGGCCAGGCCGGGGCGGAAGCTGGCCAGACCGTGGGCGACGGCGGCGAAGCTCTGCGCCATGCCGGCGGCGTCTATCACCGCCGCCAGCGGCACGCCGAGCAGGGCGGCCAGATCGGCGCTGCTGGGCGTGCCGTCGAACAAGCCCATGCTGCCTTCGATCAGGATCAGGTCGGCCTCGGCGGCGGCCTTGTACAGGCGGGCGCGGCAATCGTCCTCGCCGTTCATCCACAAGTCCAGGCCATAGACGGTGTGGCCGCTGGCCCGCTCCAGCACATAGGGGTCCAGGAAGTCCGGCCCGGTCTTGAACACGCGGACCCGGCGGCCCTGATTGCGGTGATGGCGGGCCAGCGCCGCCGTCAGCGTGGTCTTGCCCTGATGCGAGGCGGGGGCGGTCAGGAACAGCGCCGGGCAGCGCAAGGACGTCATCAGAACTCCACCCCGCGTTGCGCCTTGATGCCTTGCTCGCGGTAAGGGTGTTTGACCAAGCGCATTTCGGTGACCAGATCCGCGGCCTCAAGCAAGGCTTCCGGCGCATGGCGGCCGGTGACCACCACGTGCTGCATCGCCGGCCGGGCGGCGAAGGCGGCCAGCACTTCGTCCAGCGGCAGGTATTCGTACTTCAGCACCACGTTCAATTCGTCGAGGATCACCATCTCGTAGTCCTCGCTCTCCAGCATCGCCAGCGCCTGCTCCCAGCCCTTGCGCGCGGTGGCGATGTCGGCCTCGCGGTCCTGAGTGTTCCAGGTATAGCCTTCGCCCATGGTGTGGAAGTCGCAGTTGTCGAAGCCGCCCAGCAGATCGCGCTCGGCGGTATGCAGCGCGCCCTTGATGAACTGCACCACGCCCAGGCGCATGCCGTGGCCGACGGCGCGCAAGCCCATGCCGAAGGCGGCGCTGCTCTTGCCCTTGCCGGTGCCGGTGTTGACGATGAGCAGGCCTTTTTCGCCGGTGGCGGCGGCCTTTTTCTTTTCAAAGCCCGCCTTGCGCTTCTCGGTCATGCGCTGGTGGGATGCCGGATCGGTTTTCATCGTGTCGTCCTTGTGTGGGGCCGGCGCCGTCAGCGGCGCAGCAGCCAGATAAAGAAGGCGCCGCCGACGGCGGCGGTGCCGACGCCCACCGGGATGTCTTCCGGCGCGATCAGGGTGCGCGCGGCGGCGTCCACCCAGATCAGGAACAGCGCGCCCAATAGCGCGCAGGCCGGCAGCAGGCGGCGGTGGTCGGCGCCGACGCAACGGCGGGCGATATGCGGAATCATCAGGCCGACAAAGCCTATCGCGCCGCTGACCGCGACCATGGTGCCGGTCAGCAGCGAGGAGGCGGCGAACACCGCCAGCCGCAGCCGGGTCACGCGTATGCCCAGGGTGACCGCGGTCTGCTCGCCGGCCATCAGGGCGTTCAGCGGCCGCGCCACGGTCAGCAAGGCGGCGAGACCCAGGCACAGCGCGGCCAGCGGCGCCGGCAGCAGCTCCCAGCGCGCCTGGCCCAGTCCGCCCAGCATCCAGAACAGCACCGCCGAGGCGGAGCGGTGGTCGCCCAGATACAGCATCAGATTGGCCAGGGCCATCAGCAGGAAGGACACGGCCACGCCGGCCAGCAGCAGACGCTCGGCCTGCAAGCGGCGCTGGCGCACGGCGATGCCGGTGACCAGCAGGGTGGCCAGCAAGGCGCCGGTGAAGGCGGCCAGCGGCAGGGTGGCGCCGCCCAGCACATTGCCGCTGAACAGCAGCACCGTCACCGCGCCCAGCGTGGCGCCGGAGCTGACGCCCAACAGGTGGGGATCGGCCAGCTGGTTGCGGGTGGTGGCCTGCAAGGCCGCGCCCACCAAGGCCAGGCCGGCGCCGACCATGCCACCCAGCAGCACGCGCGGCAGCCGCAGCTGCCAGATGATCAGATCCTGGCCCGGCTGCCAGGCCGGTTCCACCGGCAGGCCCAGCTGGTGTAGCAGCACATTGGAACTGACGGCGAATTCAACCGGCGCGGCGCCCAGGCCGGAGGCCAGCGGCAGCGACAGCGCCAGCAGGGCCAGCAAGAGGCTCAGCAAGGGCCAGGCCGGCGGACGGTTGGCGATGGCGCGGATCACTTGGCGAAGACTTCCGGGTGCAGGCCGCGCGCCAGCGCGCTGATGGCGTCGGCGTTGGCGATGCCGGGCGTGGCGCTGTCGTAGGGCAGCACGATGAAGCGCTTGTCGCGCACCGCCGCCATCTTGTTCAGCGCCGGGTGTTTCTGCAGGAAGGCGATCTTTTGCTGGGCGGTGACCTTGCCGTAGTCGATGATCACGACCACCTGCGGATTGCGCGCCACCACGGTTTCCCAGTCGACGCGGGTCCAGCTGGCGTTGACGTCGTTTAGGATGTTGCGGCCGCCGGCGGCCTGGATCAGCGCGTCGGGCATCGCCAGCCGGCCGGCGCTGAAGGGGCGATCCTCGCCGCTGTCGTAGACGAAGACCGACGGCGTGGCCTTGCGTTTGGCGACGCGGGCGGCGACGCCGTCCACCTTGGCCCGCATCTCGGCCACCACTTTTTGCGCGCGCGGCTCCACGTCGAAGATGCGGCCCAGATTATGGATGTCGCGATAAACGTCGTCCAGGCTCGCCGCCGGGCGTTTCATCACATGGGCGCAGGATTCGCTGAGCTCGTAGACATTGATGCCCAAGGGCGCCAGCGAGGCCGGCGTCACCGGGCCGCCCACGCGCAGGCCGTAGTTCCAGCCGGCGAAGAAAAAGTCGGCGTTGCGGGCCAGCAGCGCTTCCGACGAGGGGTAGTCGCCGGCCAGTTCCGGCAGCTTGCCCAGCGCCTGTTTCAACGGCGCGTTCAGCTTGTTCCAGGCGCTGATGCCGGTATAGCCGACCATGCGGTTTTGCAGGCCCAGCGCCACCATCATCTCGGTCAGATTGATGTCGTGGCTGACCGCGCGCTGCGGCGCGCGCTGAAAGACGACCTTGCGGTTGCAGCTGTCCACGGTCAGCGGGTAGGCGCTGGCTTGGGCCTGGGAGGCCAGCAGCGCGGCCAGGCCGCAGGCGATGAGCGAAGACGGATTCAGTTTCATAGGTTTTCTTCTTCCAACAGAGTGATGCGGGGGTGGCCGGCCTGCGGGTGGCGGTCCACCAGCGCGCGCACGCCGAACACCTCGGCCAGGAGCCGGGGCGTCAAGACGGTTTCCGGCGCGCCGCTGGCGACGATGCGGCCGGCCTTCAGCGCGTACAGGCGGTGACAGAAGGCGGCCGCCAGGTTCAGGTCGTGCAGGGTGGCGACGGCGGCGATGCCCAGCCGGCGCACCAGGCGCAACAGCGATAGCTGGTGACGCAGGTCCAGGTGGTTGGTGGGTTCGTCCAGGATCAGCAGCTCGGGCTGCTGCGCCAGCGCCCGCGCCAACAGCGCGCGCTGCTTCTCGCCGCCGGACAGGGTGGCGAAAGGCTGGTATTGCTGCGCCGTCAGTCCCACCTGGGCCAGCGCCTCGTCGACGATGGCGTGATCGGCCGGCGATCCGCCGCGCAGCAGCGACTGGTGCGGGATGCGGCCCATGTCCGCCACCTCGCGCACGGTCAGGCCGAAGTCCTCGGGGAATTCCTGCAGCACCACCGCCACGCGGCGGGCGAAGGCGGCGGCGGACTGGGACCAGATGTCGGTGCCGTCCAGCCTGGCCTCGCCGGCCAGCGGCTTGTTGAAGCGGAAGGCGCAGCGCAAGGTGCTGGTCTTGCCGCTGCCGTTGGGACCGATGACGCCGACGAATTCGCCGGGCCGCACCGTCAGCGCGATGTCGCGCAGCAGCCGGGTCTCGGGCGCCACGGCGGGGTCCGGCGACCAGTCCAGGCCGCATAGTTCCAAGGCGCTCATCGGCTAGCTCCAGTGCGCGCCGGTGATGTCGCGCAGCAGCGCCAGCACCCGCGGGCGGCTGGGGTGGTAGCCGATGAAAACCAGCTGCGCCTGGCGCGGCGCGGTCAGCGTCTCGTCGCGGCTGAGTTCGATGCGGCTGCGCACGCCCTGGGCCAGCAAGCGGCCGGGGCCTTCCGCGCAAGCGGCGAAGCCCTTGATTCTGAGCAGCGGCTCCTCGCCGGCGATGGCCTCCAGCGCCGCGGCCAGCTTGTCGGCGTTTTGCGCTTCCTTGCTGCGGATCATGAACGATTGCCAGCCCGGGTCTTGCTCGTGGAAATGCTTGTGGGTGGACAGGCCATGGCTGTGCGCGGCCTGGCCGCCGTGGCTGTGACCGTCCAGCAAGGCCTGGTTGGCCAGCGGCCGCATCGCCAGCCCCGGTATGCTGGCCACCGGGCCGTAATGGCGGTGCGCGGCCGGCGCGGCCTCGTGCAGGTGCAGGCCCAGCGTCAGCCGGGTGTCCAGCTTGGCGCCATAGGCCAGTTCGATGAAGCGTATCGACGGCGCTTGCCGGCGCACGGCGTCTTCCGCCGCCAGCAGCGCGTCGGCGGACAGCGCGTCTATCTTGTTCAGCACCACGATGTCGGCGTGGCCCAGTTGTTGCTCGAACAAACCCGCCACCGCGTCGGCCTTGCCGCCGTCGCCGGCCGGCGCGAAATGCCCGGCCAGCAGCAAGGGGGTGTCAACCACCGCCAGCGTGGCGTCCAGCACGAAATAGGGCGCCAGCGCCTCGCTTTGCAACTGGGCCATCACCGCGCTGGGCAGCGCCAGGCCCGAGGTTTCGATCAGCACGTGGTCGATCTGCTGGCGGCGCTGCCACAGCGCCAGCATGGTGGGCAGGAAGTCGGCGTCGTCGTCGTAAGCCACCAGGCCCTGGGCGAGATCGTGGATTTCCACGCCGCCGGCGTCGCCGCCGCGCAGCAGGCCGCCGTCTATCGACACCTCGCCGAATTCATTGACCAGGATGGCCAACCGGCGCTGCTTATTGTTTTCCAGCAGCTTGCTCAACAGCGTGGTCTTGCCGGCGCCGAGGAAGCCGGTCAGCACGGTAACGGGCAGGCGCGGCGCGCTCATGCGGGCTCTCCTGCGGGCAAGGCCGCCAGCACGCCGGCGAAGTCGTCGAAGGCCTGCGGATAATCCAAGCGGGGCCGGTCGATCACGATGAAGGGGATGCCCAGCGCGGCCGCGGCGGCCGCCTTGGCGTCAAAGCCGCCGGCCGCGCCGCCGTCCTTGCTGATCACGCAGTCTATGCCCCAGTCGCGCCACAGCGCCTCGTTGGCCGCCTGCGAGAACGGGCCTTGCATCGCGCAGACGCGTGAACGCGGGATGCCCAGCTCCAGCGCCCGTTGCAGGTGCTGCGGGTCCGGCGCCAGCCGGACGAACCATTGATGCTTTTGTTCCGAGTCGGCGGCGACGAAGCGGTGCAGCTCCTTGCTGCCGGTGGCCAGGAAGACGCGTTTTCCTTTAGCCATCGCCAGCCTGGCGGCCGCATCGCTGTCGGCGCAGCGAATGAGCGGATGCGCGCTGGCGCTGGCCGGCCGCTCATAGCGCAGATAGGGCAGGGCCAGTTCCTTGGCCAGCGCCATCAGTTGCTGCGACATCTCGCTGGCGTAGGGGTGGGTGGCGTCGACGATGGCGCTGGCCCGGCTGCCGGACAGCAGTTCGCGGCGGCGCTCCACGCC
Source organism: Chromobacterium sp. FG89 (assembly GCF_057808735.1). Lineage (NCBI taxonomy): Bacteria > Pseudomonadati > Pseudomonadota > Betaproteobacteria > Neisseriales > Chromobacteriaceae > Chromobacterium > Chromobacterium sp. FG89. The sequence goes on along the minus strand of NZ_JBMDIQ010000009.1, from coordinate 73,566 downwards.
CAGCCGGCCGCTGACGGTGGCGACGCCGGGCGCCGCCTGCTGCGCCTGCTCGTTGCCGTAATCGCTGGCGCTGCTGATCACCACCGCGCGGCCGGTTTCCGCGATGGCGCGGGACAGCGCGTTGCCGTCGCTGGTGCCGGAGAACACCCAGGCCGCGCCGGCGGGCAGCGCGTCGGCCTTCACCGTGTCCTGAGTGTCGTCCCAGTTGAAGTAGCCGCGCGGGGTAAACATCCAGTTGCGTTTGCGGCGGGTGAAGCGGTTGCCGATGACGATGCTGGTCAGCATGTCGAAGCGGCGGGTGCGCAGCTCGGTCAGGGTGACGATTTCCACCGCCTGGTCCTCGCGGTAAGCATTGCGGACGATGCCGCACAGCGTTTCCGGCTTCTTGTGCTCCAGCATGATGTCCAGGATGCGGTAGACGCCTTCCTGGCGCTGGCGGCTTTGCACGTTGTAGAACACCACCGCCAGATCGGCCTGGGCGATGTGGCGGGCGCGGGTTTCAATCCATTCCCACGGGCACAGCAGGTCGGACAGGCTCAGGGTGGCGAAGTCGTGCGACAGCGGCGCGCCGAGCAGGGACGCGCAGGAGTTGGCCGAGGTGATGCCGGGGATCAGCTGCACGTCGAAGCCGTCGTCTTCGCGCATGTCCTCGTAAGCCAGCGTGGCCATCGCGTAGACGCCGATGTCGCCGCTGGACAGCAGAGCGACCGTTTTGCCGGCGCGGGCTTCCGCCAGCGCCAGCTGGGCGCGCTCGCGCTCCTGGGTCAGCGGCAGGGTGCGGATGTCCTTGCCGGTTATCCACGGTTGCACCCAGGTCAGGTAAAGATCATAGGAGACGATCACCTCGCTCGCCGCCAGCGCCTGGCGGGCGAGATCGGGGATCAGTTCGGCGCGGCCGGGGCCGACCGAGACGAGGTAGAGTTTGCCGGTCATGGGTTCATTCGTATTCATGGATGATGGCTATGCAATGTCGGGTGTTGGTTTGCAGATGGTTTCTGCAAAGCTGGATAGGTGTGCGATGCGCCCCGCGTGGGAAAATCCCTGTATGCCCACCCAAGGGATAGGCGTGGCATGGGGCTTCCGCCTTACCGCAGTGTCCATATTGGAGCCCCTCTCCCCTTGTGGGAGCGGGGTTGGGGAGAGGGGGCGTCGAGCCCTCTCCTTGGACGATCTTGGGGTGCTGGTTCCGCTCTGCGGGCGGGTAAGTCCGTAGCGCGGGTTGGACGCCAGGCAATACCTGCGATTCCATTTTCGATGGCTCATGTTTTGTCGGCCGCATCGCTCGCGGGTATGGCATGGCCAACCCGCGCTACGCACTGCGTCAAGCCCCTCTCCCCTCGCGGGAGAGGGGTTGGGGAGAGGGGGGCATCCTCCACCACCGCCACCGTCACCCCGTCGCGCGCGGTCTTGGGCACGATCAGCCCGCCCCTGGGGCTGGCGATCAGCGCGCAGGGTTCGCACACGCCGTCCACGCCGACGTTCCGCCGCACCCAGTCCGAAGGCGCGCCGGTCCAGCCGCGGGCGGCGACGTCGGCGCGGGCGATGACGCGCAAGGGCAGCCCGTGGCGGGCGCAGAACGCCAGCAGGCCGGCTTCGTCGGCCTTCAGGTCTATCGTCGCCACTTCGCGCACGGCGGACAGCGGCCGGCCGGCCAAGGCCTGCAGAACCGCTTGTTCGATGGCCTCGGCGCTTTTGCCGCGGCGGCAGCCTATGCCCAGCGTCAGCGGTTTCATCGCTTCGGTGGCGGTGGTGATGGCCGGAACCGCGCCGGTCAGCCGCGCCGCCTCGTAGGCCAGTTGATTGGCGCCGCCTTCATGGCCGGACAAGAGCGGGATGGCGAAACGGGCGGCTTCGTCCATCACCACCACCGCCGGGTCGCTGTATTTGCTTTGCGGCAGGCCGTCCAGGTAGCGGACGGCGATGCCGCTGGCCATCACCAGCACCCAGTGGCTGTGCGCATGGAAGGCGGCGCGGAATTGCTCGCGCGCGCCGGTCCCGGCTTGCAACCACGGCTGGTACAGCTTGGCGTCCAGCGCCGCCGCCAGCTTTTGCCCCAGCGGCAGCGCCTCGGCGCGCACCAGCCACACGGCGCGGCTCATGCCTGCTTTTCTTTCTGAAGGCTGGCCCGCTTGGTCTTGCGCGCGTCGCCGTCGCGGAAGATGTGGGTGAAGCCGGCCGCGTACAGGCTGGATTCAACGCCGCCTTCGCGCGACAGCGCCGCGCCGACCAAGAGCAGCGTGGTCAGCAGCCAGTCTTTCTGCTTCACCTCGGACAGCATCTTGCCCAGCGTGGAGCGGTGGACGGACTGGTCCGGCCAGCTGGCGCGGCGCACCAGCGCCACCGGGGTATCCGGCGGGTAATGCAGCGACAGGTCGGCGACGGTCTGCTTCAGCCGCTGGCCGGACAGGAAGATGCACATCGTCGCGCGGTGGGCGGCGAAGCTGGCGATGGACTCCGTCTCCGGCACCGCGCTGGCGCGGCCGCTGGTGCGGGTCAGAATGATGGACTGGGACACCTCGGGCCGGGTCAGTTCGCTGCCCAATGCGGCGGCGGCGGCGGTGAAGGAGGAGACGCCGGGAATGACCTCATAGGCAATGCCAAGCGCTTCCAGCCGGCGCATCTGCTCGTTGGTGGCGCCGTAGATCGCCGGATCGCCGGAGTGCAGCCGCGCCACGTCCTTGTCCTCGGCCTGGGCGCGGCGGTACAGCGCTTCCTGCTGGTCCAGGTTCAGTTCGGCGGTGTCGTGGATTTCCGCGTCCGGGCGGCAGTGGCTCAGCATCTCCGCCGGCACCAGCGAGCCGGCGTACAGCACCATGGGCGCCGCGCCCAATAGGCGGCTGCCGCGCAAGGTGATCAGGTCGGCGGCGCCGGGGCCGGCGCCGATGAAATACACTTTCATGAATGGCGTCTTTCTCTGGCTGTCTTGCGGATCAGCATGGTGGCGAGGTAGCCGCTGGCGTCTGCGTTCAGTTGCGAGACGTCGGCGCACAGCACTTCGCCGGGCAGGCCGATGCGGCGGGCGAAGGCGCACAGATGGGCGATGCCCATCTCGTTCAGCAGCGCCAGCACGTCCGGCAGCCGCTTGCCTATCTTCATCAGCACGATGAGGTCATGGCTGTCGATATCGGCCCGCAGCGCGGCCATCTCGTCCGGGCAGGGCAGGATCAGGATGCGTTCCTTGCCTTCGCCCAAGGGCCAGGACAGCGCCGACGCGGTGGCGGCGAAGCTGGTGACGCCGGGGAAGGTCTGCGTCTCTAGCGCCGGCAGCATTTCGCGCAGCGCCGCCAGCAGATAGCCGTAGGTGGAGTAGGTCATCGAGTCGCCTATGGTCAGGTAGGCGACGTTCCGGCCGGTTTTCAGTTCGGCGGCCAATTGCTCGGCCAGCGCGCCGTAATGGCGGGACAGCGCGCCGCGGTCCGGATTCATCTCGAATTCGATCTCGCGGAAACGGCCCTCATCCAGCGCCAGCCCGGCCAGGCATTGCCGGGCGACTGATGTGTCGCTGGAGGTGGCGCGCGGCAGGTAGACGATGTCGGCCTCGCGCAAGGCGGCCAGCGCCGCCACCGGAATCAAGCCGGCCGGTCCGGGGCCGACGCCTATGCCTATCAATCGTCCCAGTTTCATGCCGCTTCTCCCAGCGGGGTGCCGTCCATGCTGAACAGGCGCACCGCCACCTGCCGCGCGCTGGGCACTTTCGCGGCCATCAGCGCCGCGGTGCGGCGTTCTATTTCCATCCAGTAGCCGCGCGCGTCCGGCTGGCTGCTCATGATCTGCACTACGTTCTCCACGGTATTCGCTTGTTTGATGGCGGCCACCAGCTCGGGCGCATAACCCAGCTCGGCGGCGACGGCGGCGACGGCGTCCATCGCCATGCCGCTCTTGCCGGAGTGGGTGTTCCACACCCCGTCCAGCAGCTTGGCGATCTTGCCCGGGTGGCCCAGCACCCACAGCGTGTCTAGGGTGCGGCCCTGTTCGAGCAGCACCGATTCGGCGAAGTCCAGCGAGTCGCCGACGAAGTTGGCGATCTGCACCACCTGCTTTTTCTCCAGCCCCAGCGTGTCGGCGGCGTAGCCGCGGCCTATCTTGCCCGGAGTGAAGGCGATGGCGGCCGGCAACTCGCCCAGCGCCACCCGCACATAGACTTCGATGGAGGCGATCCACGCCGCCTGCGACATCGGCTCGACGATGCCGCTGGTGCCCAGGATCGAGATGCCGCCGACGATGCCCAGCATCGGGTTGAAGGTGCGCTTGGCGATCTTGTCGCCGTCGACGCAGCCTATCGCCAGGTCGAAGCCCGGGTCGGGCCGGCCGGCCAGCGTTTCGGCCAGCGCCAGCCGCATCATCTGCCGCGGCACCGGGTTGATCGCCGGCTCGCCGGGCGGGATGCGCAGGCCGGGCTGGGTGACCATGCCGACGCCGGCCGCGGCCAGGAAGCGCAGCGCGCCGCTGCCGTTTACTTTTACCTCGGCGAAGATCGTCGCGCCGTCGGTGTTGTCCGGGTCGTCGCCGGCGTACTTCAGCACTTCGGCGCGCACGGTGTTTTCGTCCAGCCAGGCCACGCGCTGTATCGGCACCGCCAAATAGAAATCCGGGTCCGGCAGGCTGATGAAGACCTCGTCGGCGTCCACGCCGTCCAGCAGCAGCATCAGCGCCGCCTTGGCGGCGGCGGTGGCGCAGCTGCCGGTGGTGCGGCCGCGGCGCATGCCGTTGGGGGCGAGGGCGGCGAGGTCGTAGGGCTGGCGCACCGGGCTCAGGCTTTCTGCTGCTGATGCACGTGTTCGATCGCGTCTATCATCAGCGCGTTGACCACGGTGGCCGCCCACGGCGAGCCGCCGCGGGTGCCGCGATTGGTGATGCGCGGCACTTGCAGCAGCGCGCGCAGCTCGTCCTTGCATTCGCGGGTGCCGACGAAGCCCACCGGCAGGCCCACCACCAGCTGCGGCCGCCAGCCGTGATCGCGCACCAGGCGCACCACCTCGCGGATGGCGGTGGGCGCGTCGCCTATCGCCACCACGCAGTCGTTGCCGAACTTCTGCCAGGCGCGGCGGATGCCGGCGGCGGAGCGGGTGATGCCGCTGGCCTCGGCCAGCAGCCGGGTTTCCTCGTCGTGCACGCCGCACCAGGTTTCCACTTCCAGCTGGCGCAGCACTTCGCGCTTGAGGCCGGTTTCCACCATGGTGACGTCGGTGACCACGCGGCGGCAGCGCAGCAGCGCGCGCATGCCGGTTTCACAGGCGCCGGGCGAGAAAAACAGCTCGTCCACGCTGTTGAAGTCGCCGGTGGTGTGCACCAGCCGCATCAGCGCGGTGCGCTGCTCGGCGGGGAAGGCCGACCAGTCGCGGCCCTCATTGATGATGCGCATGCTTTCCGCTTCTATCGGGTGCGGGGTGTAGCGTTTCCAGGCCGGCGGCTGGCTGGAGCTGGGTTCGCGCTCCAGCAGGCCGCGCACCTTGCCGTGGTGGCCGCGCTGCGGCTCGCCCACTTGTTGTTCGAAGCCGACGATCTGCACCCGGTACTTGCACAGCGCGCAGTTCATCGCCGCTCGGCCTTCCACGCCCTCCTGCGCGCGTTCCAGGAACACCTCGGCCACTTGCTCGTCCGGGCCCAGATAGCCGGCGCTCAGCACCTCGATCTCAGGATGGCGCGCCGCCAGGTCCGCCGCCGCGCCGTAGATGCGCTTGACCAGCACGCCGTCGAACAGAAAGTAGGGCAGCATCACGATGCGGCGGTAGCCCAGCATGGCGGCGGCGCGCAGGCCGTCGGCCACCAAGGGTTTGGCGGTGCCGGAATAGCAGACGAAAGACGCGGCGAAGCCCAGGCCTTCTTCCAGCATGCGCGTGAGCTTGGAGATTTCGGAGTTGGCGTCCGGGTCCGAGGTGCCGCGGCCGACGACGACCAGACAGGCGTCGTTGCGCGACACCGTGTGCGGCGACGCCGCCTCGGCCTCGACGATGCGTTGACGACACAGCGCCAACAGCCGCGGATGCAGGTCCAGCGCCGCGCCGAAGTGAAAGGCTATGCCCGGATGCGCCTGCCGCAGCGCCAGCAGCTCGCTGGGCATGTCGTTCTTGGCGTGGGTGGCGGCCAAGAGCACGCCGGGCACCATCACCACAGTTTTGGCGCCGGCGGCCAGCACCTGGTCCACCGCCTCGTCTATGGTGGGGCGGGCGAACTCCAGAAAGCCGTGAGCCACCGGGCGCTCGCCGGCGCGCGCCTTCAGCGCGTCCACCAATTGCATGAATTCGTTCACCCCGTCCGGGTCGCGGCTGCCGTGGCCGGCCAATACGATGGCGTAGTCTTGCTGGCTCATTTGTGGGTCGGCTCGATCTGGCTGTCCATGGGCGCGAGCGTGCGGATCAGCATGATGCTCATGTCGGAGAAGCGCTGCTCCGCGCACTCGGCCAGCGTGCCGCGCCATTCCGCCTCGTTGCGGGTCAGGTTTTCCCACACCTCCACCTGCTGGCCGGCCGGGATGCCGTTTTCCAGCAGATAGGCGGCGATGTGCCAGGGCATGAAGGAACGCGCCTCGTCCCAGGGGCAGGGAATCACGATGGCGTTGCGGCCGTCCTGTAGCACATGCACCAGGTGGCGCTTGAACGGGGTCAGGTCGCCGCGGCGGTGGAAGGTGATGAAGCTGGTTTCGTCGAAGCACACCTTGCCGCGCGAGGCCAGGATCTGCGCCGACGAGATGCCGGGTATGGTGTCCACCGGGTGGCCGCAGGCGCGCTCCACCCGCTCCAGATACTGGAAGCCGCTGAAGTGGATGTCGCCCATGAACACCACCACGCAGTTTTTGCCGGCGCGATGGCGCTCGGCGACGATGTCCAGCTGCGCCACCTGGTCGCGGTAGCCCATCTGGATCACTTCGGCCGTGTCCGGGATCAGCGGGCGCACCACGTCCACCACCGCGTTGAAGCCGGCCACCACGTCGGCCTCGCGTATCAGTTGGGCCGAGCGTTGCGGCAGGTAGCCGATGTCGCCGGGGCCGGCGCCTATGCAGATGATCATGCGTATTCCTTCCTTGTTTCGTTGGCGGCGGACGGGCTACAGGACGCCAACGCCACCGTCGGTCCGATGACGATCAGCGCCGGGCTGTGGATGCCGGCCGCGCTCATGTCTTGTTCCAGCGCGTCCAGGGTGCTCAGCACCTGGCGCTGCTGCGGCAGGGTGCCGTTTTCTATCGCCGCCGCCGGGGTGTCGGGTTTCAGGCCGTGGCGCAGCAGTTCGGCGCGGATCAAGGGCAGCCGCTTGACGCCCATATAGATCACCAGCGTCATGCCGCTTTGCGCCAGCGCCCGCCAGTTGGGCTCGTCGCCGTCCTGATGCGGGTGGCCGGAGACAAAAGTGACGCCGTGGACGAAATGGCGGTGGGTCAGCGGTATGCCCAGCGTGGCCGGCACCGCCAGGCCGGCGCTGAGGCCGTTGACGATCTCCACCTCGATGCCGGCCGCTTGCAGCGTCAGCATTTCCTCGCCGCCGCGGCCGAAGACGAAGGGGTCGCCGCCCTTGAGGCGCGCCACCGTCCTGCCGGCTCGGGCCTCGTCCATCATTCTTTGCTCAATGGCGGCCTGCGGCGTAGACGGCCGGCCGCCGCGCTTGCCCACCGGCACGATTTCAGCGTCCGGCCGCAGCATGGTGTGAATATCCGGATGCACCAGATCGTCCACCAGCGCCACATCGGCCAGCCGCAGGCAACGCGCGGCCTTCAGCGTCAGCATGTCCAGGTCGCCGGGACCGGCGCCTATCAGATAAACCTTGCCCGTCATCTCAGCGGCCCAGTCTTTGTCGAATCGTCAATGTCAGTTGCTCGCCGGTCAGGGCGTCGCAAGCCAGGTATTCGGCGCCCAGCGCCTCGGCCAGTTCGCGGGCGCGGCCCAGGCGGACGAAGTCCTGCTCGGTGTCCAGCACCAGCGTCGGCGTGCCGGCCAGCTGGCCGGCCAGGTCCAGCGCCTGCCGCCACGGGTCGCCGTCTCCGTCCAGCGCCACATTGGCGCGGCCGTCGCTCAGGATGACCAGCAGCGGCGCCGGGCCGCCCAGCTGGCGGGACAGCGTGTCGGCGGCCAGCGCCAGCGCGTGCGCCAGCGGGGTGCGGCCGCCGGCGGGCAGCTCGCGCAGCGCCCGTTCGGCCTGTTCCACTCGGTTGCACGGCGGCAGCAGCAGTTCCGCCTGCTGGCCGCGGAAGGCGATCAGCGCCACCTGATCGCGGCGGCGGTAAGCGTCTTCCAGCAGGCTCAGCACCGTGCCCTTGACCTGTTCCATCCGCTGGCGGGCGGCCATCGATCCTGACGCGTCGACGACCAGCAGGATCAGATTGCCCTGTTTGGCGACGCGGACCTTGTCGTGCAGGTCGGCGCGGGTGACCGCGAAGTTGTTGGGGTCGCGCAGCAGCGCGTGGCGCAGGGTGGCGTCCACCGCCAGCTGGGCCGGCTGCGGATTGGCTTCGGCGCGGACGTAATGGCCGCGCTGACGGCTGGCGCCGTCGCTGCGGCGGCCGGCGGCGTCGCCGGAGGAGGGGGCCTGGACGCGGATGCGGGCAATGTCGCCGGCCGGCGCAGCGGCGAAGATTTGCTCGGCGCCATGGCCGGACGTGTCCGCTTGCTGTTCGCCGTCGCCATCCGGCGGCGGCTGGTCGGCGCCGTTCCGCTCCTGCGGAGGCGGCGGCGGATTCGACGCTTGCCGCGTCATCTGTTCCAGCTTGTCCTGATCCAGCCCGCTCTGTTCGAACGGCTTGCTGCGGCGGCGGTGCGGCAGCACCAGCCGGGCGGCGTCGCGGACATCCTCGGCGGAGGCGTCGACGCGGCCGTCCAGCGCCGCCAGCGCGCGGGCGGCCTTGTTCAGCACGATGTCGGCGCGCAAGCTGCTGACTTCGAATTCGCAGCACAGCTCGCTGACGAAGTGGAACAAGCTATCGCTGAGCCGGGTTTGCGGCAGCAAGGCGCGGGCGGCGGCGATCTTGGCGCGCAGCGCCTCGCTGTCGGCCTGCCACTGCGCGGCGAAGCCGGCCGGATCGGCCTCGAAGGCCAGGCGGCGGCGCACCACCTCGGCGCGCTGAAGAGGCTCGCGCGGCGCGGCCACGTCCACCATCAGGCCGAAGCGGTCCAGCAGCTGCGGCCGCAAATCGCCTTCTTCCTGGTTCATGGTGCCCAGCAGCGTCACCCGCGCCGGGTGGCTGACCGCCAGGCCCTCGCGCTCCACGGTGTTGACGCCCATCGCGGCGGCGTCCAGCAGCACGTCCACCAGGTGGTCGGCCAAGAGGTTGACTTCGTCGATGTAGAGCATGCCGCGGTGGGCTGCGGCCAACAGGCCGGGCTTGAAGGCCTGCTTGCCGCCTTGCAGCGCCTTTTCGAAGTCCAGGCTGCCCAGCACCCGGTCCTCGGTGGCGCCCAGCGGCAGGTTGATGAAGGGCACCGGGCCGTCATGCAGCGCGCGCGCGTCGCCGGAGCACACCGGGCACAGCGGCAGCGGGTGGTCCGGCTCGCAGTTGTAGCCGCAGCCGGCGGCGCGGCGGATGGGCGGCAGCACGGCGGCCAGGCCGCGCGCGGCGGTGCTCTTGGCGCTGCCCTTGTCGCCGCGCACCAGCACACCGCCGACGGTGGGGTCCACCGCGCAGATCAGCAGCGCCTGCTTCAGTTGTTGCTGGCCGACGACGGCGGCGAAGGGGTAAATCGGGCTCATGCTGAAACCCTTATTTGCCACGGAAGCACACGGAAAGACACGGAATTGGGCGCAGCGGGGTGATGTGGATACTTCTGCGCCCATGCTCCGGGAAACGATGGGATTTTTCCGGTTTTCATTTCCCTGCCTTCCAAGTGTTGCCCTGGCTCATTCTGTTTTGGGGGTTCATGCTTTGCTCTCTCCGCGCGCTTCCAGCAGCGCCTCGCTATCCAGGTGCAGCTGGCGCAGGGCGGCCAGCGTCTCCGGGTCCGGCTCCGCCCACAGCTGGCGCTGCGCGGCTTCCAACAGACGGTCGGTGATGGCGTTCAAGGCCCAGGGGTTGCTGTCGGCGAAGAACTGCTGCATCGCCGGGTCCAGCGCGTAGCTTTGCGCCAGTTGCTCATAGACCCAGTCGTCCACCACCTGGGCGGTGGCGTCGTAGCCGAACAGATAATCGACGGTGGCGGTCAGCTCCAGCGCGCCCTTGTAGCCGTGCTTCTGGATGCCGGCTATCCACTTGGGGTTGGCCACCCGCGAACGGAACACGCGCAGCACTTCCTCCTTCAGCCCGCGCACCGCCGGCGCTTCCGGATTGTGGCTGTCGCCGAAGAAGGCGCGCGGCTGGCGGCCGCTGAGGCTGCGTATCGTCGCGATCATGCCGCCGTGGTATTGCAGGTAGTCGTCGCTGTCGAAGATGTCGTGTTCGCGGTTGTCCTGGTTGTGCAGCGCCACTTCCACGCCGGCCAGCCGGTGGCGCAGCGCGTCGCGGGCGTCGGCGCCGTTGGCCTCGCGGCCGTAGGCGTAGCCGCCCCAGTTGACGTAGGCGGTGGCGAAGTCGGCGTCGTTCTGCCAGTTCTGCTCATTGATCAGCGGCAGAATGCCGGCGCCGTAGCTGCCCGGCTTGGCCCCGAACACGCGGTACAGCGCATGCGCGTCGGCGTCGGGCAGGGCGCCCAGCAGCTCGTTTTTCAGATCGGCCAGGTAGTGCTTTCGCAGGAAGTTCTGCTCCAGCGGCTCGTCCAGCCGCGCCACGGTGTGCACCGCCTCGTCGATCAGCGCAATCAGATGCGGGAAGGCGTCGCGGAAGAAGCCGCTGATGCGCACGGTGACGTCGATGCGCGGCCGGCCCAGTTCGGCCAGGGGAATGACTTCCAGGCCCTGCACCCGGCGGCTTTCCTGCTGCCAGCGCGGCTTGACGCCGAGCAGGGACAGGATTTCGGCGATGTCGTCGCCATGGGTGCGCATCGCGCTGGTGCCCCACACGCTGATGGCCACCGACTCCGGGTACTGGCCGGTTTCCTTCAGATGGCGGGCCAGCATCTCGCGCGCCAGGCCGTCGCCTATACGCCAGGCGGCGTTGGAGGGCAGGCTGCGCGGGTCCACCGAGTAGAAATTGCGGCCGGTGGGCAGGATATGGGCCATGCCGCGCGTGGGCGCGCCGCTGGGGCCGGCCGGCACGTAGCCGCCTTCCAGGCCGCGCAAGAGATTGTCTATCTCCTCCGCGGTGCGGGCCAGCTTCAGGCACAGCTCAGCGCAGACGAAGTTCAGCACCCGTTCCAGATCGGCGTTCGGCTCGATGCCGGGCAGCATGGCGGTGACGGCGGCCGGCACGGCGGCGCTGTCGTAGCCGCGCGCGGCCAGCTCGGCGATCAAGCCGCGCGCCAGCTTCAGCACCGCGTCGTGCGCGTCGGCGCGGGTGACTAGCGGCTGATCGGCCAATGTCTGCAAGGCAGCGGGCATCTCAGCTAGACGCTTGCCCTGATCCTGCTGCCACAGCGTCCAGTCGCCGCCGCAGGCCGCCGCCACGCTGGCGGGCAGGCCGGGGATGCCCAGATTGGGCAGCCGGGTCAGCGCCAGCAGCATGTCGACCAGCGCCTCGCCCTGCGGCGCGTTGCCCAGCACATGCAGGCCGTCGCGGATCTGCGCCGCGCCCAGTTCGCACAGATAGCCGTCGATGTCCTCGATCAGGTGGGCGACGTCGACGCCGTCCATCTTGGCCAGGCTCAAGGGCACGCCGTCTTCGTTCAGCGTGTCGTCCCAGTCGTGGTCATGATCGTGGTGGTCGTGGCTGTGGCCGTGATGGTCATGGTGATCATGGTGGCCGCGGTGATGGTCGTGGTCGCCATGATGGTGATGGTGGTGGCCATGATCGTGGCCGTGCGCGGCCTTGGCTGGGCGATACTTCGCCGCCGCGGCCGTCGCCGGTTTCATCGCGGCAGCCGGTTTGGCCGCCTGCGGCCGGTATTTGCCGTGGACGGCGGCGGGCGCGTGATGATGTCCGCCATGCGGGTGCGGGTGATCATGATCGTGGCGAGGCTCGTGATCATGGTCGTGCTCATGCTCGTGATCATGTTTCAGCATCGCCGCCAGGTCGGTGTCGAGCTTGGCTTCCTTGATCAGGTCCCAGATTTGTTGCTGCAGCAGCGGCAGCTTGTTCGGGTCCAGCAGCTCCACCTGGTAGTACTCGTCCACCAACTGGGTCAGCTGCGCCAGCGGGCCGTAGCTGTCGGCGGTGGTCATCGTCGGCGTCAGGTGGTCGATGATCACCGCGTGGCCGCGGCGTTTGGCCTGCGCGCCTTCGCCCGGATCGTTGACGATGAAGGGGTAAAACAGCGGCATGTCGCCCAAGAGCGCATCCGGGAAGCAGTTCTGCGACAGGCCCACGCCCTTGCCCGGCAGCCATTCCAGCGTGCCGTGCTTGCCGACGTGGACGATGGCGTCGGCGCGCCAGTCGTCGCGCAGCCAGCGGTACAGCGCGTAGTAGTGGTGGGTGGGCGGCAGGTCCGGCGTGTGGTAGATGGCGTCCGGGTCCATGCCGTAGCCGCGCGGCGGCTGTAGCGCGACGAAGACATGGCCGTAATCCAGGCCGGAAAACACCAGTTCGTCGCCGTCGACGTAAGCGCCGCCCGGCGGCTGGCCCCAGCGCTGCAGCATCTTGTCGCGCAGGCTGTCAGGCAGCTCGTCGAACCAGGCCTGGTAGCGCTGGGCCGGCACGCGGGCGGCGGCGTTTCGCATCTGCTCGGCGCTCAGGTAGTCCTGATCGTAGGCGCCGCGGTCTATCAGCTCGTGCATCAGCGCGTCGCTGTCCGGCGGCAGCGGGTCCATCTGGTAGCCGCGGCCCTGCATGCCGCGCAGCATCGCGTACAAGGAGGCCGGGGAATCCAGCCCCACCGCATTGCCTATCTGCGAGGCTTTGCTATTGGAGTTGGTGAAGATGAAGGCGATGCGTTTGTCGGCGTTTTCCACATGGCGCAGCCGCGTCAGGCGGGCGGCGATGCCGGCCAGGCGGCGGGCGCGGTCCGGCAGCGGCGCGTATTGTTCGGCCTGGCCGGGCTGGTCCATCATGGCCGGCTGCTTGAAGCTCAGCGGCACGCCGATGATGCGGCCGTCGAATTCCGGCAGCGCCACGTTCATCGCGGTGTCCAGCGGGTTGAAGCCGCGGTCCGAGGCTTCCCATTGCTCGCGCGTCATGCTGCTGGTGATGGCCTGCAGCACCGGCAGGTTCAGCCGGTCCGAAGCCTCCACCGCCCAGCCGGGCTGGGTGGGGCCGTCGTTGTTGATGTCGCCCATCGCGAACGAGGTGGTGTTGATCAGCAAGGACACCTTGGCGCGCGGATCGGCCAGCAGCGCCAGCGCCGCCGGCAGGCCGCCGTCTTGAATCGTGCGCAAGGACGAGGTGAACACCGGCAGCGCGTTGACGCCGCGCTCGGCCAGGCAATCGACCAATAGATCAATGAAGCGGGTGTTGCCGGACAGCCAGTGGGCGCGGTAGAAGCACAGGCCCACGGTGGGCCAGTCCGGGTTGCGGATTTCCAGCCAGTCGGCGAGCGAGCAGGGCGCGCTCAGCTCCGGGTGGTAAACGCCGTGCTCGGGCAGCGGCAGCGGCGGCTGGTAGCCGAAGCCGGTCAGCAGCAGCCTGTCCGCCAGGCAGCGCATCAGCTCGCCCAGATTGGCGCTGCCGCCGGCCTGCAGATAGGCGTGGACGTCCTGCTGCAGCGATACCGGCGCGCTGCACAGCGCTTGCAGCTCCGGGTCCGGCTCGCCGGTGCCGCTGAGCACGATGACCGCGGTCTGCAGCCGGCGCGCGTGGGCCAGCAACCGCTCCAGGCCGGGTATCGCGTCGGCGCGGCCCAGCACGCGCAGCACGATGGCGCGGACCTGGGCCAGCTGGCCGTCCAGCAGCGCTTGCATCGCGGCCTCGTCGGCAATGCCTTGCAGCGAGATGCCGGACACGGAGGGAAAGTCTTCCGGCCAGCGCGCGCGCGACAGCGCGGCGAGATCGGTGCCGGCGTGGCTTAACAGGGCGAGTGCGGCGCTCATGCCTGCGCCTCCGTTTCGATGTCGCCGACGCCGGTTTTATGGAACACCAATTCCTCGACCGGAATGCCGCCTTTCAGATGCTGGCAGACGATGCGTTCGATATCGCTTTCATTCACCTTGCGGTACCAGACTCCGTCCGGATACACCACCATCACAGGGCCTTCCTTGCACACGGCGAAGCAGTGGCTGCGGGTGCGCTTGGCGCGCAGGCCTTCGCAAGCGTCTATGCTGCGGCCCAGGTGCAGGAACATCGCTTCCGAACCCTGGCCGTCCGGCGTGCAGCGCGGGCCGGTGCACATCAGCACGTGTTTGTCGTGGGTTCTCATCGCGCCTCCGGCGTCAGTTGGTCAAAACGCTTCCATTTATAAATGGCGGCGGAGGCAAGCCACGTCAGCAGGAACACGCCGATGACGAAGTAGCCGAAATGAGCCAGATCGTCGTTGAGCGCTGAGATCAGGTCCCAGAAGCCGCCGGTGAGCTGCAGCTTGTCCGCCAGCAGGCCCAGGCCCTCCAGGCCGCCAATGCCGACGGCGACGAGAACGGAAACGAAGGTGATGGTCAGGTTGTACCAGAGCTTGCGCACCGGATTGACGAAGGCCCAGCCGTAGACTTCCACCATCATCATGCTGTCCAGCGTATCCACCAGCGCCATGCCGGTGGCGAACAGCGCCGGGAACACCATGATGTGCCACAGCGCCACGCCGTTGGCGCTTTGCGAGGTGGCGATGGCGAACAAGCCGATCTCGGTGGCGGTGTCGAAACCCAGGCCGAACAAAAAGCCGATGGGCAACATATGCCAGCTCTTGGTCACCATGCGAAACAGCGGCTTGAGCAGGCGCGCGATCAGGCCGCGGTTGTTCAGCAGCAGATTCAGCTGCTCGTCGCAAATGGCTTCGCCGGCGCGGGCGCGGCGGAAAGCGCCCCATACCGCGCGCAAGGAAGACAGATTGATCAGCGCCAGCGTCAGCAGAAAGAAGGCCGACACGCTGGTGCCGATAACGCCGCCTATCTCCTTGAAGCCGGCGACGCGGCTTTGCAGCGCGCTGGCGGCGAACACGATCAGGGCGACGGCGATGACCACCACCGCGGAGTGGCCGGCGGAGAAGAACAGGCCCACCGCCGACGGTCGGCGGCCTTCCTGCATCAGCTTGCGCACGGTGTTGTCGATGGCGGCGATGTGATCGGCGTCCACCGCGTGGCGCAGGCCGAACAGATAGGCGAGCAGGGCGGTGGCGAGTTGGGCCGGATGATCGGCGAAGGCGGCGAAAGCCCAGGCCCAGGCCAATAGATTGGCCAGGATCAGCCCGGCGAGTATCGGCGCGTGCTGCGCCAGACGGCGGCCGGTGGACGGCGCGGTGGATGAATGCATGGTGCCCTCGGAGACGATTTCCGTCGCGCAAACGAGGGCACAGGTCGCCGAGTGTTCATGAGCGGCGCATGTGCGTATCCCCCGGTTCACCCCGCCCGGTTTCTGCTTGCGTCGACACGTATGACGGCCGGTCTCCTGGCTCGCGCGTCGCCGTCCGGCGCCGCCTTCCCGGCCCGTTTAGGGACCAGTGGCTTTAGGCGTGGACTCTGCGCTTACAGTTGCGGGGGCAGCCGCGGTCTTGCACCGCGTTCCCGTTTCACCCTCTGAGGACCTGTTTACGAGCTGCCGCGCGTCTTGGCTGGCGAGCTCGCACACAGGTTTTGGGGGCACCGTCATGATGGGGTCGGATGATACGTGACAAAAACCAGGCTGTGAACAGCTGGCGTTTTGATTTTAATTACAATCGCCGCCAATCCGCCAAGGCCTGTTCCAGCCGCGCCCAGTCCTGTTCGCCGCTAGGCAGGCCAAAGCGCAAGCTGGGCAGGGACTCAAAATAACGGCTCAAGATGCCACGCCCCGCCAGATGGCGATGCAAGGGCAGGCTGGCCTCGCCGGGAACCCACTGGAACAGTTCGCAGCCGCCGGCCGGGGCGAGCCTGTGCCGCTCCAGACAGTCCCGCAGCCGCGCGCTATCGCGCAGCAGCTTGCTCCTCATGGATTGCTGCCACGCGGTATCGCAGAGCGCCAGCGTCACCGCTTCGCGCGCCGGACCCGCCATGGCCCAAGGCCCCAGTTCCTCGGCCAGCGCTTGAAGCAGCGCGGCCTGGGCGAACACGAAACCGGCGCGCGCGCCGGCCAGGCCGAAGAATTTGCCGACCGAGCGCAGCACGATCAGGCCCGGCTTGCCGATATGGGGGAGCATGCTGTCCCGCGGCGACGCATCCAGAAACGCTTCGTCGACCAGCAGCCAGCCGCCGCGTTCCGCCAGCCTTTGCCGCCAGTCTTCCAGCAAAGCCGGTTCAAAACGGTCTCCGGTGGGGTTGTTGGGGTTGCAGATTTGAACCACGTCCAGCTGATCAATATTCGCGGCCAGCCCATTCGGCGTGAACCGTTCCACGCTGTGTCCGCGCCTTTGCCACTGGTAGGGGTGCTCGGCGTAGCACAAGGTCAACATGCCGACGCGGCAGGGCGCTCGCAGCCGCGGCAGCACCTGGATGGCGGGCTGGGAGCCGGCCACCGGCAGCAGTTGCTCGCAACCGTAATATTCCGCCGCCGCCGCTTCCAGCCCGTCGTGGTCCTGCGGCAGCCGCAGCCAGCCGTCGGCGGACAGCGGCGGCACTGGCCAGCCATTGGGATTGACGCCGGTGGACAGGTCCAGCCAATCCCCAGGCGGAATACCGTATTCAGCGGCCGCGCGCAGCAGGCCGCCTCCGTGTTCAAGCATGCATGACTCCAATCAAAACAGCCGACAATAGGGAAAGACCGGCCCACAGCCAGGCGCCGCGGCTGACCAAGCGCACCGCGCGGCCGATGTCCTGATGCGTGGGCGCGGGGCCGCAGCCCAAGGGCGGGCGCTCCTTCCACTGGCCATGGTAGCGCGCGCCGCCGCCAAGGGAGACGCCCAGCGCGCCGGCGCCGGCCGCCATCACGGGGCCGGCGTTGGGACTGTACCAAGTGGGTGCCTGCGTTCTCCAGCAGCGCCAGCCGCTTGCCGCGTGGCCCAGCAGCAGATAGGTGAGGGCGGTCAGCCGCGCCGGGACATAGTTCAACACATCGTCGAGGCGGGCGGCGGCCCAGCCAAAATGCAAATAGCGGGCGTTCTTATAGCCCCACATCGCATCCAGCGTGTTGGACAGCCGGTACAGTACCGCCCCGGGCGCGCCCAGCAGCAGAAACCAGAACAGCGCGGCAAAGACCGCGTCGCAGCCATTTTCCAGCACCGACTCAATGGTGGCGCGGGCGACTCCCGCCTCATCCAGCTCGCTCGTGTCGCGGCTGACGATCCAGCCCACCCGTTCACGGGCCAAGGCGAGATCGCCGTCGGCCAGCGCCTGTCTGACCACCTCCGCATGCTGAGCCAAGCTCCTGGCGCCCACCGCCAAGTAGAGCAGAACAAGCGGGACAATGGCTGACAGCAGCGGCAGCCGGGCCAGCAGCCAGGCCGCCAGCGTCAGAGGCAGGATCAAGAGTGAAACGGAGAGGGCGCCGCGCAGACGCATGCGCCAGCGGGGCTCGGCATCGGGCGAGGAGGGGAAGCCAAAGCGCTCAACGGCCCGGGTCAGCCGACCGAAGCCGACTAGTGGATGCCAGCGCCGCGGCTCCCCCAGCAGGCGGTCCAGCAACAGCGCTAACGGTAGAAACAATGCGGAATTCAACACACAACCTTATATAATGGCCGACCGCCGCTTGGAGGTATCCAATGCGCAAATTTCTAGGGTTTGGGATGGCCGGAATGAATCAAGCCGCCATTCTAAGCCTTGTTCGCCATCTATGTGCAGGGGGAATGCCATGGCCAAGACCATCATGATTCAGGGCGCCACGTCCGATGCCGGCAAGAGCGCGCTGGCCACCGGCTTGTGCCGGCTGTTGGCCCGCCGTGGCGTGAGGGTGGCGCCGTTCAAGCCGCAGAACATGGCGCTGAACAGCGCGGTGACGGTGGACGGCGGCGAGATCGGCCGCTCGCAGGCGGTGCAAGCGCAGGCCTGCGGGCTGGAGCCGCATACCGATATGAATCCGGTGCTATTGAAGCCCAACAGCCATACCGGCTCTCAGGTCATCATCCACGGGCGGGCGATAGGAAATATGGAGGCTCGCGGCTATCACGACTACAAACCGGTGGCGATAAAGGCGGTGCTGGCGTCCCACGCCAGGCTGGCGGGGCAATATCAGTGCATCATCGCCGAGGGCGCCGGCAGCCCGGCCGAGATCAATCTGCGCGACGGCGACATCGCCAATATGGGTTTCGCCGAGGCGGTGGATTGCCCGGTGATCCTGGTGGCCGACATCGAGCGCGGCGGCGTATTCGCCCACCTGGCCGGCACCTTGGCCTTGCTGTCGGAATCCGAGCGCGCCAGGGTGATCGGCCTCGTTATCAACCGCTTCCGCGGCGACCCCAGCCTGCTCAACAGCGGCATCGATTGGCTGGAACAACATACCGGCAAGCCCGTGCTGGGCGTACTGCCGTATTTGCACGATTTGCACCTGGAGGCCGAGGACAGCATGGGCCTGGACAAGCCGGGCGGCGCGAGCGGCGCCGGCGACAAGCTGCGCGTCATCGCCCCGGCCGCGCCGCGCGTCAGCAACCACACCGACTTCGACCCCTTGCGCCTGCATCCGCAAGTGGAATTCACCCTGGTGCGCGCCGGCGCGCCCATCCCGCCGGCCGATTTGATCGTGCTACCCGGCAGCAAGAGCGTGTTGGCGGACCTGGCCTGGCTGCGCGCGCAGGGCTGGGAAGAAGCGATACGCCGCCATCTGCGCTACGGCGGCAAGGTGCTGGGCATTTGCGGCGGCCTGCAGATGCTGGGCCGCAAGCTCCACGATCCAGACGGGTTGGAAGGCGAACCGGGCAGCGGCGACGGACTGGGCTGGCTGGATATGGAAACCACGCTGGCGCCGGAAAAGCGACTGACGCGTGTGTGCGGCCGGCTGACCTTGGACCACGCCGAGGCCACCGGCTACGAAATCCACATGGGAGTCAGCTCCGGCCCGGCGCTGCAGCGGCCGGCGCTGCATTTCAAGGACGGCGGCGCGGACGGCGCGCGCTCGGAAGATGATCAGATCCTGGCCACTTATCTGCACGGCGTCTTCGACGAGCCGGCCGCCTGCCAGGCCATCCTGCGCTGGGCCGGATTGCAAGACCCCGTGGCGCTGGATTACCCGGCGCTGCGAGAAACCAATATCGACAAGCTGGCGGACATGCTGGAACAGTTTTTGGACCTTGGGCCTATCATCAGCGGCTTGCCTAAAGGCGATTGAGTCATTGAAGCCCAGGGGTGGGCTTCAGGCGGGTTCTGGCGGTGCCTTGGTTTATCCTTATGTTCGCATAATGTATATTATGTCAAATCTTGGAAACATACGGCGTAGGGTCCGCAGCCTGCTCCATTGGTTCAATACCCTGTCCTTTTGTACAGGTTAATAAAACGCAACACTTTCCATCGTTGGAGGTTCGAGCAACAACTATCCGCAGCAAAATGAAACGCAAGCTACCTTGGTGTGAGTTCCCGTGCAGCCCTGATGACTTGATCAGGGCTGTTTGTTTTCGTGACGTAACGGAAATTGCCGCAGAGATCGGCGTAGACGTTGACGAGGTCGGCCGCTGGCGATCCGGACACAAGCCGGTCCCGAAGCTTGCCTATCTCTATCTAGCTCACAAAGCATCAACCGTACTAGGCAAGCAATTCGGCCCGTTCTGGGGCTGGAAGCTGGCCAAAGATGGCCAGGCGCTAATCTGCCCGGCCACGGGTGAACGCATCAACTACGAAGAAGTTGCACTAATGCGAGACTATCGCCGGGCCAAGCGCCTTGCAGTACAGCAAGCGGAGCTGATCGAACGGCTCATGATCGAGCGGGACTTCTACCGTGAGAACTGCCACCGGCAGGCCAAGTTCGGCGCGATGCTGAACCGAATTATCGGCCCCGACGACAGCTGCTAACAGGCAATCCCATCAGCATTCCCATTCTCATTCTTGAGAAAAAAGACGCGCTCTGTCAGAGAGACCCAAAAGCCAGCTCTGGCGCGCCTTGCAGCGCCGTTTCGATGCTGCCGCCCTCCTACCGGTTTCTCAAAATGAGAAAAAAGACGGGTATTACCAGTCACCCGTCTAGGCCGCTGCGCGGCCCGAAGGCGGCGCGACGCTACAGGTTGCAACGCCCTACTACGCTCGGCCAAAGCCGAGCTAGTCCCCCTACCCCCTTCCTGGACAAAGAACGTCCAGGCGGGGCCCCTAGGGGCGCGCGAGCGCGGGGCTGACCATAGGTGATCGCTCTACACGGTTTTTACTGTCTGCAAAAGAGCCGGGCGTGGCCTCTCTCTATTTTCGTTACGGTGACGTATAAGACGAGTTTGCAGGTAAGGCTTATTCGTTTAGCATCGCCGTTACCGTAACGTGATGAGAAAAAGCATGACAACAATCGTCATCATCTTCATCGTGATAGCTATCGTAGCTGGAGCGATGAGCGGAGCGAAGAAAAGCAAAGCACAAAAACGCTCATTCAAAGTAGAAGCCAGGAGCGAGGCTACAAGCCCAAGAAAATTCGGTTCAGCCAGGTTCAAGCTCAAGGGGAAAACGCTGCTCACGCAGCGTGAGCAAGAGTGCTTTAACCGACTGACAAAAAGCCTTTCGCCTGAATTCCTCGTTTTTCCTCAAGTGGCCTTTAGCCAGATTATCGACACTGAAGGAGGAAGCAAATTCGACAACGAAGGGCTGCGCAGAACAATGAGCCAGAAGGTAGCTGACTTCGTGATCTGCAAGAGAGACCTCACAATGATCGCGATTATCGAGCTTGATGACAGGTCGCACATTGGGAAAGAAGAGAAGGACAGGCAAAGAGATTCGATCATTAGACAGATAGGACTCATGCCGCTACGGATCCCAAGAACACCCCCACAACGAACACTAGATGAATACGCTAGCGTGCTGAAAAGAATGCACCCTAGGGAGGAAAAAGCACTAGAGCGTGCGTGATAAATTCAAGGAAGTTGTAATAAAAAAGCCCAGGGAGAGCACTTGGGCTTTTTTACGTTCTGGATTTTCGTGAAGTGACTGGCCGGTGCTGAGTCACCGCAACTCAGTCACGATGTGACTTACCTGGTGTGACCCATCCAGGATCCGTCACACCAGGACGGTCACGTGACTACCCGGGGCATTTTCGCGACCGTATAGTCACAGTGACAATCCAGGTAAGAGCCAACCGCGGTTAGTCACAGTGTGACCGAGCTCGAATGAATAACGCCGGCAGAGTCACGCTTCCGCTGCTGGCGCTTACGGCAAGCCGGCGTTGCTAGACGTGCCCTGCCCTCGACTTCTCGGCCACAGCCACATTCGCAAACCTTCACATCATCCGGGTCACGAAGTGACAAAATGCCGGAGGCCATCATCCGAGCCATATCAACAGGCACACCATTGCCAACCGCACGATAGCGAGCACCAAGAGTGAACGCGGGCAAGTCTATTCCATCGCGAAGGCCCTGAAGCTGGCAGAAACGAAGCCAGTCACGCTTACCCAGTTGCGTACCCTCGCTTGCAGTACAACACGGCTCAACGTCAGTACGAACAGGAAGACGCTTCACGGTAAGTACAAGGCCGTCACAGTGGCCGAACTGAAAATGACGCAGTCTGTTTTGCTGCAAACCGCATTCCGATGCGTTGATATCAATGCGCTGGTGACTATAGCCCGGCAGCATCACGTCAGGTACACCGGCAACATTTTCCATCAGCCACCAGAGCGGACGCGCTTCAAGAACAACGCGGCGAAACTCACCCAGCATTTCGAGACCATAGCCGGACGGTTCAGAGCGGCGGGCTTTGCTGAAATCGGGGCACGGCGGACCACCGATGACCCCATCAAAACGGCCAGCGACAACCCTAAATTGCCGAATATCTCCGCCGTATATAAGATCAGGCCCACGCACAACCGAGAAGCCCTCAGCTTCAAATCCACGCCCCAGCAGATCAACACCCGGAAATAGACTCAAGACGAGTTGTGACGGAGCTGCTGGCAAAGATACCTGGTCAGTCACAAAGAAACCTCCAGATCGGAAAGCTCACCACCAGCAGAAAGCCATCGCTGAACCCATACAGGCTTCCGCCCCCTGCCCGTCCAGGTCAACACAGGTTCATCCGGATGAGCGTAGCGCACCTGAAAATTGTTTTTCGTTACGGTAACGGCTTTAGGTGCATCAGGAATTTCCGTTACGGTAACGGGTTTATCCTCGATAGGCTCAATTTCCGTTACGGTAACGGGTTGATGTTCGGGTTGATTTTTCGTTACGGTAACGGGTTCTTTGTAGCGGTTTTCTTCAAACCAAGCCGGCATGGCTTTAGCTTTACCCAATCCAGCCCGATAAAAATGCTCAACAATATGAGCATAAGACAGCTGCGATTGACTATTAGCGTCAGCTTCATATTTCAATTGAAGCATCACCATAACGTCAGCCCAATCTTCAGAAGACAAATCTATATGAACGCGTTGTTTCTGAGCCATTCTAAAGCGACGCTGACGTTCAGCATTAGATAATGCTTTGCCACTAGCGGGACGGCCACGTTTCTTAGCAGCCGGAATCAATTCAAGCGTTGCGCTGTCATTCATGTCTTTAGCCATTTTCGTAACCTCCGTTTAGATAATTCATTATCCGTTATGGTAACGAATAATGGAAGTTATTTAATTGGAATTCTCCAATTCTTTTATTCTCCGTTGCAATTTAACAACTCTTATTTTTAAGACTCGGGTAACTTGATATTTTGAAGGCGGCTTAATTAATCTATCGAAATATTTTTCGATTCGCCTTGAATTAATTAAAATATCAAAAAAGCTTGAGACAACAAGTCCAGACAAAAAAGCAAAGAAAAAAACAATAGTGCAAAGTTTGAAAATGTCATTTGAAGACATGGAGCAATCCTTTAAATGCCGTGTTTTAAATAAAGAACCAGGGAGCAAATTAAACAAAACAAAATAAACCCAACAAGAGAATGTGAATCCATAATTGTATTCCCTATTGTTTCGGATTTGTCGTAACAGATCCAGCTAAAGAGCCGCCACCCTGAATACCTTGTTTTACTCCATTCCCTGCAGCTGAAACCGCAGCACCCATATCTGGCGATGAAACGGCAACTGATTTGACTTGAGGAGGCCGTGGCGAGTCGCAATAGACATAAAAAGGCCTTACCATGCGCGGGTGACTCACGATCGCCAGGCAGTCGTTAACGGCCCGAATCGCGTAGCCGGCATCTGCAAGCTGAATGCCCGTCTGCGTCATAAGCTCAACCCCATCCCTGGACACGCCGAATAGCCACAGCGTTTTGTGAGCATCCGATATGTTCGCTTTGATGTAGACATGCATCCCTTCAAACGGATCTTTCTCCATGTCTGTAGGCTTTTCAGTAACCGCAGGTGCGGACGCAGGGGATGGTGGTTTACTAGGTAAGGGCTTAGATGCTGCCTTTGTTGCTGCAATAGGCTCCTCAGTCTGTTGAGATCCCATCCCCTTGAAAGAAACAAATGCCTTGTAAGCCAAGGGGATAAAAAGCAAAAGTAAAACAAAGCTAGCCAACTTCCACTTACGAAAAGCCGGCGTCAAATCAGAGCCTTCAAACTCGATAACAGCCGAATTACTATGTGTGTGACTCTTGTAAAGCTTGAAGTAGGCAGGAATGTACTTGCGGATATTCGTCTGAATATCGGGGTGAGATGGGCGCTTAAGACCATCGTAAACTTTTCTGATATATGAGTCAGTTTTGCCCCATGCCACCATTTTGCGTACAAAATAAGTTAGCTGGACCATATCGCAGATTTCTTTTGAAATCTTGCCATAGGACTGCGTAATTAATAGCCAGTCATAACCATAATGGCCGTGCATTGAAGCAAGTTCGTTCAGCCACTTAGGCGTTTCGCCCCGCCGCATAATGAAATGCACTTCATCTACAACAAATAAAGGGCCTCGACCTGTAGCGGGGTCTTTCCAGTCATCATGCCAGTGCTCTTGAAGTGAGAAAGCTTTTACATTCGGCTCATCGTCAATCTTGCGAATGAGCTTGCGATAGTCCGAATTGATCGCGCAAAAAGCTTCAATGTCTATCGGCAAGTTCGTTACGACTTTTCTGCCCTGCTCCAGAGCCGGCAAGATGTGGTAAACGGTCGATTCATAAGACTTACCTGAGCGCGGGCCACCCAACATTAGATTGATCATGTTCAGCTGCCTAGGCGCGTAAACGGGATCAACTGCAATACGATGCGAACACCAATTGCGCCAATGATAATTGCCATTGCCTGACCAAGGCCGATCAGACCCATCATATTCACGGTTTCAGGCGGCAAAGCAGTTATATATTTGGTGACATTGAGCGAATCAAAATCAAAACTAAGGCTATTCAAAATCGCAATAGATAAATCCATGAATTGTTCAAAAATCCAAACACCTAGGTCTGTGCCCAACAGCCAAAATGCTGCAAAAGCGGCAACAACAAGCGCTAATAAAAATGCCGATTGTGCCACCAATTTTGCAAGCAGTTGCGAAAAAAACACGCCAAGAAATGCCATATCAGCCTCCAAAAATAATAGAACGCGCAAAGAAGACAGCAGTCAACAAAATGACGGCACGAATAAAAGAATAAACCCAGCATGGGACAGGAATAGCTTGTTCCCCTCCGTTAACCCAACCGTTATTTGTATTGATAGAAAAAGATGGGCACGATCCATTAGATATGGATGGAACAAGAGTTGCCAAAGATTTCATGAATGCAGTTTGCTTGAAAGCGTCTGACTTTTTATCCCAAACGCCCTTGATGCCGCCGGGGTATTTTTGCTGATATAGCTCTGTTATTTTAGGCATGTCCGGATCAGTCCAAACCGGATCAGGCTTCGGCTTTTCAGTAGACGTATTGCTTGATGAAGAAGTAGTGCAAGACCCCGCAACAGTACAAGTGTTCGTTGTCGTCGTTGAAGTCGTGGTTTTCTCTATATTAATATTGCCACCAAGTTTTCCATCACCCTTAGGTGTGTAATCAGTTTGAGTTTCAGTTTTCCACTCGGAAACTGATCCGTCAGGATTTTTGGTAGTTCCTGAGCTAGAAACAGACGATTGACCTTTCACAGAATCCGCAGTTGTTGCAACCGGAGATTCATCATCCAAACTAAGAATTGTGCCTTCTTGCATGAAAGCATTAAACAATTGCTGAGGTTGTGCGTAATAGTATTCTCGCGCAATATTTTCGACGTCCGCGGCTGTAGCTGGGGAGCTTTGAGCATACTTCACCGGAGTTGTCTCACGGCACCAGTAATAGCCAGCAAATTCACCACCACCAACAGGAACATTGTTTTTCCAGAAGCATTTATCAGAATTATATGAAGGTCCACCGCTGCCCATGGTTTGAACACAAACCCAGCCAGGAATATGAACAATATAAGTGCCCTTTTGCCCCCAGGCCAATGAATAAGAGTCACAATCCGAAGCGTTAGATTCATTAACTCCGCTAGCGGGAGCATTCCAACAACCACCAGGCTTCATCTCACATTTAGCCTCTTGCATTAACTCCCAGCCCTTTTGAATGGCATAATCAGCAAGCAAATTCGCAACAACAGCACTTGGGTTAATCCGGCCTCTTTTCAATGCAGCCGCAGCAGCAGAAGCCGCAGCCGCCGCAGGAACGGGAATGTCATCTAAAACTCTAGCCTTAACTAAATTTGACTCTAAATTCATGGCAATCTGAGTAGTGACGCGCGCATTTTTAGCATCATCCAAATGCACCTTCATCACAACATCTGAGAGCCTTTGTGCATCAGCTGTTGATGTGTACTTACGAGTAACAGAGTCGCCATAACGGTAATAGCCTCCAATCTTGTAACTACCAGCCATCGCCATGCAGGCAAACAAAGAAATCAACACACCCAAAGCAAAAAATGTGACATTGCGCATTGTTCGGACAGGCATTTGAAACCTCACATTCTCGTTCTAATACCCAAAATAAACATAGCGCCAGAAATCAAGCCGGCTAGAAAATATGCCAGCTGCCAAAGATCAGCAATCAATGTTTCCATAAAAAAAGGGGGCATTAGCCCCCTCCTCCTTAGATTGATGCCGGGCTAGGCTTTGTTAATGCCGCGCTTCGACAGATCGATGCCCTTGAAAGCAACGCAGATACCAATTACGCCGATGGCCAGCACGCCAGTCACCCACGCCAGAATCGTGGAAAAATCCACGTCCGGAGGAGTGAAAGATACCTTCTCACCTGCGGCGAAAACCGGCGAAGTAGCCACGGCGACAACTGCCACGGAAACGAATTTGCGAACCATGTTGAAATGCTTCATATAACCTCCTATTAAGCTTTACGAATACCAGAAACAACTACCCCGATCGGAAAACCGATCATATATGCCGTAACAGGTAGGAAAAATCCCAACTGAAACGAAGCATTCATAATCGCGTCCATTTCATCCTCTACTTTCGCGAAAATAAAATAATTGCAGCGCGCAAAAAGCAATGCGCCTAACTCCATCCGCTGCCGTCCTCCTCCGTGCGGTGGCAGCGGATGGAGTTAGGGCGGCATATTTATCGTTACCGTGACGCAAAATTGGCTACTCCTGAGGTGCCTGGGCGTGTGTGCGGCACTTCGTACTCCTGGGCTGACTTGAACAAGTGCGCGAGCCTATCGGGGTCTTCAATGAGGCCGTTGGCCACCATCGGGAGCGGAATTTCCTCGTTTGCCGCCACAGCTGCGGCGCGATCTGCACGCTCAGCCTCTGCCAGCGCCTGATCGGACTCCAGGCGTGTTCGCTCGACAAACAAGCGTTCCTGGTGCTGCCAGTACCAGTCAGGGCAAGTGGCCGGCGCCACTTCAACAACCTTGATGACGTGATTGATCTTGTCGAACTTGGCCAGCGGTTCGCTGATGTCGATGCCGTAATCACGCAAGGCTTTTGCGTGACGGTAGAACGTGGCTTGGCTGACCAACTGGCGAACATCCTCGCCGCGTAGGTAACAAGCGGCAGTCATGCGGATTTTTGAGGGCAAGCCCTCGATGTCCAGGCGGGTGATGTCTTGACGGACGCGGGACAAGAGAGGCCGGACTTCGGCGTCAAAGAGGTTAACGATGTTGTCCATCGTGATGTCTCCCAGGAACCGTAGACCTTTGTCGCGCAGCAAGAGACGTCCTGCCTCCATTTCGAGCCGCACAATGCCTTGTTCCCGTGCAAATTGATAAACAGGGTCACACTTGATTTGAGATGTAGAGCGCCCATGCTTGTGACCGGGGGCGAGCATTTCCAAATGCTTGATGTAAGCCTTCAGCATCTTGCGACCGCCCTTGCTGCCCCAGGCGCAGGACTCAGGACTAGCGCGGTTGCGTTTGACGTTGCTGATGGACTGGGTAGAGAGCCAGCGCATAAAGGCTTCGGCGTCCTTCGGACTGCCGGTTTGATAGTTGCGCGTGATGTGAAGGCCGGAAACGGTAGCGCCAGTCCAATGGACAAGGTTGACGCCGTGTTCCAGGTCATACGCTGACGGATTTGCGTTTACCACCTGCTGACCAGGTTCAAAAGGTGGCAAACGGAAACGCGACAGGACTTCATTGCACTTCGCAATGGTCTGATCGAAGTCCAGGTTGAACAGGTTGTCGGGGCGATCCAGGCGGCCCACGTTGCCGGACAAAGTGATGCGGAAACCGTCGCACTTGACGATAACCAGGCTGTCGAAAGAGCCGCGCAGGAACAGCTTTGAAGACTGTCCCCACTCAGGGTTATCAATGAGTTCGCCGGTTTCCATGTCCCTGCCCCACTTCC
The DNA here is from genome assembly GCF_057808735.1 of Chromobacterium sp. FG89. Lineage (NCBI taxonomy): Bacteria > Pseudomonadati > Pseudomonadota > Betaproteobacteria > Neisseriales > Chromobacteriaceae > Chromobacterium > Chromobacterium sp. FG89. Next base: position 45,788 of record NZ_JBMDIQ010000009.1, on the reverse strand, counting down.
CGACCACACCCGAATCCACGAGCGGCAAAGTCGGCTCGACTTCCCCGGTCTCGGGGTTAAGTCGACCCGGGTGCAGCTGCGAGATCGAGATGTAGTCGATGAAAGCAGACATATCAGGCGGTGGCCTTGTCTACAGGCTTGAGCAGCACGACGTGGGAAACACCGTTGACGGTCGGCTGCATCTTGCCGTTGAAAATTTCGTGGCTGATGTCCAGTTGCGCGTGGCACGGGTACGTCAGCGACATGAAGGCGGCCTTGGCAGAGTCGGCCACTGGGAGTTCAGCAACCTCGTAGCCAACGCCCAGCTTGTTGAATTTCTCAGACGCTGTGTTCTGAGCCGGGACAAGCACAATCAAGGTGCGCATGTCGAACGGCTTGCCGGACTGCTTGGCAATGCCGTTCATGTGCAGGAAACCGGACAAAATGGCTTTCATGGGTAGGTCCTCAGTTGGTACGGGAAAGGGCCAGACGGACGACTGGCCGAGAAGCGAAGACAAAGCCGGTGCGGCAGACAAAGACAGACGGCTTGGACGTCATCAGGACGTGGCCATGACAGCGAAATAGCGCGCAGAATTTGGACCGGTACACGGCATGCCTCCCCTGCTAAAATTGGGTAACAGACTTTTGCTTACCTGGGTAAGTAGCAGTGCCATGATAGATTGCTTACCCAGGTAAGCACAACGGAGATGACATGAAGCTAAGCAGCGACTACCTGCGCGAAGCACTCGAAAAAATGGGTGACATCAGCCAGAACAAAAAAGCTGAGAGACTAGGGATCAGCAGCAGCGGAATGAGTCAGTACATGACCGGGAAAAAGATCATGGATGACTTCGCCTGCATCATGGTCGCAAAAATTTTGGGAATAGACGGCATGGTGGTGATTGCCGCAGCGCAGATGGAACGCGAGAAAAATCAAGCACGTAAGGACGTTTGGGAAGACCTACTAAAAAAGATGGGCGCCCTCGCCCTGGGCGGGCTGACGGCGGGGGCGATGTTGATGGGGAGTCTAAGCGCTGACAATGCTAGTGCGTCTCAGCGCATGACAAATGCCGCATGTAGCGTTGCCGCAACATGCCAAGTGTATATTATGTCAAATCAAGGAGACTAGGAAAAGCACTCCAAGTTCTTCGCCGCCTTCATCGTCAAGCCCTCTCCGCCAGAACCTGCCATCTCACCGTGCCGCCCAACTGGTCGGTTTGCGTCTGATCGGCGTCGATGCCGATCCCGTTCACCGGCTGAGGCACCAGGGTCTGCACCATTTGGTAGCCCCGTTGCGGGATCTCCGGCACGCTGCTGCAAGATTGCCAGTAATGCTGGAAAGGCAATTCATACAACTGCGCTCCGCTCAATCCCGCGTCGGACCCTACATACAAGCCTGGCGCGTAGCCCGCGTCGGACACCGCTTCAAACCATTGCGAACAATAGTCGGCCACATCCTGCGCCGCCGTCCCGTCCGCCACGCCTTCCAGGTCGCACCAGATGTTCACGCCGGGCAATAATCCGACCGTTTTCGCATGCGCGGCGGTGTTCTGGCCGTCGCTTTTTCCCATATCCGCATTCGGCGACCAGCCGGGCTCTCTCACATGTTGCACGGCCATCAAGGCCAGGCCCGCTTCAAGAATATCCTGCGCTTCGCTTGCGGACAGGTCTGAGGCGTCTTCATCGGACCCTAGCGAGAGATAACGAACGCAAAACTGGTAGCCGGAAGCGGCGAACTGCCGGGCAAGCTCCAGGGACAGCGGCGTATCGGCGTCAAAGCCATGCGCGCCGGCCGGAGCGGCTTCAACGCAGACTCCGCTTGGACTGTAAGAGGCGTTCATCTTCTTGGTCTCACGCAAAAAACAACACTCATCAGCATAAGCCAGGCGGCGTCTTGCGCAGTGGCCATTGGGATGGTTGCGTCCTGGAATGACTATGTTTCGTTTTGACGCTTGGTCGCGGGCTTGTGAAAACAATCCGGCGGCGGGTTGCCCTTGATGGCGGCGCTGTAGATTTTTCTGGCCAGCGCGAAATCGGACTCGCCGTAACGCGATGGATCGGCTTTCAGCGCCTGCTCCAGCATATTGGTCAGGTGGGCCCATTCCTTATCATTTAACGTTACGGTGACGGTATTTGCTCGGTACTTTCGTTGCCGTTCCGCCCCGGACATTGCAAGGCCGGTACTAGGACGGCCGCGCTTCCTGCCTGCGGCGGCTTCGCCTTGTCGCTGTTCTTCCTTCATTGCCCGCCCTCCTCTGCCCGTTTGTGTCTGTTGGTCCAAGTTAATTATGCGTCACTGTGACGTAAATTCAAAATTATCGTCACCGTAACGCAAATTATGCTCTTGGAGGCTCTGTCGCTTGGCGCTTTTGCCCGTTACTTCGCCCGGTATGCATAATTAATTCAATGAATATATGGTATTGAGATGCTATTTTTTTTGTTTTTGGATTAAAATTTGGAATAAAGTAAATATGTGACAGGTATTTGCATGGCATTTTATTTGTCGAGTTCGCCCTCTCGGGCGATAACCAGCAACACTGGCTGCGCGCAGCCGGAAGCAACGATCTAAATGACCAACAAAAACATAAAACTACATAATCAACGGCTGCCCCAGCACCTGCTGCGGGCCAGGGAATCGGTGATGGCTTACTTCCGCCCGATCCTCAACCGTTACGGGGTGACAGAGCAACAGTGGCGCATTCTGCGAGTGCTGGAGGACTTTGGCGATCAGGAGGCCGGCGTTATCGCGGACCGGGCTTGTATCCTGCCGCCAAGCCTGACCGGCATCCTGGTCCGCATGGAAAAAGCGGGGCTTATCCATCGTCAGCGCGACCATGTGGACAGCCGACGTCTGATCATTTCAATGTCGCGGGACGGCCGTGACCTGATTCAACAGATCTCCCCGCTGGCGGAAGACTGTTATCGCCAGATAGAAAGCCATTTGGGCCAGGAAAAGCTGAGCCAGTTGCTGGGCTTGCTGGATGACCTGGAGAAGCTGCCGGCGCCGCGCGCCGGTTGATCAGAACTCCGGGCCCGGGGCGGGTTCCGCCTCGGGCTCGGGCAACCTCGCCGCCGGATCTTGGCGGTAGAACAAGACAAGCTGCTCGTACAGCTCCGGACAGTCCAACTTGAGATGGTGCGGCAGCTCGAAAAAGGCTTCGCTCAACACCGCGAAGAACTCGGCCGGGTTCTCCGCCGCGTACGGGTCCAGCCAGCCGGGGTCGATGCCGCGGTCCAGCATGCGGCACAACAAGCGATAGCCCCGGGACCAGACGCGGCTCCATTGCGCCTGTTGCATGCCCTTGTGCAAGGGCGGCGAACCGTTGGCCGGGCCATTGAGCATGTCCAGCTTGTGCGCCACTTCGTGAATCACCACGTTCCAGCCGTCCAGCTGCTCGGAGGCGCGCGCGTCCGGCAGCGACAACACCACCGGGCCGTCCTGACGGGCCTGGCCTATCAGCACGCTCTCGCTCTCATGCTGCAGGCCTATGCCGTCCATCCAGATGTCGCGCGCGACAAACGGCGACGGGTACAGCACCACGTCGTTCCAGCCGCTCAGGGCGGCTTTGCCCAGATTCATGGCGGGCAGCGCCATTTGCAGGGCCACGCTGGCGCATGAGCGGGCGCTTAAGCGCACCCCGTCTTGGCCGGAGAAGCTTTTGCTGCGCAAAACCCAGGCCGCCAGTTCGATCAGGCGCGATAGCTCCGCCTCGTTCAGCCCCGCCAGCAGCGGCATGCGCGCGGCCTGCTCTCGCAGCGCGGCCATCGTTTCCGGAGCGGTTTTGCCGGATAGCGCACGGCGAATCCACTCAATCACCATGAACTCTCGTCCCGTTTTATCGTCTCTCATACTCTGAGGGCGATTTCGCGCATTTCAATGCGCGTCCCATCCGATCCGTCGCAAGACGTCAACATTCCGCTTTCGCTGCGCCGGCTCAGGCTGGCGCGTCAGTCAAAATCAAAAAATAAACGGGGGAATTATCATGAGCCTGCCTTGGCAAACGCTGGCGCTCAATCCTTTGGCGGCATTCGGCGTGCTGTTGTCGCTGGGCGTGATTGGCGGCCAGATCGCCGTGCGGGTGGCGCGTCTGCCCGCCATCGTCGGTTATGTGCTGACCGGCTTGCTGATTGGTCCGCACAGCCTGCGGCTACTGGACGAGCAACTATTGCAGCAAGCGTCCATCTTCGTGCACCTGGCCTTGGGCATTGCGCTGTTTGAGGCCGGGCGCCGCGTGGATTTGCGCTGGCTGCGGGTGGAACGCACCTTGTTGCTGACCACCTTGTTCTATTGCCTGCTGACCTTGCTTGGCCTGTTCGCCGCCTTGCAGCTGTTCGGCCTGGGTCTGGCGGCCAGCCTGATGCTGGCCGCGCTGGGCGTGGCCACTTCGCCGGTGGTCACGCTGGAGATTGTGCGCGAGTCTAACGCGGACGGCCAGGTCAGCGAACGCCTGCTGGTGGCCACGGCATTGTCCAATCTGCTGGCCCTGCCCTGCTTCGCGCTGGCCTTGTCCTATGGCCATCTGTCCGGCAACAACGGCGTGGAAAGCGGCATTCTGCTGCCGGGCTGGCTGACCTTGGCCTCCTGTGCGCTGGGCCTGTTGGCCGGTCTCGCGGCAATCCAGCTTAATCGCTGGCTGGGCGGCCGGCAGCGGGAATCGCAGAAAGTCATGCTGTTCGGTTTGATCGCGCTGGTGGTCGGCGTGGCGGACATGCTGCAGGTCTTGCCGTCCCTGGCCTTGCTCACGGCCGGCCTGGCCACGCGCAACCTCAAGCACGGCCATACCGTGACCGAACGCGGCATCATGTCGTCCGCCCATATCTTTACCGTGGCGTTCTTCGTGGCCGCCGGCGCGCAACTGGCGCCGCAGTCGCTGGCGCAGTTCTGGCCGGTGGCCCTGGCCTGCCTGCTGCTGCGCACCGGCTTCGCCGTGTTGATCTGGTGGCTGGCGGCCGGCGCCAATGGCCTGCCCAAGCGCCACGGCGCCTGCCTGGGCTTGGCGCTGAACTCCTGGTCCGGCGGCACTTCGCTGTTGATGAGCTTGGGAGCGATTTCCCTGGGCGCCGCCGCGGGAAACTTCAGCGGAGTGATGATGGCCATCCTGGTGATCAATGAATTGTGCGCGCCGGTGCTGACCCGCCTGGCCTTGAAGCTGGCCGGCGAAACCCGGCCGCAGGAGTGAGACGATGCTGGAATTCAACCGCAGTCAGCCGCTGACCCTGGGGGTGGAGCTGGAGCTGATGATTCTCAATCGGCGCGATTACGATCTGACCCGCGGCTCGGACGATTTGCTGTTGCAGGTGAATCGCCTGCAGCACGGTTTCGACATCAAGCCGGAAATCACCCAGGGCATGATTGAGATCGGCACCGCCGTGCACAGCGACGTCAACAAGATGCTGGAGGAGATTCTGGCCATCCGCGAGCTGCTGGTCAGCAGCGCGCGCAAACTGAATCTGGGCCTGGCCGGTGGCGGCTCGCATCCGTTCCAGCATTGGGACGAGCAACGCATCTACCCCAAGGAGCGCTATCACCTGGTGTCCGAGCTGTACGGCTATCTGGCCAAGCAGTTCACCGTTTACGGCCAGCACATCCATATCGGCTGCCCGGACGGCGACAGCGCGGTGCGCCTGACTCATTATCTGGCGCGCTACATTCCGCACTTCATCGCGCTGTCCGCGTCTTCTCCGTTTTACCAGGGGGTGGACACGCTGTTCCAGACCTCGCGGCTGACCAGCGTCAACGCCTTCCCGCTGTCCGGCTGCATGCCTTGCGTCAACAACTGGGCGCAGTTCAACGACTATTTCCGGCGCATGGCCAACCTCGGCATTGTCGCCAGCATGAAGGACTTTTACTGGGACATCCGGCCCAAGCCGGAGTACGGCACGGTGGAAATCCGCATCTGCGACACGCCGCTGTCGGTGGAGACGCCGGTGCTGCTGGCGGCTTACGCGCAGATGCTGGCGCACCGCTGTCTGAGCGAACGCCAGGACGAGGTGTGTCAGGAACATTATCTGACGTATAGCTACAACCGCTTCCAGGCCTGCCGCTTCGGCTTTGACGGCATGCTGGTGGATGCCGGCAACAATAGCCAGATCGGGCTGCAGGAGGATTTGCTCAACACCTTGAATCAGCTGGAGCCGCAGGCCGAGGCGCTGGGCAATCAGGCGCAGTTGACCGCCTTGCGCCAGCGGGTGTTGAAGCGGCAGTCCGACAGCGCCTGGCTGCGGCAGGTGTTCGACGACAGCGGTTCTTTGTCCGAGGTGGTGCGCCGGCAAAGCGAACACTGGATGTACGCGGCGCCGGGAGTGGGCGTAAACTGAGGGGCTCAAACCTTAACCAAGCCGCCATGCCATTCGACCTGCCCGCCCTGCCCGATCCCGCGCTGCCTGCCCGCTACTGCATTTTCGAAGGGCCCAAGATCCTGTTGCTGGACCAGGCCCTGCCGGATGACCGCGCGCGCGCCTGGCCGCTGGCCCAGATCCTGTTCATCGGCGTGCATGAGGAACACAATCTGTTTCTGGCGGAACTGGTGGGCGCTCCGCCGGACGGCTGCGAGTGGCTGGCCCTGCGTCCGGCCTTGCTCAGCCTGCCTTCCGGGCTGACGCCGGCCATCGCCCGCGCCGCGCAAATCCGCCAGTTCCAGCGCACTCATCGTTATTGCGGCCGTTGCGCCGGGCCCCTGCTTCAGCGGCCGGACGATAGCGGCAAACGCTGTTCCAGCTGCGGCCAGCTCTACTATCCCAAGCTGTCGCCGGCGATGATGGTGGTAATCCATCGCGGCCGGCAATTGTTGCTGGCGCGCAGCCCTCATTTCGTCCCCGGCGTCTACAGCGCGCTGGCCGGCTTTGTCGAGCCCGGCGAAACCCTGGAGGAATGCGTGCACCGCGAGGCGTTTGAAGAGGTGGGCGTGCGCATCAAAAATCTGCGCTACGTCTGCTCTCAATCCTGGCCCTTTCCCCACTCGCTGATGCTGGGTTTTACCGCGGAGTACGACAGCGGCGACATCCAGCCTCAGGAGGGCGAGATCGAAGACGCCGGCTGGTTCGACATCGACGCCCTGCCGCAAACGCCGACGCCCATCTCCATCGCCTATCAATTGCTGAATCACACCGTGGCGTGGCTGCGCGCGCGGGACGAGGGGCGGGCCTAGCCGCTTCGGCGCATGGCGGACGGCCTCCGTCTCGCCCCCGCGCTACACCCCTATCGATCCTTCCATCACAAGCAGGCCGGCGCGCCTGCTTGATCCTCCACATCGTTTTGACGCTGTCCCCGTCTACTTCCTCCGTCCTCTCCCGCCGCCCATCGCCGAATATTCAAGGGATCTTCACCTTTGCATATAAGTTTTTCTACTCATATCTATAAATATAAAAAGTAATGCTGATATAAGCGCAGTGATAAGCTTTAGTCATAGCCAAAGCGACGCGACTCCCGCCTGCAAGGGGAAATCTCGTCGAATTCAATGAAATACGGCGGCGATGACGCAGGCCGGCCTCCCTCCTCAGGCCAAATCACCGCGCCGCACAAGGAGCGCAAAATGAAAATCCGCATGCTTGCCTTATCCCTCTTGCTGGCCTGCGCCGCCAACGCTTCCCTGGCCAGCCCAACTCAATGCGAAAACAAAGACTACGCCTTGCAATTGCTGGGCTCGGGCGGGCCGATCTCCGACGACGGCCGCGCTTCGTCCGCCTCGCTGATCTGGTGGAAGGGCAAGCCGGTGGCGCTGATAGACGCCGGCGGCGGCGCCTTTCTGCGCTTCGGCCAATCCGGCGCGCGGCTGGAAGACGTCGGCTTTATCGGCCTCACCCACTTTCACACCGACCATGTATCGGACTTGCCCGCGCTGCTTAAGGGCAGCTACTTTTTCAGCTCGCCCCGCGCCATTCAGATGTCCGGCCCAACGGGCGGCGCCGGCTTTCCCAGCCTGAGCGGCTTCATGAACGCCCAGTTCAACGCCAAAAGCGGCGCTTACGCCTATCTGTCCGGCCTCTACTCCGGCCAGGGCGACATCCCGCTCAAGGTCTCGCTGTCCAATGTGGACTACCGCAAGACCACGCCGACCACGGTGTATGAAAAAGACGGCGTCCGCATCAGCGCGCTCGGCATTCCTCATGGCGACGTGCCCTGCCTCGCTTATCGGATCGACACCAAGGACGGCAGCATCGTCGTCTCCGCCGATCAGAACGGCGGCAACCCTCGCTTTATCGATTTCGCCAAGAACGCGGACATTCTGGTGATGCCGCTCGCCATCGACGAGCAGGCGGACCCCGCCTCCGCCTTCCTGCACGCCAAGCCGTCCGTCGTCGGCCGCATCGCCGCCGCGGCGAAGCCCAAGCAGCTGGTGCTCAACCATTTCATGGGCAAGGGCCTGCGGCTCAAGGAGCAATCGGTCTCCATCGTCCGCCGTTATTACCCAGGCCCGATCCACGCCAGCCGCGACCTTTCATGCTTCCCGGCGCATTGAGCGCCGCCATCCCAAAGGAGAACCGACATGAAAAAACAGATCATTCTTTCCATCGCCATGACATCCTTGCTCGGCCTGAGCGCCGAAGCCGCATTGGCGGCGGAAGCCAGCCAGCCGGCGCAAGCGGTGAAAAGCCAAAGCGGCCATGGCGGCAAATGCGCCAGCGGCAAGTGCGGCACGGTGAAGATGTATGAGAAAGCCCCTCTCCGGCACGATCCGCAAGATCAATTGGTGCGCGCCCGCGACGGCAAGTGCGGCAAGACCGGCCAAGGCGTCCACTCCGACCAAACCGGCAAGGGAAAAATGGTGGAGGGCGTATGCGGACAATAAATCAACAGGCCGTCGGCGTGGGGCTGCGCGCCGAACATGCCCAATGGCTGGCCGATCACCCCCCGCAGCCTGAAATCGACTTCCTGGAAATCACGCTGGAAAACTGGATGGACATCGGCGGCCGCAAACGCGAGCAGCTGGACCGTCTGGCGGAGAAATACCCGTTGATCTCGCATGGGCTCAGCCTGTCGATAGGTGACGAGCTGCCGCTGGACGCGGACTATCTCCAGCGCGCCAAGCGCTTTCTCGACCGCTATCGCATCCGCCTGCACGGCGACCACCTCAGTTACTCCCGCGATCGGCAAGGTTATTTATACGAACTGCTGCCGATCCCCCGCGGCGAAGCGGCCGCGGCGCGCGTCGCCGCCAAGATACGCCAGGTTCAAGACCTCCTGGATCGACCGTTGATCCTGGAAAACATCAGCTACTACCACGCCCACGCCGGCCAGATGGAGGAAGCGGACTTCATCCGCGCCGTTGTCGAACAAAGCGGCTGCCAATTGCTGCTGGACATCAACAACGTCTACGTCAACGCCTGCAACCACGGTTACGACCCGCGACGCTTCATCGCCGATCTGCCGTCCCGGGCCATCCGCTACTTCCACATCGCCGGCCACTGGCGCCGCGACGACGGCATCTTGATCGACACCCACGGCGCGGCCGTATGCGAAGAGGTGCTGGAACTGGCCCGGCACGCCGTGGCTTTGCACGGCTCCCGTCCGCTGCTGCTGGAGCGCGACAACCAGTTGCCGCCGTGGCGGGAGCTGTGCGAAGAAGCGGCCGCGCTGCGGCGCCGCATCCACCTGCCGGCGGCCCAGGCCGCCTGAGCGCGACAAAGGAGACATCATGAACGCGATATCGGACATCGAAACCTTCAGCCGGCGGCTGCGGGGCGGTCCGGAGGCCTTGGGCGAGCGTTCCGTCGAGCTTTACCGCCAGTTTCTGCGCGGCAATATCGAGGAAGTGCTGAGCCATGTCTTCCCCTTGTTCTGCGCCAGGCTGTCGGCTGAGCAGCTGCGCAGCCGCATCGACGACTTTTTGGCGGGCCACGCCTCGTCCAGCCCCGAGTTCCACCACATCGCCACCGAGTTTCTCTGTTTCTCCCAAGCCGGCCTGCCCGCGGATCTGCGGCAATGCCTGGAATACGAGTGGCTGCTGTTCAGCGTGGAAATAGACGAGGCTGTCGTAACGCCGCCCTCCGCCGGGCTGGCGACGGAAAGCTCCGTTTTCTCGCTCAATCCCACGCTGGCCTGCGTTGAACTGCAGCTGGACTTCGCCGGGCTTGCCGGCCCTTACGCCATCTTCCGCGACGCCCGGCATCAGGTGATCCGGAAACCGCTGAGCGCCTTAGATCGCTGGCTGCTGGAGGCCTTGCGGACGCCTTGCGCCTATCCGGCGCTGTCGGCCGAAGTTCCGCCCGACGCGCTCTGGACCTGGCTCAAGGAAGCGCTCGCCACCGGCTTGATACAGATGCGCGACATGCGCGCGCCGGCGTCCGACGCCGGCCGCCCAATATGAGGAATACGAAAATGATTGCCAAGATAATGAATGGTTTCGACCGGGCGCTTGCGGCTTGCAAGCAATACGACTTCATCGCCCTGCTGGGCGTCCGCCTCTATCTGCTGCCGGTGATCTACGTCGGCGCCCATTCCAAGGTGGTCGGCTTCAGCGCGGCGGTGAGCTGGTTCGGCGCTCCGGCCAGCGAAGGCGGCCTGGGCCTGCCCTTCCCCGTGCTGTTCGCCTTTCTGGCCGCGGCCACCGAGGTGCTGGGCCTGGTCTGCATCGCGCTCGGCTTGTTCACCCGGGTGATGGCCATCCCCATGATGGTGCTGATGAGCGCGGCCAGCGCCATGGTGCACCTGCCCCGCGGCTGGCTGGCCATTGCCGCCAAGGACATGGAGTCCAGCCAGCGCTTGGCCGGCTTCCTGTCCTGGCTGGCGGAGAACTTCCCCGGCCGTTACAACTACATCACTGAACTGGGCGACCCGGTCATCCTGAACAACGGGATGGAGTTCGCCGCCACCTACTTCGTCATGCTGTTGGTGCTGTTCTTTTACGGCGGCGGCCGCTACGTCAGCGCGGATTACTGGCTGCGCAAGCGCTTTGCCGCTTAAAAGCGTTTCAAAATCCGCTGCGCTTCAAGCCGAGAGCGTTCTCGGAATGAGCGGCCAATGATGGCCGCCCGTCTTTTGGTCAGTTCGAACAAGCATGCCGGCCACCTATAACAGGCAGTAGCTGGCATCCTCATGTCGGCCTCCTGTTATGACCATGAGCCCCAGCCTGATTTGGCTGGGGTCTTTTTATGCCCTCGAAAAAAGAGGCCTATCCCCTGATGGCAAGATGGTGGCCGACTAAAATGACGCAAATTGAAAATGCGATCGAGTCATAGGCAAGCAAGAATTGATAGGCATTGCTGCCGGCATACGAAAGAAAGGCATATCCGGCAGAAACCAAGAGCATCCCAAAGAATTTTTTCTTGCTTCTTTTGCTTGGGCCCTTATCGTAGTAAGCGAAAAAATTGGCCAAAGCGCTGGTGAAGGCGGTCCCGTATACCGTCCAACTGGAAGAGGTGCGGGCCTCGTAGATCGCGAGGCTGTTCAGCGCACACAGGGTGGCTTGCAAGAAACCTGCTCGCCCGGCTTTCCAATTGAAATGAAACTGCAGTTCCCTTTGGGTCTGTAACCACAGCCAGCCAATTCTTGCCGTTGCAAAATTCCAGCACTCTCTAAAAGCCATAAGGTCGAACTGCAAGTTCGGCGCCCATGGAAAGTTCTGATTCAGAATTCTCAGCGTTTCGGCCGCGCTTGTTTCGATATCGACTCTCATTCCTTCCGGAGTGAGGAAATTGCCATCTCCAGTCATTTGTCAGTCTCCCATAAGGGGTGAGTCAAATTAACGATTGGCGTGCCGATTAATGTCGCCGTTACATCAATAAGTAGCCGACTAAAGTATTTTTTCTACAGAAACAATGCTTTATGACGGTTTATAGGGATGATGACGATTCTTGGCTAAAGAAGTATGGGGAAAAGCGTAACAATGCGCGAAGCGGCGGGGCGGCGATATTTTGGCGCAGTGGGAAATATCAGCCAACGTGGCCGGCACTCCCCTAAAACGCACCAAGGGCTTATAGAGAAAACTCTATAAGCCCTTGATTTTATTGGTGCCGGCGGCAGGAATCGAACTCGCGACCCCCTGATTACAAGTCAGGTGCTCTACCAACTGAGCTACACCGGCGAAGAGAGGCGTATTATGTCTTGCCTCAATGGCTTTGGCAAGCCGTCAGCGCGTCTTTTTCGGCGCTTTTTTATGCGCCTTCTTCACGCTTTTGCCTACCTTTTTGTTTTTGCTGATTTTTTTAGCGGGCGCCTTGGCCTGCGGCGCGCGCTTTGCGGTTTTGGCTGCGTGACGCGGCTTTTTGGCCGTCGATTTTTTGACGGTCGATTTTTTTGTCGCCGGCTTGGCCGCCGCCTTGCCGTGACGCGTCTGCTTGGCGCTAATGGCCTTGGCCTGACGCTTGCCCTGCTTCGAGGATTTCGCCTTGGCCTTGCCTTTGGCCTGGCGAGCAGGCTTGGCTTGCTCTTTGGCGCGCGCCGGTTCCGCCGCCTGAACGGTTTTGGCCGGCGCGGCCTTGCGCGCGGGCTTGCTCGCCGGCGCCATCTGCACGTCGCCGGGCAAAGGCATGTCTTCGGGTTCGGCCAGGCTGGCCGGGCTGATCAACGCCAGGCTCAAGGCCAGCGCAATGGTGTGCGTCGCGAATTTCATGATCGGGGGTCTAATGCTCTCTGGGATGAAACGGGCCGCGCTTTGCGCCGCCAAAACCCGCATACTAGCACGGGGTTTCCCGCGCCCTGGCGGAAATTGACGACGGCGGGCAAAGTCCAATCCGCCGCGCGGACTGATTTTTATTGCCGCAGTGCGCCATCGCCGCCTCACATATGCTATACCCACAGTGCAATGCCAATGTAATTGCCTTTGCGCTCGTTTGCGCCGCTCGCTTCCCTTTCCTGACACGTAATGGAAACAGCATGCCCCAGCCCAAAATTTTGCTGGTGGACGACAGCGCCACCAATAGCCTGATGGTCCGCACCTTCGTTGAAGACCTGGGCTATCAATGCGATCTCGCCGGCAATGGCCGGGAGGCCGTCGCCATGTGTAAGACAGTCGGCTACGACTTGATCCTGATGGACATCATCATGCCGGTGATGAACGGGCTGCAGGCCACGATGGAGCTGCGGACCCTGTTCGGAGAACACTGGGTGCCCATCATCTTCCTGACCGGCCTGAGCCAGCAGCAAGATCTGATCGAAGGCCTCAAGGCCGGCGGCGACGACTATCTGACCAAACCGGTCAGCCCGGACCTGCTGACGGCCAAGATCCAGGTATTTTTGCGCATCGCCCAAATGCAGCGGCAGATCAACCAGGACGCGGTGCGCCTGGAGCGCTACTTCCAGAACAATGAGCGCGAACAAAGCTACGCCTTGGAGCTGATCGAGCGGCTGAATCGGCAACAACTGGAACTGCCGGCCCATGTCTGGCGTCATTTGCGGCCGGCTTCCCAGTTCAACGGCGATCTGGTCTGCTATGCCCGCGGGGCAGATCGGGAATACCTGATGCTGGCCGATTGCACCGGACACGGCCTGACCGCGGCCATCAGCGCCATCCCGGCAGTGGAGTGCTTTTACGAACTGGCTCAGGCGCAAGCGGCCTTGGGCGACATCGCGGCGGCCATCAACGACAAACTGCACCGCCTGCTGCCCTCCGGGCGCTTCGTCGCCGGCATCCTCATCGGAATCGACGCGGCCGCGCAGTCCGTGCAGGTCTGGAACGGCGGCATTCCCTGCGCGCTGATGTTTGATCCGCAAGGGCGCAAGGTCAAGCAATTCCGTTCCGAGCACCCGCCCCTGGGCATTTTGGCGGCTAGACAGTTCGACCGTTCGCTGGAAACCAGCATGTTGAAGCCGGAGCATGCGCTGGTCGTCTGCTCGGACGGCATTACCGAGGCCCAGGCGGACAATGGCCAGATGTTTGGCCTGGAAGGCGTGATCAAGGCGGTGGAAGCCGGCTGGCCCGGACGGATCGGCAATACCGTATTGCAGGCGCTGCAGCGCCACCGCCAGAACGAAGCCATCTTGGACGACGCGTCCTTGCTGGTGGTGCATTCGCCATCGGTCCCAAACCAGCCTGAGGCCGATATCGGCTGCGCCGTGCCAAACCGCTCCCGCTGGCACGACGCCTGAGCGCCGCGCCTAGTCCTCCACCTCTCTCACATAGCGCACCAGCGCCTGCAAAAGCTGGGAGAAACGATGCGCGGCCAGATTCCCGTCCGAGGGCGTGAGCCAGGTGCTGCTGATTTCCAACTGAATGGCGGGCACGCCCAGCCGCGAAGCGAATTTGGCGATGGTCTGATGCTTGGACGCGGCGAAGTAGTTGTCGGAGACATTGAGTACGCCCTGCCCTCGCAAACGCTGCTCCAGCCGCTGTTGCAGCCAGGGCTTGCCCAGGAGCGAAGCCCCGTTCAAGGTGCCGAAGTCCACATCGTAAGGCCGGTAGGGATGGCTGCCGTGCAGGTCCAGCACCAGCAAGGGGCGCTGATCGGCGATCAAAGCCGCCAGCTTGCGTTTGAAGGCGTTGTCGTCTTCGTAATTGGGATCAGACGGCGAGGCGCGGGTGGTGTAGATCGCGGTGGCGCCGGCCAGTTGGTGCAGCATCGCCGCCAAGGCCGCGGTGCCGCCGCCGTCGGAGAAACGGTATTGCCCGTCGCGGAACGGGCTGGTGGCGTGCGGCGCGGTGACGATGATGGGACGCTTGCCCTCCAATACGGTAAACCACGGCTCGCCGTTTTGCGGCGGCCTGTCCTTGGCGGCGTCCGCCTCCTGCTGCAGCTTGATGGCCTCGACGATGTGGGCCGGTTCGATGACGGCCCGTTCCGGCGGGGTCTTGCCGACGGCGGGCGCCGTCGATAAGGCCAGAATCAGAATCCCCGCTACCCATCCGCTTCTCATCGCCCTCCTCCTGATTCTTGCCCGATCATTGCTGGACCGGGCATGCGCGGCTTGGTTCTAAGAACCTGTTTGCGATCTGCTACGCGTCGGCGATACGGCGTTGAAAACAGCCATGCCGTTTTTCAGCCGTTTTCGCCTTGCCGCGACTTGCGCGAGACTTTGAACAGGTTCGGGCCAGTCCGGCAAGGCCGCGCTAACGCGCCGGCTTTCGCGCGGAGAGCAGCAGCAGGGCCGGACGGCGCGCGTGCGGCCGCAAACCGTCCCGATGCGCCAGGGTCTGCGGGTCCGGCGCGGGCTCGCCCAGGTGAAGCAATTGGAAGCCGGCGTCCAGCAAGCCTTTCACATAGCTTTCCACCGTGCGGTGATGCTTGATCACGCCGTCGACGAACCAGCGGCTTGCGCGCGCATCTTGCTGAAAGTAGGCGTCCAGCGTCCAGTGCGATGGCTCGCCCGCCGCGTCCAGCGCCCAGCCCTGAGGGCTGGCCGTGCAAATCGGGTGCTCCACCGTCAGCGCGAACACGCCGCCGGGCCGCAGCGCGGCGAACACGCGCGCCGCCGCCGCCGCGTAATCCTCCACATAGTGCAGGGCCAGCGAGGACACGGCCAGATCATAGGCGGCGGCCGGAGGCTGAAAATCCTCGATGCCCGCGCAGCGGTATTGAATGGCGGGATCCTGAGTGCGCGCTCGCGCCTGTTCCAGCATGCGCTCGGACAAATCCACCGCGGTGACGCTGGCCGCGCCCTCGCCGCGCGCCCAGCGGGCGAAATCGCCGAAACCGCACCCCAGGTCCAGGATGTCGATGCCGGCCAGCGGCGGCAGCGCGTCGCGCAAGGCGGGCTGCTCCAGCACGCCGTTCAGCCCGGTGTCGCTGTCGCGCAAGGCTTGGTATTGGGAGAAAAAGACCGGATGGTCGTAGATGTTTTGCTGCATTGGGAAGCTCCGTAAAAAATCTAAGGAAAGCGCCCCAGGGCGGCGCGCGGCCATGCCGACGCGCAAAAGCGCGCCGGGCTCTCACGGCCTGGCGCGCGTCTTCTCTCATCCGGACTCTCACCGTCGGCTTCGGCTTCTCACCGAATCTGCTGACCCGCGCATCGTGGAAACGGCTGCGCGGCGCTCGCGGGCTCGTCGCCGGCATTCGCCGCGACATACCGCCGGTGGGGAATTTCACCCCGCCCTGAAGACCGGCACAGCATAAAGGCGGCGCGGAAGTTGGACAAGCCCCGCCCCATCGCGCATAGTCTGCGCATTCCAATTGCAATGGAGCGAAGCATGACCCCGAAGCTGCCGATCTGGCTGTTTTTTTGTTTGAGCGCCGGCGCGGCCGTCGCCGCGCCCACCCCGGCCGCCAAGAACGAGATCAACCATCTATTGGACTATCTGGCCCAATCCGGCTGCGAATTCAATCGCAACGGCAGTTGGTACGGCTCTAAAGAGGCCCGCGATCATCTAAACGACAAATACCAGTATCTGCTGAAAAAAGACTGGGTCAGCAACGCGGAAAGCTTCATCGAGCGCGCGGCCACCCAAAGCAGCATCAGCGGCAAGGCCTATCAGGTGCGTTGCGGCTCGGCGCAACCGGTGGCCAGCGCCGGCTGGCTGAAAGCGGAGCTGGGCCGCTACCGCCAGCGCAAATAAGCCGTTCCGCCGGCGTCCGGCCGGCAATCCAGGCCTGCCGGACCGCCACGCAGCTGTTATAATCGCCGCTTTCCTGTAATCCAGTGTTCTTTTCCCGATGACTGCTGCCCAGCTGCTGGCCCAACTCAAGGCCGACCTCCCCTCCTGCCTGATCCGCGACCGCCACGCCTTGCGCCGCAAACTGAGCGACGCCGCCGAGCGGCTGAAGAAAAACCAGCCCGCGGACAGGCAGCTGGCCGACATCCAGACGCAGATCGAGCGCTCCGCCGCCAAGGTGGCCGCGCGCCGCGCCCATCTGCCCAAGCCCGATTTCGACGACGCCTTGCCGGTCAACCAGAAACTGGCCGATATCAAAGCCGCCATCGACGGCCATCAGGTGGTGATCATCTGCGGCGAAACCGGCTCCGGCAAAACCACCCAGCTGCCCAAGATCTGCCTGGAGCTGGGCCGCGGCGTGCACGGCCTGATCGGCCACACCCAGCCGCGCCGGCTGGCCGCGCGCTCGGTGGCCAGCCGCATCGCCCAGGAACTGAAATCCACGCTGGGCGAGCATGTCGGCTTCAAGGTGCGCTTCACCGACAAGCTGTCGGACAAATCGGTGATCAAGCTGATGACCGACGGCATCATGCTGGCGGAAACCCAGACCGACCGTTACCTGGAAAACTACGACACCATCATCATCGACGAGGCGCATGAACGCAGCCTCAACATCGACTTCCTGCTGGGTTATCTGAAACAGCTGCTGCCGCGCCGGCCGGACCTGAAAGTGATCATCACCTCGGCCACCATCGACGCCGACCGCTTCTCCCGCCATTTCGACGGCGCGCCGGTGATCGAAGTCTCCGGCCGCACCTATCCGGTGGAAGTGCGTTACCGGCCGCTGGCGCAGCGCGACGAAGACGAGCGCGAAGTGGAGATGGAAGGCGCCATCGTCGACGCCGTCGACGAGCTGTCGCGCCAGGGCCCGGGCGATATGCTGGTCTTCCTGCCCGGCGAGCGCGAAATCCGCGAAACCGCGGAAAAACTGCGCAAATCCGGCATCCGCGGCTACGAAATCCTGCCTTTGTTCGCGCGCCTGTCCAACGAGGACCAGCAAAAGATCTTCAAGCCCTCCGGCGGCCGCCGCATCGTGCTGGCCACCAATGTGGCCGAAACCTCGCTGACGGTGCCGGGCATCAAATACGTGATCGACACCGGGCAGGCGCGCATCAACCGCTACAGCCCGCGCGCCAAGGTGGAACAGCTGCAAGTGGAGAAGATCTCCCAGGCGGCGGCGCGGCAGCGCGCCGGCCGTTGCGGCCGCGTCGAAGCCGGCATCTGCGTGCGCCTGTACGGCGAGGACGACTTCAATCAGCGTCCGGCCTTCACCGATCCGGAAATCGTCCGCTCCAACCTGGCCGCGGTCATCCTGCGCATGGCCGCGCTGCGGCTGGGCAAGGTGGACGCCTTCCCCTTCATCGAAGCGCCCAGCAGCCGGCTGATCGCCGATGGTTACCAGGTGCTGACCGAACTGGGCGCGGTGGACGACAAGGGGGAATTGACCAGCGTGGGCAAGGAGCTGGCGCGGATTCCGGTGGACCCGAAAGTGGGCCGCCTGCTGCTGGCCGGCCGCGACTTCGGCTGCGTGCGCGAAGTGCTGATCATCGCCGCCGCCTTGAGCGTGCAAGACCCGCGCGAACGCCCGTTCGAGGCGCGCGAGGCGGCCGAACGCGCGCAGGCGCGCTTCAACGACGAGAAGTCCGACTTCCTGTCCTTCCTGCACCTGTGGGACTTCTTCTCCGACGCGCTCAAGCACAAGAAATCCAACCGTCTGCTGATCAACACCTGCCACGAGCACTTCCTGTCCCATCTGCGCTTGCGCGAATGGCGCGAACTGCACGCGCAGCTGGCGGACATCGCCGGCGAGCTGGGCCTGATCAAGCGCGAACAGGCGCACGCCGACGCCGAGCAGCCGGACGCGCAGATGACGCAGAAAAAGCGCCAGCAGCTGGACGCCGTCGCTTATGAAAACCTGCACAAGGCGCTGGTGACCGGCCTGATCGGCAATCTGGGCATGAAAAACCAGGAAGGCGACGATTACCAAGGCACCCGCGGCGTCAACTTCCACGTCTTCCCCGGCTCCGGCCTGAAAAAGGCCAAGCCCAAATGGCTGGTGGCGGCGGAACTGGTGGAAACCACCCGCCTCTACGCCCGCTGCGTGGCCAAGATCGAGCCGGAATGGGTGGAAAAGCTGGCGCCGCACCTGGTCAAATACCATTACTTCGACCCGCACTGGGAGAAGAGCCGCGACGAGGTGGTGGCCAGCGAACGCGTCACCCTGTACGGCCTGACCCTGGTGCCGCGCCGGCCGGTCAGCTACGGCCGCATCGCGCCGGAAGAAGCGCGCGAGCTGTTCATCCGCGGCGCGCTGGTGAATATGGACTACGTCAGCAACGCGCCCTTCTTCCAGCGCAATCAGCAATTGATCCGCGAAGTGGAGCAGCTGGAGCACAAGGCGCGGCGTCAGGACGTGCTGGTGGACGAAGAGGCGCTGTTCGCCTTCTACAGCGAACGGATTCCGGCCGAGGTGGTGGACGCCGCCAGCTTCGAGGCCTGGCGCAAGGAGGCGGAAAAGACCGAAGCCAAGCTCTTGCACCTGACGCGCGAAGAACTGATGCGCCACGCCGCGCAACATGTCACCGAAAACCAGTTCCCGGAATGGCTGGAGCTGGAAGACGGCCGCCTCAAGCTGCGCTACCGCTTCGAACCCAACCACCCGCTGGACGGCGTCACCCTGGACGTGCCGCTGGCCATCCTCAACCGCCTGCAGCCGGCCGCCTTCGAATGGCTGGTGCCCGGCATGGTGCGCGAGAAGCTACAACAGCTGATCAAGGGCCTGCCCAAGCAGATCCGCCGCTGCTGCGTGCCGGTGCCGGACTTCGTCACCCGCTTCCTCAGCGTCAATCCGGATCAACAGCAGCCGATCGCGCCGCAGCTGGCGCGCTTCATCCTGCGCGAAACCGGCGGCGTCAAAGTGGACATCGACGATTTCCGCGCCCAGGAGCTGCCGGCCCATCTGCTGTTCAACTTCCGCGTCATTGACGACGGCAAGCAGGAAATCGGCCTGGGCCGCGATCTGCTGGCGCTGCAAAAGCAGTTCGGCCAGGCCGCCCAGCTGACCTTCCGCGACACCAGCGCGGAGTTCGAGCGCGACGAAGTCAGCAGCTGGGACTTTGGCGAACTGCCGGAAAGCATTCAGTTCGCCCGCGGCCGCCAGCAGCTGACCGGCTACCCGGCGCTGACGCTGGAGCAGGACAAGGTGGCGATCCGCCTGTTCGACACCCAGTTGATGGCCGAGCGCCATCACCGTCAGGGCGTGATCCGGCTGCTGCAGCTGCAGCTCAAGGAACAGATGAAGCAGCTGTCCAAGGGCCTGCCCGGCATGACCCAGCTGGGCTTGCAACTGCGCGCGGTGGCCAATGTCGACGAATTGCTGGCCGACGCCATCGCCTGCATCTGCGACCGCGCCTTCATCGGCGACGACGCGCTGCCGCGCAATGAGAAAGCCTTCAACGAGCAGAAAACCCGCGCCCGCACCCGGCTGCCGGCCGTCAACCAGGCGGTGACCCAGTACCTGGGCCAGGTGGCGTCGGAATACGGCCCGCTCAGCGTCAAGATGCAGAAGCACAAGCTGGGCTACGAGTTGCAGCAGCAATTGGCCAAGCTGGTTTACAAGGGCTTCCTGGCCGCCACGCCGTGGAGCCAGCTGCCTCACCTGCCGCGCTATATGCGCGCGATGGGCTTGCGCATGGACAAGCAGCCGGCCAACCCGCAGCGCGACGGCCAGCGCGGCGCGGAAATCCGCGACCTATGGCAGAAATGGGAAACCCGGGTGGCCGAGGACAATGAAGCCGAAGGCGCGTCCCAGGCGCTGCTGGATTTCCGCTGGCAGATCGAGGAACTGCGCGTCAGCCTGTTCGCCCAGGAGCTGAAAACGCCGTATCCGGTGTCCGCCAAGCGGCTGTTGAAGCTGTGGAGCGAACTACCGCGCTAATGCTCGCCAGACCTTGAACTGGCTCGCCCTGGCATGAGAAAACGGCGGCGTCTTTATCGACGCCGCCGTTTTTCTATGCGCGCTTCAATGCACCGGATGGGACAAGCCCGGCCTATCCCCCCAGGCCAGCAGGAACAAGCCCATCGCCAGCCCCACCAGGCAGAAAATCATCAGATAGCCGGCCAGCGCCAGCGAGCTGGCCTCCATCCACACCGACAGCAAGACCGGCGTGAAGCCGCCCACCACCGCGTAAGCCACATTGTAGGAAAACGACAGGCCGCTGAAGCGGATGGGAGCCGGGAAGGCGCGCACCATCAGAAAAGGCACCGCGCCGACAATGCCGGCGAAAAAGCCGGTCAGCGTGTACAGCGGGCGCAAGCAGCTCACGTCATGCCCCATGGTCTGGTAAAAACACCAGCTGCTGACGCCCAACAGCAGGCTGCCCGCGGTGAACACCGGCCCGCCACCGAAACGGTCCACCGCCAGGCCGGCGACGATGCAGCCCACGCTCAGCGCGATGATGGCCAGGCTGTTGGCGGACAAGGCCTCCACCGGCGGCACGCCGAACTGCTTTTGCAAAAAAGTGGGCGTCATCAGAATCACCACCACGATGGTGACCGACAGCATCGCGGTGGCCGCCATCGACACGGCCATGCCCAGACGATGGCCGCGCAAGGCCGCCTTCAGCGGCAGCTCGGCGGACAGCGCCTTGCGCGCCTGCATTTCGTTGAACACCGGCGTCTCATGCAGCCAGCGGCGCAGATACATCGCCACCAGGCCGAAGACGCCGCCGATCAGGAAGGGAATCCGCCAGGCGCCGTCCTCCAGCTGCTGCGGCGTGAAGAACAGATTCATCGCCATCGCGATCAGGGAGCCAAACAGAATGCCTATGGTCAGCCCCGAGGTGATGATGCCGCAAGCCAGGCCGGTGCGGCGCGGCGGCGCGTGCTCGGCGACAAACACCCAGGCGCCCGGCACCTCGCCGCCGATGGCCGCGCCCTGCAATACGCGCAGCAGGAGCAGCAAGATCGGCGCCCATATCCCTATGCTCTGATACGTGGGCAGCAGGCCCATCGCCAGCGTCGGCAAGGCCATCAGCACAATGCTGAGCGTGAACATGCGCTTGCGGCCGAACAAATCGCCGAAGTGAGCCATGACGATGCCGCCCAGCGGCCGCGCCAGGTAGCCGGCGGCGAAAATGCCGAACACCTGCAATTGGCGCAGCCAGCCCGGAATGTCGTGGGGGAAGAACAGCTTGCCCAAGACCAGGGCGAAGAACACGTAAATGATGAAGTCGTAAAATTCCAGCGCGCCGCCCAGCGAAGCCAGGCCCAGCGTCTTGCAATCGTTCCGGTTCAGTTTGCGCGCGGGTGCCGCGGCGGCGCTCGCCGTTTGAGTCATATCAGGTCCTTTCCGCGACCAAGATGCACACGCCCTCCCCGCCGCGCGGCGCGAAGGGCTGGGCCATTATTTTTTGAAGGGATTGATCGTCGGCGCGTCCTCGTGCTGGACGATGCCGAAGCTGCTGCGGATCAGCGAATTGAGCACAGGCTGGCGATGGCGTATCCACAGCGAGGTGGGCACAGGCTGGCAGCCCATCCTCGCCTTGGGTTCCAGCGCGGTGCGGCCGAAGATCACCCGCCGTCCGCCGGCGGCCAAGGCCGACTCGATCGCCGTGTGCAGCAGGCGCAGGTAAAGCG
This sequence comes from Chromobacterium sp. FG89, assembly GCF_057808735.1. Taxonomy (NCBI): domain Bacteria; kingdom Pseudomonadati; phylum Pseudomonadota; class Betaproteobacteria; order Neisseriales; family Chromobacteriaceae; genus Chromobacterium; species Chromobacterium sp. FG89. The sequence continues at coordinate 23,649 of NZ_JBMDIQ010000009.1, read as the reverse complement.
GCAGCTCCTTGGCCGCGGCGCGGTCGAAGCCTATCTGCGCGGCGGTGACTTCCGCGCCGTCTTTCAAGACCAGCAGGAAGCCCAGCAGCGCGCCGTTCCGCCACAAGCCGCGCAGTTCCGCCCGCTCCGGCCCCAGCGCCGCCATCCGCCGCCAGTAGTCGGCGCTCACCGTCACCGGCCGCAGCGTGGCATTGTCTTGCACCGCCAGGTAAAGCGCTTGCATCCGCTCCGCCTGCGCGTCCACCTGTTCCGGCGTCATCACGCCGATCTCGCAGCCGGCGGCTTCCACGGGCTTGAAGATCTGCTGGCGGATGGCGCTGCGGTATTTGGAGGTCATGCCGGCCAGGTAGTCGTCGTAAACGCGCCAGTCCTCGGCCAGCGGCAACACCATATTGGGTTCCGTCTCCAGGGTGCTGTAGCTGAGCTTGCCCAGCGCCCGGCTGTCTTCCCGCGCCGTTTCGTCCATGTCCTTGACCAGCACGAAGTCGATCTGGCCGTTCAGCTTCTCCGCGCGGCGGATGCGGTAGAGAATCTCCGCCACCGCCTGCCAGCGGGTCTGCGGGTCCAGATCGGCGGCGAAGGCCGCGCCGTCCAGGCCGTAGCTGAGCATATTGCCGCAGACCAGCAGCCGTTGCCGCAGCTTGGGCTTGAGGTTTTGCGCCAGCGCCGCGCGCAGCGAGCCTTCCGGCCGCGGCCCGGGATGGGCGTGCATGGTTTCCAGGCTGACTTCCAACAGCTGCATCGCCACCGCCGCCACCGGCTCGCCGTCGCGATAGGCCAGCGCGTAGCGCACTTCGAAATGGGCGAGCCCGGATCGCTCCAGCGCGCGCCAGTAATCGCGGGACATCAGCAGCCCGTGCCGGGCCGCCAGCTGATCCCAGTGTTGTCCGTTCAAAAAGTCTATGCGCTCGGAGAAGGCGAAATTCAGCGCGCTGGCCTGCCGCAAGCGGCGGCGCAGCTTCCAGCCGTCGCCCAATTGGCGGGCCAGTTGTTTGATTTTCTTGCTCATGGCTTGGGGCGTAGAAGGCTGGTTCTATGATTGACAATCATTCCAGTGTGCCGCAATGCCAAACGGGCAACAAGCTCCCTCAAGGCGCGCCGTCGGTCAGCAAGCGCCGGTAACGCTCCGGGGAATAGCCCAACTGCTTGTTGAACATGGCGATAAAGGCGGAAGCGGTGCCGTAGCCCAGATCGGCGGCGATGTCCTGCACCGCCCGCCCCTCGCGCAGCCAGGCCAGGGCCCGCAGCAGCCGCACCCGGTTGCGCCACTGGACAAAGCTCATGCCCAGCTCGCGTTGAAAATGGCGCGCCAGCGTGCGCTCGGTGCCGTGCACGCGCCGCGCCCACTGCGCCAGCGTGGCCGCGTCGGCCGGATTGTCGCGGATGGCGGCCAGAATGGGCGCCAGCTGACGATGCCGGCTGTCCGGCAGATAGCTGTCCTGGTGGCCGGCCTGGGCCAGCCGCGCCAGCAGCAGCTCGGCCTGACGCAGGTCCCACGGGTCCCGGATCGCGGTAACGCCGCGCTGGCAGAAGTCATCCAGCAGCGCGCGCAGCAAGGGCGTTTGCGGAATCAGGCAGGGGTGGGCGGGCAGCCCGGCGGCTTCCTCCGCGCCGACGTAGACCGAGGTGTAGCGCATCGCCTGGCGCACCGAGGCGGAGTGGCGCACCCCGGCCGGCACCCAGATCAGAAACTCCGCCGGCGCCGCCAGCGCGCGTTCGGCCTGACCGGCTTCGATCAGGCTCAACTCGATCACCCCCAGGCTGATGCAGTTCAACTGCCCCCAAGGGTGGCTGTGCGGCGAGAACTCGGTCTGCGGCGTCAGCTGGTCGTAGCGCAGATGGATCGGCGCCGGCGCCGGCAAGCCCTGGTCCAGTTCGGAATAGTCCAATTTGTCGGTTTCCCGCTATCGTCTTGTCTGGTTTGCGTTATATGCATTGAATCAGACAGCGCTACACTGCGCACTGTCAATGCTTTTCTGTGCTCTCGCCCGCCCGATCGGACGAAAGCCGCATCCGGAGCCATCCCATGTATTCATTGTTTCCCATGCTGGCCGTGCTGATCTGGTCCGCCAACACCGTGGTGTCCAAGGCCGCGGCCCAGGCGCTGGACCCCGCCGCCATCTCCTTCTACCGCTGGCTGCTGGCCGCGCTGATTCTCACCCCCTTGAGCCTGCGGCCGGCGCTGCGCCAATGGCGCGCCATCCGTCCCTGGCTGGGCCGCTTCGCCGTGTTGGCCGCGCTCGGCATGGTGATGTACCAATGCCTGGCTTATTACGCCGCGCACAGCACCAGCGCCACCAATATGGGCGTGATCTGCGCCTTGATTCCCTTGCTGGGGCTGGCGCTGAACGCCGTCGCCTTCCGCCAGCCGGTGGGCGCTCACGCGCTGTTCGGCGTGGCGGTGTCCTTGCTGGGCGTGCTCTATCTGCTGGGCCAGGGGCGGCCGCTGGAGCTGCTCAGCGGCGGCGTCAACCGCGGCGACGCGCTGATGCTGGTGGGTTCGCTCTCCTACGCGCTGTACGGCATTCTGCTGCGCCGCTGGGCGCCGCCCTTCGGCAGCTGGACCAATCTTTACATCCAGGTGCTGCTGGCGGTGTTGATGCTGGTGCCGGTGGCGCTGAGCGCGGACAGCCTGGCGGTGCCGCCGCAAGGCGCGGGCCTGGTCGCCTTCGCCGGCATCGCCTCCTCGGTGCTGGCGCCCTATCTGTGGATGCGCGGCATTCAGGGCCTGGGCAGCGAGCGCACCGCCATCTTCATGAATTTGCTGCCCTTGTTCACCGCCGTGATCGCCAGCGCGCTGCTGGGCGAAACCATTCACGATTACCACTGGCTGGGCGGCGGCCTGATCCTGCTCGGCGTCAGCCTGAGCCAGGGCGGCTGGGCCAAGCTGCGCGGCCTCGTCCGTTCGACGGCCTGAGCTTCGCTTTTCCCGCCGCGCCCGGGTTCCACGGCCGGCGCGGCGGGATTGCCGCGGCCCCGCTTATCGCCTAAGCTCTGTAACAAAACCGCAGCCGGCGCGGGCCGGCCATGACAACCTCTTTACCGTGGAATCAGAAACCATGTGCCAGTTACTGGGCATGAATTGCAATACCCCAACCGATATCCTGTTCTCCTTTGAAGGCTTTCACCGCCGCGGCGGCCAGACCGACCACCACGCCGACGGCTGGGGCATCGCCTTTTTCGAGAGCAAGGGCTGCCGCATCTTCCTGGACGACAAACCGTCGGTGGAATCGCCGGTGGCCAATCTGGTGCGCAACTATCCGATCAAATCGGAAAACGTGATCGCCCACATCCGCAAGGCCACCCAGGGCGAAGTCAATCTGGCCAACACCCACCCCTTCATGCGCGAGATGTGGGGCCGTTACTGGATCTTCGCCCACAACGGCAACCTGGAAAACTTCCAGCCCGAGGCCGGCTGCCATTACAACCCGGTGGGCAGCACCGACTCCGAGCGGGCCTTCTGCCACCTGATGGAACGGCTGCGCGCCAAATGGTGCCAGCAACCTCAGCTGGACGATTTGTTCGCCGAAGTGGCGCGACTGGCGGCGGAGATCTCCAGCCACGGCGTGTTCAACTTCATGCTGAGCAACGGCGAGGCGCTGTTCGCCCACTGCTCCACCCATCTGCACTACATCATCCGCCAGGCGCCGTTCAACACCGCTCACCTGGTGGACGACGACGTCAGCGTGGATTTCGCCTCGGTCACCACCCCGCATGACCGCGTGGCGGTGATCGCCACCCAGCCGCTGACGGACAACGAAAGCTGGACGCCGCTCGTCCCCGGCGAGCTGCTGCTGTTCCGCGACGGCTCTCCGCTGCTGCAACACCTGCCGGGCTGAGCGCCCGCCGACAAGCCCTTGCCGCCGGTGTTATGCTGGCGGCAATGTCTTGTTCCGCGAGGCCCGCCATGCAGCGATTCGACTTCAGCCACGCCCCATTCGACGCCCTGAGCCCGGACGAACGCCTGAGGCTGGAGGCTTGCGCCGACATCCTGTTCTACGCCGACGAGCAAACCGTGCTGGCGCCGGACGCGCCGGTCACCGCCCTGTACGTGGTGATCAAAGGCGTGGTCAGGGAAATGGCCGGCGACGAGGTCGTCGCGCTGTACCGGGCGCAGGACGGCTTCGACGCCCGCGCCACCGCCGCCGGCCAGACTCGCCACCGCTTCATCGTCCAGGAGGAAGCGCTGCTCTACAGCCTGCCGCGCGCCGAAGTGCTGGCGCTGACCGAGAGCAACCCGCGCTTCGGCGCCTACTTTTACGCCAGTGTGTCGGAAAAGCTGGGCCGGCTGGCGCAAGGCGCCGGCCAGCGCGAACTGCAAACCCTGCTGGCGGCCACCGTGCGCGACGCAGGCGGACGCCAGCCGGTGTTCGTGGACGACGGCGCCAGCCTGCGCGACGCGGCGGCGGCGATGAAGGAACACAAATCCAAGTCCGTGCTGCTGCGCGGCGACGGGCGGCTGGGCATCCTCACCACCACGGACTTTCGCGACATCGTGCTGAACGGCGTGCCTTCGGACGCGCCGGCGGCGGAATACTGCCAGTACGAGCTGCTGACCATAGACATAGACGACTTCCTGTTCAACGCCCTATTGCTGATGACGCGGCGCAATTTGCGGCGCCTGGTGGTGACCGAGCGCGGCGAGCCGGTGGCCATGCTGGCCCAGGTGGACGTGCTGTCCTATTTTTCCAATCACTCCCACTTGATCGCGCAGCGGCTGGAGCGCGCGGCCACGCTGGACGAACTGACGGAAGTGGCGGAGCAGATCCCGCGGCTGGTGCGCATTCTGTCCGGCCACGGCGTCAAGGCGCTGCAGCTGGGCCGGCTGGTGCAAAGCCTCAACGCCCGCCTGTTCGCCCGCGCCTGGCGGCTGATCGCGCCGCCGGAGCTGGCGGCCAACAGCTGCCTGCTGGTGCTGGGTTCGGAAGGCCGCGGCGAACAGATACTCAAAACCGACCAGGACAACGCGCTGCTGCTGCGCGACGGCGCGCCCTGGCCGCAACTGGAAGCCAGCTGCCAGGCCTTTTCCGCCGCGCTGTCCCGCTTCGGCTATCCGCCCTGTCCCGGCAACATCATGCTCAGCCACCCGGATTGGCGCTTCAGCGGCGCCGAGCTGCGCGACCGCCTGCACCGCTGGGTGCACAGCCCGGACGGAGACGCCTTGATGCGGCTGGCCATCTTCGTGGACGCGGAAGCCGTCTGCGGCGACGCCGCGCTGCTGGAAGACGCGCAAAACTATCTGCGCGCCACCTTGCGCGACGACGCCGGCTTCTTCTCCCGCTTCGCTCGCGCCATCGAACAATTCGACACTCCCTTGGGTCTGTTCTCCCATCTGCAAACCCGCGAACGCGACGGCCGGGCGGCGCTGGACTTGAAAAAAGGCGGCATCTTCCCGCTGGTGCACGGCATCCGCGCGCTGGCGCTGGAGTACGGGGTGAGCGAGAACAATTCACAGCAAAGACTGCAGGCGCTGGCGGCCCAGGGACGGCTGGAGCGAGGCCTGGCCGAGGACGCGGGCGAGGCGCTGTCCTATCTGATGCAACTGAGACTGGAACAAGGGCTGGAACGAATGAGCGCCGGCAAGGCGGCCGACAATCTGCTGGAGCCGGACAAATTGTCCTCGCTGGAACGGGATCTGCTCAAAGACGCGCTGGGCGTGGTCAAACGATTCAAGACGCAGTTGCGCCACCATTACCGGCTGGGCAGTTTCTGATGCTGTCCGCCCTGCTGCGCCAATGGCAACGCCGCCGGCTGCGCGACCCGGCCTACGCCGGCATGTACAGCGAACACCCGGACGAACTGGTCAGCCTGGACTGCGAAACCACCAGCCTGAATCCGGCGGAAGCCGAGCTGCTGTCCATAGGCGCGGTCAAGCTGCGCGGCAACCGCATCCTCGCCAGCGAGGCGCTCTATCTCTTGGTGCGGCCGGAGCGCGCGCCGCAGGCGGACAATGTGCGCATCCACGGCCTGCGGCCCATCGACGTCAATCAGGGCCTGGCGGCCCGGGACGCCGTGCGTCTGCTGCTGGACTTCATCGGCGGCCGGCCGCTGCTGGGCTATTACCTGGAGTACGACCTGGCCGTGCTCAACCGCTACGTCCGTCCCTGGCTGGGCGTGCCGCTGCCTCAGCGGCGCATCGAGATTTCCGGCCGCTATTACGACTACAAGCTGCGGCAAAACCCGGACGCACACATCGATTTGCGGCTGGCCAGCATCTGCCGGGATCTGGACATGCCCGCGCCGCCGCGCCACGACGCGCTCAACGACGCCATCAACGCGGCCATGCTCTATCTGGCGCTGAAACAGCGCGGCTACGGCTAATGCCTTGCCTTCAACTCTGCGCGCCACGCTTCACGACGCGCGGCGGACTGGACCATTTCCCAACCCGCCATCGCCAGATCCGGCCCGTCAAGACAGGCCGGCGGCGATGGCGCCGCCGCCTTTGAACGACACGGCCAATAGGACAGGTGACACGCCCGAACCGACGCATCGCATTCTACAATGCCCTGCTGCGCGCCCAAGCTTGCGCGGCAAGCGGTCTATCCACAACAGGAGAAACACCATGCGTTACGCTCACCCCGGCACGCCCGGCGCGTTGATCGCCTTCAAGCCCCGCTACGGCAACTATATCGGCGGCGAGTTCACGCCCCCGGTCAACGGCCAGCATTTCACCACCACCTCGCCGGTGAACGGCCAGCCCATCGCCGAATTTCCGCGCTCCGACGCCGCCGACATCGATAAAGCGCTGGACGCCGCCCACGCGGCCGCCGACGCCTGGGGCCAGACCTCGGCGCAACAACGTTCCTATCTGCTGCTGCAGATCGCCGACCGCATCGAAGCCAATCTGGAGGTGCTGGCCGTCACCGAAACCTGGGACAACGGCAAGCCGGTGCGCGAGACGCTGAACGCCGACATCCCGCTGGCGGCCGATCATTTCCGCTATTTCGCCGGCTGCATCCGCGCCCAGGAAGGCACGGCGGCGGAAATCGATCACAACACCATGGCCTATCACATCCACGAGCCGCTGGGCGTGGTGGGCCAGATCATCCCGTGGAACTTCCCCATCCTGATGGCGGCGTGGAAGCTGGCGCCGGCGCTGGCCGCCGGCAACTGCGTGGTGCTGAAACCGGCGGAACAAACGCCGCTGGGCATTTCCGTGCTGATGGAAGTGATAGGCGATCTGCTGCCGCCGGGCGTGATCAACGTGGTCCACGGCTTCGGCAAGGAGGCCGGCCAGGCGCTGGCCACCAGCAAGCGCATCGCCAAGATCGCCTTCACCGGCTCCACCCCGGTGGGCCGTCACATCCTGCAATGCGCGGCGGAGAACATCATCCCGTCCACCGTGGAGCTGGGCGGCAAATCGCCCAATATCTTCTTTGAAGACATCATGCAGGCGGAACCGTCCTTCATCGAGAAGGCCGCCGAAGGCCTGGTGCTCGCCTTCTTCAATCAGGGCGAAGTCTGCACCTGCCCGTCCCGCGCCTTGGTGCAGGAATCCATCTATCCGGCCTTCATGGCCGAGGTGTTGAAGAAGGTGAAGGCGATCAAGCGCGGCGACCCACTGGACACCGACACCATGGTGGGCGCCCAGGCCTCGCAGCAGCAGTTCGACAAAATCCTGTCCTATCTGGACATCGCGCGCCAGGAAGGCGCTGAGGTGCTGAGCGGCGGCAAGCTGGAACCGCTGGAGGGCGGCCTGGCGCAGGGTTATTACATCCAGCCCACCTTGTTGAAGGGCAATAACAAGATGCGGGTGTTCCAGGAGGAGATCTTCGGGCCGGTGGTCAGCATCGCCACCTTCAAGGACGAGGCCGAAGCCGTCGCCATCGCCAACGACACCGAGTTCGGCCTGGGCGCCGGGGTGTGGACCCGCGACATCAACCGCGCTTACCGCGTCGGCCGCGCGATCAAGGCCGGCCGGGTCTGGACCAACTGCTACCATCTCTACCCGGCGCACGCGGCCTTCGGCGGCTACAAAAAGTCCGGCATCGGCCGCGAAACCCACAAGCGCGCGCTGGATCACTATCAGCAGACCAAGAATCTGTTGGTGAGCTTTGACGGCAAGCCGCTGGGCTTCTTCTAGGAAGCTGCGCACGGCTAGCGAGATCGTGAACGGTTGTTAAACCCCAAAGCGCCGCGATGCGACAATCATCGCGGCGCTTCAGCTGCGCTTAAGCATTGTTTTCTAGCATGGCTTCTCCAGGACAAACCAGCATGTCAAACCGGAGAAAGTCCCATGCGCAGCCCTGATCCACTCGAAGCCTCCCCCGCCTTTTGCCCCATTTGCGCCAAAGCGCTGAACGCGCCCGCCGTCTGCCGGGCCCATTTGACCGCCCGCTCCCCCCGCCTGTTTCTTCGCGAATGGATAAACCGGCCCGGCCGGGTGGGCGCGGTCTGGCCTAGTTCCAAGCGCCTGGCGCAGTGCATGGCCGCCCAGACGCCGATGTCCGGCACCGGTTTGGTGATCGAGCTGGGCGGCGGCACCGGCGTCATTACCCAAGCCTTGCTGGCGCAAGGACTGAGCCGCGAGCGCTTGCGGGTGGTCGAACGCTCTCCGGCCTTTGCCCGGCATCTGCGGCAGCGTTTCCCCTCGGTTCAGGTGATACAGGGCGACGCCGCGCGGCTGGCGGCCTTATTGCCGGAACACGCGGCGATAGACGCCGTCGTCTCCAGCCTGCCGCTGCGCTCCCTGCCGCGGGCGGAAGCCTTGGCCATCGTCGAACAATGGCGTCGCGTATTGCCGGCCGGCGGCGCGCTGCTGCAATTCAGCTACGCCTTGCAGGCGTCGGCGGACTGGCTGGGCGCGGGTTTTGCGCTGCGCGACAGCCAACTGGTCTGGCGCAATCTGCCGCCGGCCAGGGTGATGCGGTTCGAGCGCCTGGGCACGCCGGGCCATTAAAAAAGCGGCGCCGTCGGCGCCGCCCGTTTTAAACCGGCAAGACCGGCCGGCTCAGGACGTGGCCCACTGCTCGCCCTGCGCCGCGCCGCCCATCGCCGGATCGCTATAACCGTCGCGGCCGGTTTCCACCCGGCCGGCGAAGCGGCGGCTGAAGCCGGGGAACGCCGGCGCGCTGACGCTGACGTCGTACCAGCCGTGACTGTCTTTCAACGGCCAGTTCAACACCGCCTCGCCCTGCGGCCCCACGGTGACGCGCTGCGGGTCGGTCTTGGCATAGGCGTTGGCGCGCACCAGGAACTCGCAGTTTTCGCGGCCGCTATTGTGCAGCTTCAGATAAACGTCGCCGGCGGCCGGATCGTAACAGACCTGGATCTCCGGCTGCGCCTTGCTCACGCGGCCCAGTTGGCCGGCGTCGCCGCTGAAGTGGCGATGAAAGCCGTTGGGGCCCAGCACCCACAAATCGTAAAGGTTGGCGTCGTAATTGACCCGCCACAGCCCGGACAGCTGCTTGCCGGCCTCCACCGCGTAGCGGCGCGGCGGCGCGTCCAGATGGCGACGGTCGTACACGTGGAACACCGCCGCCGCCTTGCCGCTGTTGGCGAAGATCAATTCCACGGCGCCGGCGTTGCCGTCCACCCGCGCGCTGGCGTGCAGCTCGTAGGGCAAGGCGCGCGAGCGGCGCAGGCCGATGGCCTGGACCGGCAGTTCCGGCAAGGCCGGCGCGTTGGGCTTGGTGCGGCCGGGCAAGGCGCGCGCCCGCGCCGCCAGCGCGGCGGTGGCCGGCAGCTTGGGCAGCTCGGCGTTGGGGTTGACGAAGTCGAAACAGGACAGCAGATCGCCGCACACCGCGCGCCGCCAGGCGGTGATATTGGGCTCCTTGACGCCGAAGCGCTGTTCGATGAAGCGGATCACCGAGGTGTGGTCGAACACCTGGGAGTTGACCCAGCCGCCGCGGCTCCACGGCGAGATCACGTACATCGGCACCCGCGGCCCTGGCCCGTAAGGCACGTGGATCAGGTCGGCGCGCTCATTGCCGGTCTCGCTGCTGCGCAGATGATGGTATTCGCCGTCGGTGGCCACGGTGGAAGCGCCGGCCAGCACCGCTTTGGCCGGGTCCGCGTCCCAACTCAGATAACTGGGCGCGGCCGGCGGCGGCAGATGGTCGAAAAAGCCGTCGTTTTCGTCGAAATTGACCAGGAAAACCGTCTTGCCCCACACCTCGGGATTGGCGGTCAGCGCGTCCAGCACGCGGGCGGTGTAATCGGCGCCCTGCGCCGGGCTGGACGGGCCGGGATGCTCGGAACCGTCGGCGGTGGCGACGATGTAGCTGACCTGGGGCAGCCGGTTGGCCAACACGTCCTGACGCAGATCGTCCAGCGTCCAGGTGGACAAGCCCTTGCTCTTAAGCGCGGGCTTGGCGCCGGCCTCGCCGAAGTAGGCGGCGCGGAAGCTGCGGAAGCCGGCCACCGGGTTGTCGGTGAAGTTGTCGGCCATGTCCTGATAAATCTTCCAGCTCACGCCCGCCGCTTCCAGCCGCTCGGCGTAGGTGCTGAAGGTGTAGCCGCCCTTGGGGTTGTAATCGACGGAGTCGTAGGCGTTGGCGATCACCGGGCCCTTGCCCTTCTGCAAGGGATCGTTGCCGCCGCACCACAGGAACACGCGATTGGGGTTGGTGCCGCCCTGAAACGCGCAGTGATAGGCGTCGCACAGGGTGAAGGCGTTGGCCAGCGCGTACTGGAACGGCAGGTCCGTCTCCTTGAAGTAGCCCATGGCGTGGTTCTGCTTATAGGTGGGCCAGGCGTTCATCACGCCCTTGCCCCAGGCGTATTGCGCGTCCGACCACACATGCGGCGTGCCCTCCACCCGCATATAGGCGAAAGTCTGGGCGGTGTTGAGGTGGAACGGCGCCACCACTCGCGGCGGCGTGGCGCTGTTCCCCTGATTGGTCTGATACCAGACGGTCTTGCGCTTGAGCAAGGCGCTGTCGGCCAGCGGCAGCGGGAAGCGGTCGCCAAAGCCGCGCACCCCGGCCAGGCTGCCGAAGTAATGGTCGAAGGCGCGGTTTTCCTGGGTCAGGATCACGATGTGCTCGACATCCTGAAGGGTGCCGGTGCGGTTGTTGGCGGGAATGGCCAGCGCGCGCTGGATGGAGGCCGGCAGCAGGGACAAGGTCAAGGAACTGGCGGCCAGCGCGCTGCCGCGCTTGATGAACTGGCGGCGGGAAGCGGAAACGGGAGTGTCGGTCATGGCGGGCTATCCGGGTTCAGGGCGCGCAGCGCAGCGTGGCCGGCGGCTTGGTTTGATCGGAATTGCCGTTGCCCGGTTGGCCGGCTTGGTCCTGATTGTCGCCCAGGCAGCCGGCGAGCGCGGCCGCCAGCAGACAGGCGGCCAGCCGGCGCGCCCAAAGGGCGGAGCTGGGCGAAAGAGTGGTGAGCGTCATCGGGGTGCAATCGTCTTGTGGCGGCGCGGCGCGCCGCGGTGAAAAACCAAGGGCCCGGGGGCGGAATCCCAGGCCCTTGCCCAGCCCGGCGATGAGGCCGGGCGGGAAAACGATAGCGAGAACGCGTTACCTAATGATGTCGGTTTTGTGAATTAGCCAAAAAATGCTTTTGTCAATGCGTTGGCGCGCTCAAGGCTGGGGCGGCTCCAGCGGCGCGGCGGCCTCCTCGCTCCGCGCGGAGAAACGATACCAATCCAGCCGCCGGGTCAGCGTCATGATGGCGGTCAGCGCGGCGAAGAGCAGCAGGCTGCCCAGCAGCAAGGCGTTGTCTTCGGACTGCAAGAGACCGTACAGCACCGCGTACAACAGGCTGATCAGTCCGGCGAAACCAAGGCCTCGTTTCCAGCCGCCCAGGATGTGGCTGACGTAAAAGCCTATCTGTCCGACGCAGGCCGTCGCCGCCAACAGATAGGCCGGCCCGAAGCCCAGGTGTTCGGACAAGGCCAGCAGAATCAGGAAAAACATCACCAGCGCCATGCCCACCAGCACGTACTGGATGGGATGCACGCGCAGGCTGCGCAGCGTTTCCAGCAGGAAGAAGGACAAGAAGGTCAGACCGATGAACAGCACCGCGTATTTGACCGAGCGTTCGTTCTGCTGGTACTGGTCCACCGGCTGCACCAGGCCGGTGCTGAAGGACGGCAAGGCGCTCAGGCCGGATTTGCCGTCGCTGAAGGCGGCCTGCTGGAAACGGTCGTTCAGATTATTGGCGAACCAGCTGCTCTCCCATTGCGCCTTGAAGCCCTTGGCGTCCACGCTGCGTTGCACCGGCAGGAAGTTGCCGATGAAGCTGGGGTGCGGCCAGTTGGACGTCAGGCTCAGCGTGCTGCTCTCGCCCACCGGCACATAGCTGATGCTGCGCGTGCCCTGCAAATTGAGTTGGAAGGCGAACGGCAGCGTCTGCGGCTTGGCGAAGTCCAGCAACTGCGGCAGCGGCGCGTGTATGCCCTCGCTCATCCGCGGCAGGCCGGCACCGGCCGCGAACGGATGCGGCTTGCCGCCGGCGCTCAGCTGCGGCACTTTGCCGATGCCGCGCGGATCGCTGATGCCCACCGCCAGATAGGGGGTTTTCAGCTGAATCGACGGTTTGAGCAGCTCAGGCTGCGGCGGGATCTCGAAATGGCCGCTGAAACCGGCCTCGCTGCCGAAGATCAGCGCCTGATAAATGCCCAGCGAACGCGGGCTGACCTTGAGTTTGCCGTCCACCGCCAGCTGGCGCGGCAACACATAGCGTTCCAGTTCGTGCTTGACGCTTTGCGTCTTGCCGTTCTGTTTTTCCTCCACGGTTTCCACATAGGGGATCACCAGCACCGGGCCGATCACGGTTTGCTCGCCGCTGGTGCTGGCCACCACTTTTTCCACCGCCTCTTCCTGGTAGTGCTTGCGCTCGGAAATCAGATTGCTGATCGCGCTCACCGGCACCAGCAGCGCCAAGGACAGCGCCAGCAGGATCAGTATCTTGGTCAATAAGGGGTTTTTCTTCATCGCTTGTCTCCTGGTTGCATGACGGGAGACAGCCTAAATCCAGGCGATGAAGCGGGAATGAGCCCGTGTGAAGTCTCGGTGAAGTTGGCCGAAGCCGCTCGCTATTGAAGCGGGCTCAGCCCGCCGGCAGCCACAGCCGCGCCTCGGCGCCGCCGTCGGCGTGGTTGGCCAGTTCGGCGCGGCCGCCGTGCAGCTGGGCTACTTCGCGCACCAGGCTCAGGCCCAGGCCGGTGCTCTTGTCGCTGTCCGGCCGCGGCAGAGAATAAAAGCGCTCGAACACCCGTTCCAGCGCGTAATCCGGCACGCCCGGCCCGTGGTCGCGCACGCGGAGCAGATAGCCGCCCTCTTCCGGCGCGCCGCTCAATTCGATGACGCCGCCCGGCGGGCTGAACTCCAGCGCGTTGTCCAATAGATTGGACAGCGCCTGCGCCAGCAGCAGGCGGTCCGCGTTCAGCCGGGCCGGCGCCAGCCGGCAAACCAAGCTCACGCCGCGCCCGGCGGCGGCCAGCGCCTTGCCGTCCACGGTTTCCGCGATCAAGGCCGGCCAGTCCAGCGGCTGGGCGTCCGGCCGCAGCCGCGACTCCACCCGCGCCTGCCACAACAGCCTTTCGATCAACTGCTGCATGCGCAGGCTCTGCGCCAGGATGTTGTCGACGAAGCGGCGGCGCGTGTCCGGCGGCGGGTCTTCCCGCAGCAGTTCGCCGGCGCCCCGTATCGCCGCCAGCGGGCTTTTCAATTCATGGCTCAGCGTGTGTACATAGCCTTCCACATAGGCCTTGCCCTCCAGCTTGCGCCGCATTGCCTCCACCGCCAGGCCCAGGCTGTCCAGTTCCGGGCTGCCCAGCCGCGGCACATTGGCCGGCTGGCCGGCCGCCACCGCCTCGGCGTAGCCCACCAGCCGGCGGATGGAGCGGTTGATCCACCACACCATCACCGCGCCTATCAGCAAGGCCGCGCCCAGCAGCGCGCCGCCGGCCAGCATGATCTTGCGCTCGCTGCGGCGGATCACCGGCTCCATCGTCACATTGGGCTTGGACACGGTCAGCGAGCCGACGATGCGACCGTCCAGCCGCACCGGGGCGGCCACGTGCATCACGCTGCTGTTTTCGTCGTCCGGCCTGCTGCGGGTGCTGCGCGCGCCGTATTCGCCGCGCAGCGTGCGGTAGACGTCGTTCCAGCGCGAGTAGTCCCGCCCCAGATCGCGGCCGCTGGAGTCGAAAATCACCACGCCGCGCGCGTCGGTGACGTAGACGCGGAACTCCATATTGTTTTTGACGATGCCGGAAATATTGGCGGCGATGGGCGGCCGCGCCTTGTCGCGGAAAGCGCGGGCCAAGCGTCCCTTGGCGATGTCGCCGTCGGCCAGGTCGGCGGCGGCGATGCCGGCCAGCACATTGGCGCTGTCCACCAGCGTGCCCTCGGTGGCGCGCCGCACGCCCGGCTTCACTTCCTGGGTGAAAATGGCCAGCACGAACCAGCCGGCCACCGCCACGATCAGGAAATAGCCGAGGAACAGCCGCAGGCCGAAGCGCATCTCACTCGCCCAGGCTGTAACCCAGGCCGCGATGGGTCTGGATGGGCTGGGCGTCGGGGTCGATGTCGCGCAGCTTGGCACGCAGGGTCTTGACGTGGGTGTCCACGGTGCGGTCGAAGCTGTCCTCGGCGTCGCGCCACACCCGCTCCATCAGCTGCTGGCGCGAAAACACCCGGCCCGGCTCCGCCAGCAGGGTTTTCAGCAGCAGGTATTCGTAGCGGGTCAGGTTCAGCTTGCGGCCGGCAAAATGGACGCAGGCGCGCGCCTCGTCCAGTTCGAAACCGGCGGGCGCCGGCGCGGCGGCCGGCGCCTGGCCCTTGGCGTAGCGCCGCAGGATGGTGCGCGCGCGGGCGCTGACCTCGCGTGGCGAAAACGGCTTGGCCACATAGTCGTCGGCGCCGATCTCCAGGCCGATGATGCGGTCCATTTCCTCGCTGCGCGCGGTCAGGAACATCAGCGGCACATCGGCGCGCTCGCGCAAGCGGCGGCACAGGTCGAAACCGTTGATGTCCGGCAGGCCCACGTCCAGGATGCACAGCGCCGGGACGGCCCGCTCCAGCCGCTCCAGCAGTGGCAGGCCGCGCTCGAACCACTCGACGTCGAAGCCGTCCGTCTCCAGCGTGTAAATCAGGGTGTCGGCGATGCCGGCCTCGTCCTCGGCCAGCCAGATCAGCGGCTTCATGGCCGCGCCGGCGCCGGCGCCAGCCTGTGCGGCAACAGCCGCAGCGCCTCGGCGTTGGACGGCGAAAACACCTTGTCGGCGGCCGCGTCCCACGGCAGCCAGAGCTGGGCCAGATGCTCGCGCGGCGCCAGCGTCACCGTCTGCGGCCGCTCCAGGCACAGGCCGAACACATGCTCGTCGTTGTGGGTGACGCCGTCCGGATAACGGTGGCGCCAATGCGGATAGATTTCGTAGCGGTTGACCAGGCCCCAGTCGCTGAGCCGGGCGTCGTCGCGCGCCAGGATCAGGCCGGTTTCCTCGGCCAGTTCACGCAACGCGGTGTCGCGCAAGGCTTCCTCACCTTCGCGGCTGCCGGTCACGGATTGCCAGTAGCCGGGCTTGTCGGCGCGTTCGATCAACAGCGCCTGGCCGTCCGCGGTGTGAATCACCACCAGCACCGACACCGGTTGTTTGTCGCCCATCAGCGCTTGCCTCCGTTGGCCGGGCTCTGGCTGGCCAGCAGGCCGGCCAGCTCCACCGCGGATTTGACGCCCATCTTGTCGAACACGCGGGCGCGGTGCACTTCCACCGTTTTCATGCTGATGGTCAGTTCCTCGGCGATCTGCTTGTTGAGCTTGCCGGTGAGGATCAGCTGCATCACTTCGCGTTCGCGGTCCGTCAGCAAGGACAGCGCGGCGGACACCTTGCTGCGGCGGCCGTGCAGCAGGCGGTTCTGCTCGTCGCGCAGCACCGCGGCCTCGGCCCGCTCCAGCAAGCGCTCGTCGTCGAAAGGCTTTTCCATGAAATCCAACGCGCCCAGCTTCAGCGCCGCCACCGCGTGCGGCACGTCGCCGTGGGCGGTGAGCATGATCACCGGCGGACAGTAAGGCCAGCCGGCCAGTTTTTCCAGCAGCATGATGCCGCTCATGCCGGACAAGCGCAGGTCCAGGATGATGCCGTTGAAGTCGCCGCCGTCCGGGCAGGCCAGAAACTCCTCCGCGCTGTCGAAGCCGCTGGCCAGATAACCCTGGCCGTCCAGCAGCCATACCAGCGACTCCCGCACCGCGGCGTCGTCGTCTATGATTGCCAAGCGTTTGCCTGCCATGGCGGCGTCTCCCCTGCCTTAGTCTTGCGGCTTATCGTTGAGAATGCGGATTTCCCGCTGCGGGAACGGCATTTGTATGCCATGTTGCTGGAACAGCCGCCAGATTGCCATATTCAGATCGGATTTCAAGCCCATGAAACCGTTTTCCGGGTCCGCCACCCAAAAGCCCAGCTCCAGATTGATGCTGCTGTCGGCAAACAAGGTGACGAAGCCGCGCGGCGCCGGGTCCTGCACAATCCGCTGCTGTGTGCTCGCCGCCTGTTGCAGCAGCGCCAGCGCCTTGTCCAGATCCGTGCCATAAGCCACGGACACCGGCAAGCTGGTCCACATGCTCTTGTCGGAATAGGACTGGTTGACCACGGTATTGGTCATCAGTACATCATTGGGAATCAGCGCCTCGGTGCCGTCCGCGCCCTTGAGCACCACGTAGCGGGAAGTCATCTTGGTCACGTAGCCGACGCGGTTCTCCACCATCAGCCGGTCGCCGATGCGGATGGAGTGGTCCAGCAGAATGATGAAGCCGGACACGAAGTTGCTGGCGATCTTCTGCATGCCGAAGCTCAAGCCGAACACCATCGCACTGGCGAACATCGACAGCACGGTCAGATCGATGCCCACCACCGGCAGCGCGATCAGCACCACCAAAACCAGCAATATCGTGCGGGTCAGTTTGGCCATGACGATGCGCAGGCTGGGGTCCAACTGCTTTAGATTCAGCAAGCGGGATTCGATCAGACGGCTGACCCACAAGGCCACCATCACGATGATGGACACCCACAACAGACCGTTGAGTATGGTCAGCATATTCAAACGAGTCTTGCCCACCGAGAACGACATCGACTCCAGCCACTCGATCACCACCATGTCGAAGCCGATTGCCCAGCTGACAAAGCCCAGCCACAGCACCGTGGCCAGGAAATGCTCGGTATGGCGTTCGAAACGTCCCTTGGGCAGCGCCTGACGCACCACCGCGCAGCACAGCCGGATCAGGGTCAGCCAGAACAGCATCGCGCTCAGCAAGTGCAGCACCATCGCGC
Source organism: Chromobacterium sp. FG89 (assembly GCF_057808735.1). Lineage (NCBI taxonomy): Bacteria > Pseudomonadati > Pseudomonadota > Betaproteobacteria > Neisseriales > Chromobacteriaceae > Chromobacterium > Chromobacterium sp. FG89. Next base: position 6,428 of record NZ_JBMDIQ010000009.1, on the reverse strand, counting down.
GCTCGTGCAGCAGATGCACCCAGGCGGAGCGGGACAGCATCACCAGCGCTTGCGCCGCCACCGGCAACACCAGACGGAAGCCCACATAGGGCAAGAAGCGCTCATAGCGCTCCGGATTGTGATCGAAAAACTGTTTGAAGGCGAAACGGGCCAGATAGAAAGCGATGAACACGCACAAGACGCCTATCGCCGACTCCATCAGGCCGGACGGGGTTTGCAAAATATCCAGCAAGGCATCGAAGTCGATTTCTTCACGCTTGAACAGCAATGTGGTTTCTCCCAGAGTTGGTTTGCTCGGTTTTCAAAGCACCGGCTCAAAGTCTAGCGAGCAGAAGCGGGGCCGCCGCCAAGGGCGGACCGACGCGCCGCTCGCCTTGCGACGGAGCGTGAACCGGTTTCTAAACATCAAAGCGCCTGGCCGGCGGCCGCGCGCTCCTGCTCCATATCCATCAGCCGGCCCTCGTTCAGCCGCAGCGTGCGCTGAGTGCGCGCCGCCAGCTCCAGATCGTGGGTGACGATGATCAGGCTGGTGCCCAGCGTGCGGTTCAGCTCCAGCATCAGATCGAAGACCTGCTTGGCGGTGTGCACGTCCAGATTGCCGGTGGGCTCATCCGCCAGCAGGCAGGCGGGCCGGGTCACCAGCGCGCGCGCAATCGCCGCCCGCTGACGCTCGCCGCCGGACAGTTCGCCCGGTTTGTGCTGCAAGCGCTGGCCCAGGCCCACTCGGCCCAGCATCTCGCCGGCCTCCCGCTCGGCCTGCTTGCGCGGCATGCGGCGGATCAGCAGCGGCATCATCGCGTTTTCCAGCGCGCTGAATTCCGGCAGCAGATGATGGAACTGATAGACAAAGCCCAAGGAGGCGTTGCGCATCCGGCCGCGCTCCGACTCGGACATCGTCGCCAGATCCCGCCCCAACACCTCCACGCGGCCCTGGCTGGGCGTGTCCAGCCCGCCCAAGAGGTGCAGCAGCGTGCTCTTGCCGGAGCCGGACGCGCCGACGATGGCCAGGCTGGCGCCCTTCTCCACCGTCAGGCTGACATCGGACAACACCGTCAGCTGCAGCTTGCCTTCGTTATAGGACTTGCCCAGCCCTTGGCACGACAACACATTACTCATAGCGCAAGGCCTCCGCCGGTTGCGTGCGCGCCGCGCGCCAGCTGGGGTACAGCGTGGCGAACAAGGCCAGCAGCAGGGAAATCAGGGTGATGGTGGACACATCGCCCCACTGCACGTCGGACGGCAGGTAGTCGATCATATACACCTCGCTGGACAAAATCTTGCTGCCGATGACGCGTTCGATCAGCGGCACGATCACGTCCAGGTTCAAGGCGATCAACACGCCCGAGGCCACGCCGGACAAGGTGCCCAGCACCCCGGCCACCGAACCCTGAATCATGAAGACTTTCATGATGCTGGCCGGCGACGCGCCCAGGGTGCGCAAAATGGCGATGTCCGCCTGCTTGTCCGTCACCACCATCACCAGCGTGGACACCAGATTGAACGCCGCCACCGCCACGATCAGCGTCAGGATGATGGTCATCATCCTTTTTTCGATCTGCACCGCGCGGAAGTAATTGGAATTGGTGTCGGTCCAGTCCGTCACCAGGTTTTGCGGCAGCTTGGCGCGCAGCGCCTGCTTCACCGCGGGCGCCAGCATCGGATCGTCCAGCTTGAAGCGCACGCCGCTGACGCTGTCCCCCATCCGCGACAACACCTGGGCGTCGCGCAGGTTCACCATCGCCAAGGAGGAGTCGAACTCGAACATGTCCACCTTGAAGATGCCCACCACGGTGAACTGCTTGGAACGCGGCAACATGCCCGCCGGCGTGATCATGCCCTGCGGCACGAAGAGCATCACCTTGTCGCCCAGGCCCACATTGAGCTGGCGCGCCAGCTCCGCGCCCAGCGCCACGCCGAACTCGCCGGGGCGCAAATTCTCCAGCTTGCCGGTCACCATGTGCTGGCCCACGTCCACCACCTTGTCCTCCAGCGCCGGCTCGATGCCTCGCACCAGGCCGCCGCGCACATTGCCGTAAGCGGTAAACAGGCCCTGGCTGTTGACGAAGGGCGCGCCGGCCAGCACATGCGGCTGCGCGCCGCCCAGCTGGGCCACCTGCCGCCAATGATCCAGCCGGCCGTCGTAAGTGCTCACCTCCAGATGCGAGGCCACGCTCAGAATGCGGCCGCGGATTTCCTTCTGGAAGCCGTTCATCACCGACAGCACGATGATCAGCGCGGCCACGCCCAGGGCGATGCCGACGATGGAAATCAGGGAAATGAAGGAAATGAAACCGTTGCGGCGCTTGGCCCGCAGATAACGCAGGCCGATAAAGGCTTCAAAAGGCCACTGCATCAAAAAAGCTCCTTTCCGGAGCGAGTCGCGGGCTCGCCGCGCGTAGCCCGAGGGGGTGGATGAAAACGGCGCTCAGCGCCCTTGATAAGGGTTGTGCAGGCTTTGCATCACCTGCACCAGGAAATCCTTGACCTGGCCTTCGTCGCAGCCCATCAGCACCGCGTCCTCCAAGGCGTCCTGCGCCAATTGGGCCAGCTCCTCCAGGTTTTCCTGCATCACTTTCAGCTTCTCCACGCAGGCCACCACATTGCCTTGCGGGTCTTTCCACACCGGTATGTCCACTTTCAATGCCATCGTTTCGCTCCAAAGCACATTGCCCGCAACGCGGGCAATGTTGTTCCTGCATCCTTATCAGCTTAAGCCGCCAATCAACGCTTGGCTTTTTTCTTGGCGCCGCCGGCCGCCTTGCCGCCCTTCTTGGCCGCGGCTTTGCCGCCGCTCTTGCCGGACTTCTTGGCTTCGGCCTTGCCGCCCTTCTTGGCGGAGACCTCCGGTTTGCACTTCTTGCCCTTGCGGCACTTCGCCGCCGGAGCGCTTACCGCCGCGGCCTTGCGCGTCGGCGTCGCCACGGTCAGATCGTCGGAAGTGTCCGCCGCCTGCGCCGCCGTGCTGCGGTTCACCCGTCGCGCGCCGTTGAAGCGGCCGTTCCAGTAACTCTGGTTGATATTGGCCACTTCGATATTCTTGCCGGTGCGCGGCGCGTGGATGAATTTGCCGTTACCCATATACATGCCGACATGGGAATAACTGAAGCCGCGGGTATTGAAAAAGACCAGATCGCCGGGCACGAGTTCGCTGCGGTTGATGGATTTCCCAACGCGAGCCATTTCAGCGGAAGTGCGCGGCAGATTCACTTTCAAGGACTTTTGAAACACATAGCGGATAAAGCCGCTGCAATCCAGGCCGTTTTCCGGCGAGTTGCCGCCGAAACGATAGGCCACGCCCAATAGGCTCATGGCTTGCAACAACAAATCCCCCACCGCGTCTTCCGCGGGGGAGGAGAATTTCGAGATGGGGTCGTCCTGGCCAGACTGCGCGCTAGCTTCCGCCGCGGGGCGCCCTTCCGGAGGGGCCTTTTCCGGCGCCGCTTCAGCGAATACCATAAAGCCCGCCAGCACCAGAGTCATTAAGCGGAGTTGCAATTTCATAGGCCGAACTCTATCGGACGGGGGCGGTAGTGTAAAGCCGCAGGCAGGCCGTTTCCAGCGCTTTGGGCCGGCCCGCTTGAACCTTGGACGAGACAGCCGGCACTAATGGCGTACAATCCATCGCACTGGCATGGCCGGCGGCGAAACCGCGCGGCGGGACGGCGCCGGCGCGCCCGGACGGCAAGCCTTTGTTTTTGAGCGAAAACCCAATGCCCACAAGGCAGAACCGATGCTGAGAGAAACCCTGATCGCCATGCGCGACCTGCCGCGACTGAAGGAAATCAGCGGCATTCTGATCCGTCACGGCCTGGGCGAATTCGCCCAAAGGCTAAAATTACCGCGCGCGGTGGAAAAGGCCGGCCAATGGCTGAACCTCAACCTGCCGGAGGCGGAAAACCGCCCGCCCACCCCGGTGCGCGTGCGCCTGGCCTTTGAAGAACTGGGCCCCACCTTCATCAAGCTGGGCCAGATTCTCTCCACCCGCGTGGACGTGTTCCCGCCGGACTGGATCGCCGAATTTGAAAAACTGCAGAACAGGGTGCCGCCGGTGCGTCCGGAAGCGGTGCGCCGCCTGGTCAAGGCCGCGCTGGGCGACGAGCCTGAAAACGTGTTCGCCCACTTCGACTTCAACCCCATAGGCTCCGCCTCCATCGCCCAGGTGCACCGCGCCACCCTGCACGACGGCAGCGACGTGGCGGTGAAACTGCGCCGCCCCGGCATTGTGGACAAGGTGGAAGCGGACCTGCGCATCCTCAACCACCTGGCCGGCCTGCTGGAACTGGAGTTTCCCGACGTGCGCCGCTTTCAGCCGGTGGAAATCGTCGGCCAGTTCGCCCGCTCGCTGAAGCGGGAAATGGACCTGGCGGTGGAAGCCCGCAATTCAGAACGCTTCGCCCGCGACTTCGCCGACGATCCGGAAGTCCAGGTACCCAAGGTCTACTGGGACTACACCAACGCCGCCGTCAACGTGCAAGACTACATCGCCGGCGTGCCGGCCGCCCGGCTGGAACAACTGGCCGACAGCGGCCTGGACCCGGTGCTGCTGGCCCAGCGCGGCGCGGACGCGGTGCTGAAGATGATTCTGATCCACGGCTTCTTCCACGCGGACCCGCATCCGGGCAACGTCTTCTTCCTGCCCGAACACCGCATCGCCTTCATCGACTTCGGCATGGTGGGCCGCATCAGCCATGGCCGCCGCGATGAAATCGTCGATCTGCTCGCTGCCGTGGCCAACCGCGACGAAGCCGGCATCATCGACGTGCTGATCGAATGGACCGGCAACACCCCGGTCAACGAACGCCAGTTCGCCCACGACGTGGGCGAATTTCTGTTCCAGTACGAACACGTGCCGCTCAAGGGCATTAACATCAGCCAGCTGATCGCCGACATCATGGCGCTGATCCGCGACCACTCCATCCTGCTGCCGCCGGACATGGCCATGTTGTTCAAGGCGCTGATCACCCTGGAAGGCCTGGGCCGCCAGCTGGACCCGGATTTCCAGCTCATCGCCCACATCACCCCCTTTGTGCGCGAGCTCTCCATCGCCCGCTACCACCCGGCGGCCCTGCTCAAACGCGGCCGCCATTCGCTGGGCGAAGCGCTGGCCATGCTCTCCAGCCTGCCGCGCGACCTGATGCGCATGGGCAAGGACATGCGCCACGGCAAGTTCCGCGTCAATCTGGACCTGCAGCGGCTGGACAGCTTCGGCCGTCAATTGGACCGCAGCACCAACCGGCTGACCATGGGCATCGTCACCGGCTGTCTGATCATCGGCTCCTCCATCGTGATGACCGTCAACGCCGGGCCCAAGCTGTTCGGTCTGCCCTTCTTCGGCTTCGTCGGCTTCATGCTGGCCATGTTCAACAGCGTGTGGCTGGTATGGGCCATCTGGCGCTCCGGCAAGGATTTGTGACATGAAATCTAGCAAGACAACCCTGATCGCAGCCGCTTTGCTCGGCCTCGCCGCCGCGGCCAACGCCGCCGACGTCATCACCCTCAACTGGCGCGACGGCGACGAAGTGGCCGCCGCCTTGCGGCCGCAACTGCGCGACGGCGAAAAACTGGGCGCGCTGGGCAACCAGCTGATCCTGGACGCCCCGCCCGGCCGCAGCGCCGAGCTGCGCCGGCTGATCCGCCAGCTGGACGTCAAATCCTCGTCCCTGCTGGTGGAAGTGGCCCAGGACGGCGTCAGCCGAGAAAGCAAATCCGCGGTGCAATTGGGCGGCCAGGTACAGGGCGGCGGCTACAGCATCAGCACCGGCAAGCCGATGACGGTGCGCCCCGGCAGCCAGGTGGTGATCGCCGGCGGCGCCAGCCAGTCCAACACCCGGCTGCAAGCCAGTCAGGCGCTGCGCATGCTGGACGGCAAGACCGGCTTCATCGAGATAGGCAGCAGCCGGCCGCTGCCCTGGCTGATGTTCGGCCCTGACGGCCGGCCGGTGGTGGGCGTGCGCTACCAGGACGCCGTCACCGGTTTCTACGCCCGGCCGCGGCTGCACGGCCAGCGGGTGACGCTGGAACTGGCCGCCAGCCAGCAAGCCTTCAACGGCCAGAACCTGGACAGCGCCAAATTGGCCACCACCGTGGAAGGCGCGGTGGGCGAATGGCTGACCGTGGGCGGCATAGGCCGCGACCAAAGCGGCCAGGAAACCGTGCTCATCGGCGTCAGCCGCAGCAATGTGCAGCTGGAGCGCAGCATCAAGGTGCGAGTGACGCCGGCACAATAAGAACCTGTTTACGATCTGCTGCGCGTCGTGAGACGTGGCACGGTGAGTACGCCTTCGAAATACTCATGTACCGCTTTTACATTCCGCTTTCTCAGCCGCAACGCCTTGTCTCGCCTTGGCTCGCGAGATCGTAAACACGTTCTAAGAGCCGCTAACAAAACCGCGCAGCGCACCTGAGCCAAGGCGCGCCGACGCAGGCAG
>NZ_JBMDIQ010000089.1:0-404 GCF_057808735.1 Chromobacterium sp. FG89 | reverse complement strand
GGACATCAAGGCCGCCGACATCGACAACCACGGCGGCACGCTGCAGTCGGCCGGCGAGTTGAAGCTGGAGAAGCAAGCCAGTCTGAACAACGACGGCGGCCACATCGTCGCCAAAGACCTGAACCTGAAGGCGGATACGCTCAGCAATCAGGGCGGGGAAGTGTTTGCCCAGCAACAGTTGGATGCTCAACTGAGTCAGCTGAACAACGCCAAGGGCAGCCTGATTGGTTCGCAAAACCTGAACCTCAGCGTCAGCGAGGTGTTGCGCAATGATGGCCTGCTCGGCAGCGATGGCCAGTTCAAGCTGACGGCTGGGCAGTTGGAGAACGGTGCGGGCCTGATCCAGGCCGGCAAGGATTTGCAACTGACGGCGGCCAGCGTCAGCAACGCTGATAAAGGGCAAA
>NZ_JBMDIQ010000088.1:0-412 GCF_057808735.1 Chromobacterium sp. FG89 | reverse complement strand
TTTCTCCTGCTGTGACACAAGATAAACCACCTGCCGGGGAAGGCTGAGGTATTGGCAGGCGCGTGAGCGGATTGGCGTACCGGGCTAGCATTAAACCGGCGAGTGCATGGTACTCTCCTCCCACGCACCTGCCGAATGGCACTGCCATGGCAAAGCAGCCCACGCAGCACGCTGCGTAGGCCTGGGGGTAATGCTAGCGACGGGACGCCAATCCCGTGTGCCGCGTGTGGGCGGCAACGTGGGGATTGTTGCCGAGGGGGCGGGTGGGGTCAAGGTGGGGCGGTTGCTTTGGCTAGGTGGGTGGGTTTTGAATCCGCTGCGCGGATGATGATTTTCATTACCGGGGCTGCCCGGCGGGCAGGAAGGGGAACAACTCGGCCAAATTCCCTATCACTGAGCGAATCAAAGATTC
>NZ_JBMDIQ010000087.1:0-434 GCF_057808735.1 Chromobacterium sp. FG89 | reverse complement strand
TGCGGGCGAGCGGCAGCTCGGGCTGTTCGGCGATCAGGCGCAGCAGTTCCAGCAATTGCCGGGCGATGCCGTCTACGGCGTCGGCGGAGAAGAGATCGGGCCGGTAGCCGAAGCGCAGCTCGAGTTCGGGTCCGGGGACGGCGCACAGGCTGAGCGGGTAGTGCGAGGTGTCGGCGCCATCGCCGCCGAGCGGAATCAAGGCCAGGCCGTCGGCCACCTCGCCGTCGGCCGCGCCGGGCAGCGCCGGATAGCTTTCGAAAACCAGCAGGGTGTCGAACAGCTCCGTTCTTCCCGCCGCTTGCTGGATCTCGGCGAGGCTGAGGTGCTGGTGCTCGATCAGCGCGGCCTGTTGGGCCTGCAGGCGTTGCAGCAGGGCGGCCAGGGTTTCCTCGGGCTGCAGCCGCAGGCGCAGCGGGACGGTGTTGATCAGCAGG
>NZ_JBMDIQ010000086.1:0-447 GCF_057808735.1 Chromobacterium sp. FG89 | reverse complement strand
CAAGCAAGCCAGTAGCAAGCAAGCCAGTAGCAAGCAAGCCAGTAGCAAGCAAGCCGGCAGCAAGCAAGCCGGCAGCAAGCAAGCCAGCAGCAAGCAAGCCAGCAGCAAGCAAACCAGCAGCAAGCAAACCGGCGGCTCCCAAAACTGTTAGTGCTGCGCCTGCGGCGGCCAAGCCGGCGCCTACGACAGCGACGCCTGCGTCCGAGGCTGCAACGCCTCCAGCGGGTCAATCGCTTGCCGGCAAGTCGCCGGTGGGAGAGGCGTCTCCCGCCTCGCGTCAACGCAGGCCGGCGGCGCGCAGGAGTAATAGCAAGCGCCGTAGCGAGGACTGACCTCTCCGGAGCGCTTCTATATAAATAGGTATAGCAAGCCATGACGGGCCGGCGTTTCGCCGGCCCGTTTTTCATGGTTCGGCGGGGCGGTTGAGGCGTGTCGGCAAATACCCTT
>NZ_JBMDIQ010000085.1:0-454 GCF_057808735.1 Chromobacterium sp. FG89 | reverse complement strand
CGGGATATTGCTTTCCTTCGGCAAGGCCATCTTCACCGTCTGCGTCACCACCGGCACCGTGATCAGGAAGATGATCAGCAGCACCAGCATCACGTCCACCAGCGGCGTGGTGTTGATCGCGGACATCACCGCGTCTTCGTCGCCCTTGCCGTGGCCTTGGCCGAATCTTGCGTTGCGCCCCTTCATCGTCGTCGCCTCAGCGCGCGTTCAGCAGGCTGGCGTGCAGGCGGCCGGCCACCACGCGCACCATGTCCAGCACCAGCTTGTTGCGACGCACCAGCCAGTTGTATCCCAGCACCGCCGGCACCGCCACGCCCAGACCGATCGCGGTCATGATCAGCGCCTCGCCCACCGGGCCCGCCACTTTGTCGATGGACGCCTGGCCGGACATGCCGATCGCGGTCAGCGCGTGGTAAATGCCCCATACCGTGCCGAACAGGCCGACGAAGGGCGC
>NZ_JBMDIQ010000084.1:0-464 GCF_057808735.1 Chromobacterium sp. FG89 | reverse complement strand
TTCGGCGAAGAAGGCAACGACACGCTGCGCGGCGGCGCCGGCAAGGATACGCTGTACGGCGGCAACGGCACCGACCTGCTGGAAGGCGGCGACGGCGACGACGTGATCATTGGCGGTAACGAAGGCGGCTCATGGCGCGAAGAGCGCGATACGCTGCGCGGCGGCGCCGGCAACGATCAGCTGACAGTGGCGTGGAGCAGCTGGAACAACACGTTGGAAGGCGGCATCGGCAACGACACGCTGACCGGCGGTTACGGCCGCGACATCTATCTGTTCAATCTGGGCGACGGTCAGGACGTGATCATCGATCGGGCCTACCGCGTCAGCGCGGAAGATTCGTACCGGGATGAACTGGTGTTCGGCGCGGATATCAAGGAAAGCGATATCCAGGTGCTGCGCAGCGGCAACGACATGGTGTTCCGCCACATCAACGGCCAGGACAGCGTGACGGTGAAGGATTGGTT
>NZ_JBMDIQ010000083.1:0-479 GCF_057808735.1 Chromobacterium sp. FG89 | reverse complement strand
CCGACCCTCTGGTTCGTAGCCAGATACTCTATCCAACTGAGCTACGGGTGCGCTGTCTCGCTAGACGTTGTGTCTTGCGAGAAGCGGAATACTATAGATTCACTTTTTGAGTGTCAATCGTTTTTGAAAGTTTTTTTACAGGGCCGCCATTGGGGAGGCTGGGGTTGTCGTACTGCGCCAACATGGTAGTCTGCCAAGCATACACGCTACGCGATGTTATTGTCCTGCTATGCCTTCTTGTGGAGGGTGACATTAAAGCTTAAGAACCTAGGTATAAAGCTTTAGTGGAAGAGTGGGGGTAAGCCAGGGCTTGATGTGCATGATCATGCGGAATCTGCAAGCAGGGAGGGGTGAGGCCGCAGAGTTCTTGTTTCCCGTTTCTCTATCCGAAGCTCATTTTTTTCACGGTTTGCCTAAACTTTTGATCCATTTCCCAGATAAGACTTCTCGAATAATCTGATTTTCGAGAGGTCGCATAA
>NZ_JBMDIQ010000082.1:0-480 GCF_057808735.1 Chromobacterium sp. FG89 | reverse complement strand
CCTGGCCGATGCGCGGGATGAATTGGTGGCCCCAGCCGGCGCCGGCGCTGGGCATCACCACGCGCAGCCAGCAGGAGGATTTGTCGTCGAGGTTGGCACCGATGCTCGGGTGTTCGTCCGGCCGCTGCCAGTGGAACTGCACCTTGATGCGGCCATGCTGGTCGGTGTGGACTTCTTCACCTTGGGGGCCGACCACGGTGGCGGTCTGCACGCCGCGGGATTTGGGTTTGGCCAGTTCGGTGTGGGCGTAGGCCGGGGTCAGCGGCACGCCGCGACGCTGGGCGTCGAAGTCGGCGCGGAACGGTTGCGCTTCCTTGCCATCCTGGAAAGCTTTGAGATCCGCCGGCAGGTTGTTGCGCGCGCTCAGGGTTTGGCGGGTGACGACGAATTCGCGCTGTTCGCTGCTGTCGCCGTCGTGGGCCGGGTGGTCGTCCAGGCGGAACCACTGGCCGGCGGCCAGGCCGCGCACCGAACCGCCGC
>NZ_JBMDIQ010000081.1:0-482 GCF_057808735.1 Chromobacterium sp. FG89 | reverse complement strand
GCTGACGGTCCGATGCCGCAAACCCGCGAACACATCCTGCTGTCCCGTCAGGTTGGCGTTCCGTACATCATCGTGTTCCTGAACAAGGCCGACCTGGTGGACGACGCTGAGCTGCTGGAACTGGTTGAAATGGAAGTTCGCGATCTGCTGTCTTCCTACGACTTCCCGGGCGACGACACCCCGGTGGTGATCGGCTCCGCTCGTCTGGCGCTGGAAGGCGACCAGTCCGAATACGGCGAACCGGCCATCTTCAAGCTGGCTGCTGCTCTGGATTCCTACATCCCGACTCCGGAACGCGCCATCGACAAGCCGTTCCTGCTGCCGATCGAAGACGTGTTCTCGATCTCCGGCCGCGGCACCGTGGTAACCGGTCGCGTAGAGCGCGGCATTGTTAAAGTCGGCGAAGAACTGGAAATCGTGGGCCTGAAGGCTACCGCGAAGACTACTTGCACCGGCGTGGAAATGTTCCGCAAGCTGCTGGA
>NZ_JBMDIQ010000080.1:0-485 GCF_057808735.1 Chromobacterium sp. FG89 | reverse complement strand
TCACCTCCTTTCTAGAGAAGGTTGTTGATCGAGTACTTACAGCCTATCGGTTATTTGTAGTTAAGGGCGTCAGCCAGCGATGGCTGAACAAGAAATGGGTTTGTAGCTCAGCTGGTTAGAGCACCGTCTTGATAAGGCGGGGGTCGTTGGTTCGAGTCCAACCAGACCCACCAGAATTTCTGTTGTCGGAGTGATCCGGCCGCACAAATAAAGCTGAAAGGCAAGGCGAAAGGCGGCGAAGTGTGCTGATGCACACGAGGCGCGTTTCAACGTGGTATTTCAGGTTTAGAGGGGGATTAGCTCAGTTGGGAGAGCACCTGCTTTGCAAGCAGGGGGTCGTCGGTTCGATCCCGTCATCCTCCACCACAACTCAAACACAAGCGAGTTTGCAAGATAGCTTGATTGTGTTTGCGTTGTATTTTTAACGCCCGATCTTTAACAAACTGAAGAAGCCGAATATATAAAGACGGCGAGAAGGAAGCGTA
>NZ_JBMDIQ010000008.1:0-198202 GCF_057808735.1 Chromobacterium sp. FG89 | reverse complement strand
CCGCCAGACGCCCCATTGCAAAGCCCAGCTCAATCGAGCTGGGCTTTATGCATTGCATCGCCGTCTGGCTGACGATCCCTTTCCCGTTTCTGCTCCTTGTCTTTCCCTTCTGTCTTGATTTAGTTGCCGCTTGTCCAGTCAGGCTTGCCTGCGTTCGCTTCTCTATACAATCCTGAAAAAACAGCTTAAGCAATGGGAATGGAATGGGCCGGCGAACGACGTTGGGTGGCTTCACCATGGTTGAGCTATTGGTGACCATTGCGGTGGTGGGAATTGGCCTGACGTTGGCGGTGCCGGCGTTTAACCAATTCATCGACACCAATCGTTACCAGGCGTTGTCGCGCGCCTTGGTGGCGGACATGACCAATGCCCGCGCCGAAGCGATTCGCCGCGGCGTGCCGGTGGGCGTGTGCGCGTCGACCGATGGCAGCAGTTGTTCCAATGCGGCCAGCAATTGGTCGGTGGGTTGGCTGGTTTTTGCCGATCTCGACGGCAGCGGCGCGCCTTCCAGCAGCGAAATTCTGTCGGTGCATAACCCTGGCGGCGCCGCTGTCGCTTCGAGCACGGTGGCCGGTTTTCGTTTTGCGCCCAGCGGCGAGGCGAGGGGGGCGACGGCCAGCGGCACGCGGCTGACCACCACGCTGCAGATTCAGTTTCGTAGCCAGACCACTACGGCCAGCAGTACGGTGCAGGTGGCGCCGTACGGCTTGATCAGCGGGAATTGATATGCGCGCACGGATAAGAGCGGAGGCTGGGTTCTCCTTGCTGGAGGTGCTGATCTCAGTGCTGGTGGTGGCCCTGGGCATGCTGGCCATGGCCGGCATGCAGCTGAAATCCATCCGCGATTCGCACGACGCTTATATGCGCAGCCTGGCCTCGGAATTGGCGGTGGAGGCGGCGGAGCGGGTGAGGGCGGCGACCGGCGATCAGGTTTACGCCCTGAATACCGCCAGCAATCAGATGGATTTGAATGGCGCGCTGGGGTGCTACGCCTCCGGGGTGGCGACGTCGGATTGTACCGCCAACAGTTCCGCCACGCAGACCATGGCGACGACAGACACTTCTTACTTTTCATCCACGGCCAATAGTTTGCTGGGTTCGGGCTCGGTGCAGGTTCTGCTGAAAAAGGCGGACGGCAGCTCCGCGGCTACCTTGAGCGCGTGTAGCTACAGCTTGGCCGGAGCAGGTACGGGTACGGCCTGTCAGGTTTCGGTCAGCGTCAGCTGGCAGGAAAAAGCGGCGAGCGGCACCACTCCCATGCAAACCCAGACCTTCGAGTACCGATTCCGATGAAAACCTTGGTGATGCGCAGCCGCCATGATAGCGGCATGACCTTGATCGAGCTGATGGTGGCGTTGACACTGGGCTTGATGGTGGTGCTGCTGGTCGGCCAGGTGTTCTATTCCAATAAGACCGTGTTTCGCAGCCAGGCGGCGCAGGCTGAGGTGCAGGAGAAAGGTCGTTTCGCCCTCCGCTGGATATCGGAGCAAGTGCGTCAGGCCGGCTATGTGGACACCACCAAGCTGGCCAATGGCCTGGCCGTCAATTTCCCCGCCAGCGGCACGACATTCACGAGCGCGGGCACGGTGTTGCTGGAGGCGAGCGGCACTTTGAACTACCGCTTTTACGGAAATAACGATAATCAGATCATAGATTGCCAGGGCAGTCCGGTGGCCAGCGCGTCGACGGCTTATAGTTTCGCAATTGCCCGCACCGCCAGCGATGTGATGACTTGCACCACGGCGGGCAGCACCAGCACGGTGTTGAGCGGGGTGAAGCAATTGGTGCTGACGTATGGGGTGGATAGCAGCACGACGCCGGATAATATTCCAGAGAGTTATGCGACGGCGGCGGCGGTTGCAGACTGGACCAAAGTGCATGTGGTGAGGGTATGCATCCTGGTGGAGTCGGAGACCCAGTACACCGCGCCCAGCGGCTACTCCGTGACCGACTGCAATGGCAACGCCTATCCGGCGGCCGGGGTGTCCAATAATGGCAAGCTGGCGCGTACCTTCCGGACCTCCATCTTCTTGCGGAACAATCTGTCATGACGGCCAAGGCGCAACAGCAGGGGTTTTCATTACTGGTGGCCCTGATCTTCCTGACCGTGCTGGCGATGCTCGGTTTCGGGGCGGTGCGTTCGGCGCTGATGGAAGAAAAACTGGGCGGCAACAATCGCGAGCGGGCCATCGCCTTCATGGCGGCGGAAGTGGCGATGCGTCAGGCCGAGACTTATATCGCCACGGCCGACAATCTGCCGGCAAGCGGCACCACGGCGAGCGGCACTGTCGCCGTGTCCAATTCGGCCGCATCCGCCACCTATACCATCAGCTATGTCAGCACCAGCGGGGGACGAGATTATTACCTGTTGCGGGCGACAGGCTACGGCGGCCGCAAGACCCTGTTGAACACAACTCAGACGCAATTGGAATCCGTCGTCTGGGTGGAGCAGTAAGGAGACGGAAGATGGCGCGCATCTTGATGCAAGGTTGCTTGAGTCTGATCTTGGCCCTGACCCAGGGAAGCCTGGCCTGGGCGTTGACCATTCCGACCCAGCCCTTATTGCAAAACACTTTGCAAGTGAACCCGATCAATCTGCTGGTGATGGGCAAGAGCCATAATCTGTTTGTCGCGGCTTACAACGACTATACGGATCTGGACGGTGTCGGGATGCCGGATATCGGCTACAAGCCCAAGTCCATCGACTATTACGGCTATTTCGACTCCTTCAAGTGTTACACCTATAGCTCGTCCAGCAGCGCTTTCATTCCCTATGCGACGACCAGCGACAAAACCTGCGACGGCTCGCACTGGAGCGGGGACTTCCTCAACTACGTCACCATGTCGCGCATCGATGTGCTGCGCAAATCGCTGTATGGCGGCAAGCGGGCCAGCGCTTCGCCCGCGACGCTGATCCGCTCCAACATCCCGCTGGACGCTCATGTCTGGGGCAAGTCTTTCGGCAGCGTCATTTCCACCAGCCCAACGGTGTCCTTGGCCTCCTACGTCGATACCACGCTAGGCGTGTCCAAGTATGAAAACGGCGCCGGCACCTCCACAAGCACCATCGCCAGCATGCTGTCGGCGGGCCGCAACATCGTCATGGTGAACATGGATAGCGGCAGCTATCCGGGTACGCCGGTGCTGCGGATCGCGGCGATGGATCCCACCAAGAACGTGATGACGGACTGGGTCAGCACCGAGAGCAACGGCAAGCTGTCTCAGAACTTCACCGCCTTGACCATGCAAGTGCGGGTGTGCGTGGCGGGCTTGCTGGAGAGCAACTGCAATCAGTACGGCAGCAATTACCTGCCCACCGGTCTGCTGCACAAATACGGCATCAGCAGCAATATGGAGTTTGGCTTGTTGACCGGCTCGTATGACTCGCCGCAGTTGGGCGGGGTGCTGCGCGACGCCATCGGCAAGTTCGGCGACGAATTGAACAGCGACGGCACTTTCAAGGCCGGAGGTACGGCCGATACGATCGACCGCCTCAGGATCAATAAGCCCAGCTCCAGCTACGACACTTCCACCAGCGGCAGCGGCAACTGGGGCAACCCGGTGGCCACCATGTATTACGAGGGCCTGCGTTATCTGGCGGGCAAGAGCGGGCCCAAATTCATCACCGGCACCACCTCGATCGATACCAGTACTTTGGGCCTGCCCAAGATCACCAGCTGGACCAACCCCTATAACGGCAGGGCCTGGTGCACCAAGCCCTTTGTCACCGTGATCAGCGAGGCTTTGACCTCTTACGACAGTCAGATGCCGGGCTCGCCCTGGGGTTTTTCCTACAGCAATGACTTGAGCGGGATGAACGTCAGCCAGCTGGGCAACACGCTGTGGGGCTACCAGTTTGGCAGCGGTAGTAAGAACGTGATGATAGGCGAGGTGTCCGGCGGCACCGCCGACGGTTTGCCGACCAGCAAGCCCGCCTCCAATTTCGATGTCCGCGGCTTGTCGCCGGAGGAGCCGACGCGGCAGGGCAGCTTTTACGCGGCGATGGCCGCTTATTATGCGCGCACCAACATCCTGGTGACGCCGACCAGTCCGCCCAGCGGCGCCACCTTGGCGCCGGTGCGCACTTTCGCGGTGGGGCTCTCTTCGCCCCTGCCCAAGATCACCGTGCCCTTGACCGGCGGTTCGGTGACGCTGGTGCCTTTCGGCAAGGTGGTGATTGGCGCAAGCAATACCTTGACCATTACCAACTTCTTCCTGACCAGCGCGGCCAGCGACGGCAGCTCCTATTCCTTTCAAGTGAACTTCGACGATAGCGAGTTCGGCAGCGACTACGATCTGGATGCTATCGCGACTTATCAGATCAGTAAGGTGGGCAGCAATCAGGTGCAGGTGACGGTCAACTCCACCTATGCGGCCAGCGGCTATGCAAACCATCTGGGTTTCATCATCTCCGGCGTGCAACCCTTGGCCGGGGCCTCCACCGAGAACAAGGCCGGCGCCTACCTGGTGGTGCGCGAGAACGAGTCAAGCAGCGCTACTCAGTGCATAGGCACCAGCAGCGGGCAGTCAGGCTATAACCCGCTGAATTACGGCCTCAGCAGCGGCTCTTGCCGTGTGCTGCCCTTGACCTTCACTGCCACCTTCACGCTGGATCCGACCAAGGGCTCGACTACGCTGTTCGAGAGCCCGTTGTGGTATATGGCCAAGTACGGCGGCTTCACCGACAACAAGACCAATCCCAGCAGCCCCAACTCCTTTGACCCGAACAATGTCTGGCAATGGGACGCGGACGGCGACGGCAACCCGGACAATTACTCGCTGGTCAGCAACCCGTCCAAATTGAACGCGCAGCTGGATCAGGCCTTCCAGAACATCAGCAATCAGAACGGCTCGGGTTCGGCCGGTGTGGGCAGCAAGTCCACGATCAGCGGCGACACCTATTACTACGAAGCCTCGGTCAACAGCGCGGACTGGTCCGGGGATTTGAGCGCCCGCAAGATTCTGGTCAGCGGCACCAGCCTATCCCTGAGCAATCCCTTGTGGAACGCCAAGCTGAAGGTGAGCAGCGACACTGGCCGCCAGATCATCACTTCCAGCGGCGGCATCGGCGGCGGGCAAGCCTTCCAGTGGTCCAGCCTGAACACCGTGCAGCAGCAGGCTCTGCGGGCTTCCTCGTCCGAGCTCAGCTCAGTGACGCAAAGCCGGCTGACTTATCTGCGCGGCAGCCCGGCGAACGAGGGCTACGGCAGCACGCAGTTCCGGCCGCGGCCTGCCACCAAGCTGGGAGACATCGTCAACTCCTCGCCGGCTTACATCCCGGCACCGGCGAACGGCTCCAGCGATCCGAACTACAGCAGCACCAGCTACCAGTCCTTCGTGACGAGCAAGGGCAGCCGTTCCTCCATGGTGTACGTGGGCGCCAACGACGGCATGCTGCATGGCTTTCAGGCTACCACCGGCGCAGAACTGCTGGCCTACATCCCCTCGCCGGTGTTCGGCAACCTGAACCTGCTGGCCAGCAACTCCTATACCCATAACTTCTATGTCGACTCGACCCCGGTTGCCGTCGACGCCCAGATTGGCAGCACCTGGGGCAGCTATCTGGCCGGCGGCCTGGGCGCGGGCGGTAAGGGCTTGTATCTGCTGGATATCACCAATCCGGACGCCTTCAGCGAAAGCAGCGCCGCCTCCATCGCCAAATGGGAGTTCAACGCCACCAACGATCTGGACATGGGCTATGTGTTCGGCGCGCCGCAGATCATCAAACTCAATGACAACAAGTGGTATGTGGTCAGCCACAATGGCTACAACAGCACCAACGGCGACGCCGCCCTGCTGATTCTGTCGCTGGATTCCAGCGTCAGCTGGGTCCTGAACAGCAATTACTACAAGCTGTCCACCTTGTCCGGCACCGCGGTGTCGCCCAACGGCCTGTCCACCATCGAGCCGGTGGATCTGGACGGCAACGGCACGATAGACGTGGTCTACGCCGGGGATCTGAAGGGCAATATGTGGAAGTTCGACCTCAGCTCCGGCACGCCGTCCAATTGGAAGGTGGCCTTGAACCGCGTGCCCTTGTTCAGCGCCAAAGACAGCAGCGGCGTGGCCCAGCCCATCGTGCTGGCGCCGGTGACCGCGCCCATGCCGGTCAGCAACGGCGTCACCTCGGCGAGCAATAGCAACCGGATTGTGATGTTCGGCACCGGCAAATACATAGAAAGCTGCGACAAGACCAGTAGCTGCACGCCGGAATCCAACAGCCACAGTGTGTACGGCATTTGGGACTGGGGCGCGCCGGTTTGCGATCGCCGCCTGTTGTTGCAACAAACCCTATCCACCAATGTAATCAGCGGCACCACTTACCGGCAGGCCACCAATACCTCGATCAGCTGGAAAGACTACACGCTGGCCAGCGCGACGGCGAACCAGAGCTGCTCGACGCAGTATGGCTCGATCAGCTCCACCGCCGGCAAGTTGGGCTGGTACGAGGATTTGAACATCAGCGGCGAGCGGGTGGTGGGGATGCTGAACTATTATTCGAAGACGCTGGAATATCAGACCTATATCCCTTCTTCGGATACCAGCGATATTTGCACGCCCAAGGATGCCGCCTATATTCTGCGGGTGCAGTACGATAACGGCGGCGCCGGGATCAAGCCCAAGCTGGCGGACACCGTGGCGCAGACGACGGACTCCTCCGGCAACTACAAGCCCATCATCGGCAAGCAGATGGGCGGCTCGTTGGGCACCACCGATTTTGTCCTGAGCGGCAAGGTCTACTCGCTGTCCAGCAGCACCACGGGCAGCACCTCGATCACGGGCTGGAACTTGGGGCGCAGCTGGAAGCGCGTCACCTGGCGCGAACTGACCAATAACTGAGGACGAGGAATGGGATATCGCAGCAAAGCGGCGCGGCGGACACATCGCGGCTTCACCTTGATAGAGCTGATTGTCGTGGTGGCCATTATCGGCATTTTGGTCAGCATCGCCTTGCCGTCGTACACCAACTACGTGCAACGCACCTATCGGGCTGAAGTGCAGACCGAGCTGCAAGCCATCGCCCAGGCGCAGGAAAAATACTTCACGCTGAATAATGTTTATGCGTCCTCGCTGACCGCGCTGAGCTACGCCTCCTCCAGCATTAGCAGCCAGGACAGCCGCTACACCATCACCATGGGCGATCTGAGCGCCTCCGCCACATTGGCTAACGGCCAGGGCTATACCTTGCAGGCGGCCCCGGCCGGCGGGCAAGTGGGAGAGAGCTGCGGCACGCTGAGCCTCAATAGCCTGGGCAGCAAGAGCGCTGCCAGCGGCACCGTCAGCAATTGCTGGCGCTGAGGGCGAAACGAGACAGCCGCGGACCGGAGTCCGCGGCTTGGCTAGCGGCAGCGGTGGGGGGCTGTGGTATCCTTCGCAACTTGATGTCCATGGGGGCGTGGCCGCCCATGGACGATTGCCGAGTTTGAAGGAAGCCGATGTCCTACCCGACACCTTTGTTCGAAAATAAAATCTGCACTCAGGAACAGCTGGCGGACAAGCTGGCGGCCTTGCCGCGCCCCATCGTCTTCACCAATGGCTGCTTCGATATCCTGCACCGCGGGCATGTGACCTATCTCGCGCAGGCGCGCGCCTTGGGCGCCAGCCTGGTGCTGGGTTTGAACACCGACGCCTCGGTGCGCCGCCTGGGCAAGGGCGACGACCGGCCCATCAATCATCAGGACAACCGCGCGGCGGTATTGGCCGCCTTGGAAAGCGTCAGCCTGGTGATCTGTTTCGACGAAGACACCCCGGCGCAGCTGATAGAGCAGGTGCGTCCCGATGTGCTGGTCAAGGGCGGCGACTGGACGCCGGACAAGATCGTCGGCAGCGCCGAGACGCTGGCGCGCGGCGGCCAGGTGCACTCCATTCCCTTCCTGTTCGACACCTCCACCACCTCCACCTTGAATAAGATTCGGGCCAGCGAGGCCGGCCGGTGAGCGAACACGCTTTCGCGGTGCTGCGCCGTCTCGCCGACGGCCGTTTCCATTCCGGCGAAGACATCGCCGGCGAACTGGGCTGTTCCCGCACCCTGGTCTGGCAGGCGGTGCACGCCATCCAGCAAGACCTGGGCGTCACCGTATTCAGCGTGCGCGGGCAGGGCTATCGCTTGGAAGCGCCGTTTGAATGGCTGGACGTGTCGGCCATCCGCGACGGCCTGAGCGAGGCGGCAGCGGATACCTTCACGCTGGCGGTGGCGGAGCGCACCGACTCCACCAATTCCCAGTTGCTGGCGCGCGCCGCCAGCGGCGGCCTGCACGGCCTGGTGTTGGCGACGGAGCTGCAAACCGCCGGCCGCGGGCGCTTGGGACGGCGCTGGCAGGCGCGGTTGGGCTCGGGTCTGACGTTCTCCCTGCTGTGGCGCTTCGACCGCGGCCTGTCCCAATTGGCCGGCCTGTCCCTGGCGGTAGGGGTGGCCTTGGCGCGGACGCTGCGGCGGCTGGGCGCGCCGGTGGCCTTGAAGTGGCCGAACGATGTGTTGTTGAACGAGCGCAAGTTGGCCGGCATCCTGATAGAACTGTCCGGCGACGCGCTGGGCCCGACCGCGGTGGTGATCGGCATCGGCATGAATGTGGGTGAACCGGGCGAAGTGGATCAGCCGGTGGCCTGTTTGGCCGAGGCGGGCGTCAAGCTGGCGCGCAGCGCGTTGCTGGCGGAGCTGCTGAACGAACTGCACCGGGTGCTGAGCGATTTCGACCGTCATGGCTTCGTGCCCTTGCGGCAGGAGTGGATGAGCTTGTCCGCGCATCAGGATGCGCCGGTCTGCCTGAGTTTTTCCCATGGCGAGCCGGTGCAGGGCGTGGCGCGCGGCGTGGCCGAGAGCGGCGCCCTGCTGGTGGACACCGCCGACGGCGTGAAGACGTATCACGCCGGCGAGGTCAGTTTGAGGAAACTGGCATGAAGTTGTTGATCGACGCCGGTAATAGCCGGGTCAAATGGGCGGTGCATGATGGCCGTGACTGGCTGGTGCAGGGCGCGGTGGAGCACGGCGACATCGCCAGCCTGGCTGAAGTCTGGCGACAATGGCCGATCACGGCCGCCTGGGGCGCATCGGTGGCGCGGGCGGAGGCGGCGCAAGCCTTGGAGGCGGCAACGCCCTGTCCCTTGCGATGGGTGCGGGCGGAAGCCGGTTTCGGCGATGTGCGCAACGCCTACCGCAACCCGGCCGAGCAGGGGGCCGACCGCTGGCTGGCGGTGCTGGCCGCGCGGCAACTGCATAGGGACGACTTGATCGTGGCCTGCGCCGGCACCGCGCTGACCGTGGAGGCTTTGACGGCCGAGGGTGATTATCTGGGCGGGCTGATCGTGCCCGGGCTGAAGCTGATGTTGAGCAGCCTGGCGCGCAACACCGCCAATCTGGACCGTTCCGCCGGCGTGGTGACGCCGTTCCCGCAAGGCACGGAAGACGCCTTGGCCAGCGGCGCGGTGTACGCGCTGACCGGCGCGGTGGAAACGCAGCGTCGGCAATTGCAGGCGCATACCGGACGCGCTCCGGTGCGGGTGCTGTTGACCGGCGGCGACGCGGCGCGCTTGGCGCCTTGGCTCGCCGGGCCGGTCGAGATCGTGGATAATCTGGTGTTATTGGGCTTATTAAGAGTGGCCAACGAAAAATGAAGTGGTTTCTAGCCTTGGTCGTGGTGCTGAATTTGCTGGTGGCGATGTATGGCTCGTTCAAACAGCGTCCGCCGGCGGACGTGCGGGCGCAGGAAGTGAGCCCGGAACTGGTCAAGCTGCTGCCGGCCAATTGGAAGCCGAACGCCTCCGCGCCGGCCGCGTCCGCCCCGGCGGCGGAGCCGCTGCGCGAATCTTCCGCGCCCAAAGCGGACAAGCCGGCCGCGGCCAAGCCTAAGGCCCAGGAAGCGTCCGCGCCGAAAACAGCGGCCGCCAAGGCGGAGGTTGCCAAAACGGAGACCGCCAAGCCGGAGCCCAAGGCCGAAACGGCCAAGCCGGCGGAAGCCGCCGCGGCCTGCCTGCAATGGGGGCCGCTGGACGACAAGCTGCTGGCCAGGGTCAAGGGAGGCGTGCCGCAGCTCAAGCTCAAGGCCGGCCAGCTGAGCGAGGCCAGCAAGGAAGAAACCGCCGGAGGCGGGCGCTTCTGGGTCTATTATCCGCCGCTGGCCACCCAGGCGGAGACGTCGACGCTGTCGTCGGAACTGAAGGGCAAGGGCTTTGACAACTACATCGTCAAGAACGACGACTTCAAAGGCCATCTGTCGCTGGGCCTGTTCGGCAAGGAAGACGCGGCCAAGGGTCTGGCCGCGCGGCTGAAGGCGGCCGGCTACGACAAGGCGCTGGTGCAGCAGAAGGGGCAGAAGGCGAGCAAGACCACGCTCAGCTTCAAGACGCTGGACGCGCAGCAGGCCGACAAGCTTAAGGGGCTGCAAAAGCGGCTGACGCCGGGAATCGGCCTGAAATCCTGCGGATGAGACGGATAGTCTTGATCTGACCGCTTGCCAGCGCCGGCGCGGCGATGCACTATCAAGCATCGCCCCAAGCGGGCGCAGGCGCAGGTCTTCATTTCTCCGATGACGGCGGCCTCTGGCCGCCGTTGTTCATTCTGTCAGCAGGATATGTCCAGACGAAGCAACATCACCCGGCTGTTGGACCGGGGCCGTTTCAATGACCGCACCTTGCGGCATTTGGGGTGGTCCATGGCCTTCATCGCCGGCGCGCTCAACGCCGGCGGCTTTCTCGCCGTGCACCGCTACACCTCGCACATGTCCGGCATCGTGTCCGGCATGGCCGACGAGTTCGCGCTGGGCGAGGTGACGCTGGGTCTGTCCTTGCTGGTGATGCTGCTGTGCTTCATCGCCGGCGCCATGCACAGTTCCTGGTTGATCCTGTGGGCGCGCCGGCAGCGTCTGCGCGGCGGCTACGGCGTGTCCATGATGGAAGAGGCCGGCCTGCTGCTGCTGTTTGGCCTGCTGGGGGCCGCGCTGTCCTTGCACAAGGGCTTTTTCACTCCGCTGACCGTGATGCTGCTCTGCTTCATCATGGGCATGCACAACACCATCGTCACCAAGCTGTCCGGCGGCCTGTTGCGCAGCACCCACATGACCGGCATCGCCACCGACATCGGCATCGAGCTGGCCAAGCTCAGCTACTACGGCCGGGAAAGCATGCCCAAGGTCAAGGACGTGCGCGCCAACCGCGTCAAGCTGCGCACCTATCTGCTGATCCTGCTGTCGTTTTTCGGCGGCGGCGTGGTGGGCGCGCTGGGCTTCAAGCATATGGGATACAGCTTCACCCTGCCGCTGGCGCTGCTCTTGTTCCTGCTGGGGCTGCGCCCGGTCTGGTACGACGTGAGACTGCGTTTCCGGCTGTGGCGCATCCAGCTGGAAAGCCATTGATTCGATTGGCTCTTGTGCGTCCGCGCGCATCGCGGCAAACTTCGGGGTTCCGCCCCAAGGGGGGCGGCAGCCTCAAGCCGTCGGCTGTGCAAGATGGACGGTAATCGTCGGGACGCCTGAGCCCGGCGTACTCTCTCGCGGAGAGTATTCATGAGCGAAACCATTTACGGCGACGGCGCGATCCGCCGTCAGGGCCTGTACGGCTCTTCCATTGAAAACACCTATGCCGGCGTGCTGTCCTTCATGCGCCGCAACTACAGCCGAGATCTGACCGGCGCCGACGTGGTGGTGTCCGGCATTCCGCTGGACCTGTCCACCACCTTCCGCTCCGGCGCGCGGCTGGGTCCGCAGGCGATCCGCGCCGCCAGCGTGCAGCTGGCCGAGTTGAGCCCCTTCCCCTGGGGCTTCAACCCCTTCGACGATCTGGCCGTGATCGACTACGGCGATTGCTGGTTCGACGCGCATAATCCGCTGACCATCAAGCCCTCTATCATCGAGCACGCGCGCACCATCCTGGCCTCCGGCGCCAAGATGCTGACCTTCGGCGGCGACCATTTCATTACCTACCCGCTGCTGATCGCGCACGCGGAGAAATACGGCAAGCCGCTGGCGCTGCTGCATTTCGACGCGCACTGCGACACCTGGCCGGACGACGAGCCGGACAGCCTGAACCACGGCACCATGTTCTACAAGGCGGTGAAGGATGGCCTGATCGATCCGAAGAAGTCGGTGCAAGTGGGCATCCGCACCTGGAACGACGACTTCATGGGCATGAATGTGCTGAACGCGCCCTGGGTGCACGACAACGGCGTGGACGCCACCATCGCGCGCATCAAGGAAGTGATCGGCGACAGCCCGGTCTACCTGACCTTCGATATCGACTGTCTGGACCCGGCCTTCGCGCCGGGCACCGGCACTCCGGTGCCGGGCGGCCTCAGCAGCGCTCAGGCTTTGAAGATCGTCCGCAATCTGGGCGATCTGAACATCGTCGGCATGGACGTGGTGGAAGTGGCGCCCGCGTACGACAATAGCGAGGTGACCGCCCTCGCCGCCGCGCATCTGGCCTGTGACATGCTGTGCCTGATGCGCAATAAGAAGCTGGCCGGCACGCTTTGAACCGTTGACGCATGCAAGAACGCCGCTCTCATCAAGCGGCGTTTTTATTTGCGCGGAACCAGGACCAGGCTCGCGCCGGCTGTGCCGCCGGCCCGCGCCGCAGCTCCATATAGCATTCGCCGTCGCGCAGTTCGGCAAAGCCCAGCCGGCGGTAGAACGGGCGCGCGTCGCGGGACACCAGCAGAAAGCGCCGCAGCTGCTGCAGCTCGGGGTGGGCCAGCGCCGCCTCCATCAAGGCGCGGCCGACGCCGAGGCGACGGACCTCGGCCAGCACGAACACATCGGACAAATAGGCGAAGCTGGCGTAGTCGGTGACGATGCGGGCAAAGCCCAGTTGCCGTTGTCCGCGGTAGGCGCCGAACACCAGCGAGTGCGCTATGGCCTTGTCCAGCTGCTCCGGCGTCAGGCCTTGCGCCCAGTGGGTTTGAGACAGGAAGCGCTGAATCATGTCGCGGTCCAGCCGGCCGCGCTCGCAGCTGATCTCCAGATGGGCCATGGCGGCTCCGTGCGATGACGACGCCGCCAGTATCCGCGCTCGGCATCACCGCGGGATGACGGGGAGATGGCGGTATCGTTGCAGCGCTACTAGAGCGCCGGCCAGCGGACCGCCAAAAGCAGCAAGAGGCCGATTTCGCACAGCTCAATGCCCGCGCCCAGGCAGTCCCCGGTCATGCCGCCCAGCTTGCGCAGCAGGAAGCGCCGCCAGGCCAGCGCCGCCAAAGGCGCCAGCAGCAATGCCGGGGCCAGCCAGGCCGACAGCGCCGCCAGCAGCGCCGCGTTGACCGCCAGGCTGGGGCCGTGCCGCCGCCAGGCGAAGCGCTCGCCGCTGCCAGGCGCGATCGCCGGCAGGCTGGCCGACCAGTACACCGCGAAACAGCGGCACCAGGCGGGGATCAGCAGCAGGCCCCAAGGCGGCGCAGGCTGTTTGGCCAGCAACATCAGCAAGATCAGCTTGGCGACGACGGCCAGGATCAGCGCCAGCGCGCCGAAGCTGCCGACGTGAGGATCTTTCAGCACCTCGAAGAAACGTTCGCGCGAACGGTGGGCGGCGCCCAGCGCGTCGGCGAGATCGCCCAAGCCGTCCAGATGCAGGCCGCCGGTGACCCAGGTCCACATCAAGAGCGCCAGCAGCGCCGCCAGCCAAGGATCGCTCAGGCGGCCCAGGGTCAGCGCCGCCAGCAATAGCGCGCCGATGATCAAGCCCACCGCGGCGAACCAGCGCGCGCTGTCGGCCAACCACTCGGGCTTGAACTCGCGCAGCTGCGGCGTGGGCAGGCGGGTCAGGAACTGCAGCGCCAGAATCAGTCCGCGCACGGTGCTTCCAGCCGCATCAAATAGGCCGGGTGCCCGTCCAGGATGGATAATTGGGCAAAGCCGCCGCGCTGCACCGTCATCAGCTTGGCCACCGCAAAATCGGCGCCCAGCAACTCCGCCAGCAAGGTGGTGATGACACCGCCGTGGGTGACCAGCACGCGGTGGCTGCCGCTGGCCGTGGTCATCCACTCGGACAGGCCGGCCAGCACTCGGGTGCGGAAGCCATCGTAGGCTTCGCCGCCCGGCGGCGTCAGCTCCCCGGCCGCCAGTTTGGCGCGCCAGTCCGGATAGCGCTGCGCCAGCACCTGCACGTCCATGCCGTCCCAGTCGCCAAAGTCCATTTCCGCGAAGCGCGGGTCCACTTTCAGCGTCAGCGAGCCGTGCAGAGCGTGCTGGACCGCGAACTCGCGGCAACGCTGCAAAGGCGAGCTGGCCATCGCCGTCACCGGCGCCAGCGCGCAAATGCGCTGCCAGCTTTGCGCCATCTGAATGTGTCCGGTGGCGTTCAGCGGCAGATCGCAACTGCCGATCAAGCGGCCCTCATGATCGATTTCGCCGTGACGCAACAGGGTCAGGGTATAGGGGTTCATTCCGCTTTTCCGGTGATGCCCGCCTCGGCGAAGGTGGCCATCTCGTTGTGCAGGCGGATGGCCATTTGCAGCAAGGGCACGCACAAGGCGGCGCCGGATCCCTCGCCCAGATGCATGCCCAGGTCCAGCACCGGCTCCAGCTTCAGCGCGTGCAGCGCCAGCAGGTGGCCGGTTTCTTCCGAGCGGTGGCTGGCCAGCAGCCAATCTCCCGCGCGCGGCTCCAGCGCCAGCGCGCAGAGCGCGGCGGCGCTGGAAATGAAGCCGTCCACCAGCGCCGGCGCGCCTTGCGCGGCGCTTTCCAGATAGAAGCCGGCCATGGCGGCAATTTCCAGGCCGCCCAGCTCGGCCAGGATGTCCAGCGCGGACAAATCGCGCCCGGCGACGCGGGCCAGCGCGGTGCGCACCACTTGGCGCTTGGTGTCCAGGCCGGCCTCGTCCAGGCCGGTGCCGCGGCCGACGATGCGCTCCGGCGGCAAGTCCGCCAGCCGGCAGATCAGCGCGGCGGATGCGGTGGTGTTGCCTATGCCCATGTCGCCGGCGATCAGCAAATTGGCGCCGCCGTCCAGCGCGCGGCGCGCGGCCAGGCGGCCCACTTCCAGCGCGGCCTCCGCCTGTGCCGGCGTCATTGCGGCCTCCCTGGCCAGATTGCCGGTGCCGGCCCGCACTTTGGCGTGGACGATGGGCAGCGCGGAGACGTCGCTGAGCACGCCGGCGTCCACCACCTCCAGCCTGGCGTCCAGGCTTTGCGCCAACACGCAGATGGCCGCGCCGCCATTGGCGAAATTGCGCACCATTTCGCCGGTCACCACCGAGGGATAGGCGGATACGCCTTCCGCCGTCACGCCGTGATCGCCGGCGAACACCGTGATCGCCGGCCGCAGCGCGTCCGGGCAGACCTTGCCCTGCCAGGCGGCGAAGCGGCAGGCCAGCTCTTCCAGCCTGCCCAGGCTGCCCGCCGGCTTGGTGAGTGTGGCCTGGCGGGCGCGGGCGGCCTGGTAGGCGGCGAAATCGGGTGAGCGAAAGGTATCGATGAATGTCATGAGATGGCCAACTCCAGCCTGGATGAGAGAGTGATTCAGCGGCGACTTTAAGCGATAGCCCGCCACCGGGGCAACCCGCAGCCGGTGGACGATTTGATCCTAACTAAACATATTTCTTTTGGCGCCATCCCGTCGGGATGCTCTCCGGTATAATCCGGAACCTAGCAGGTGTCCGCGGCTCAAGCGCCGCGGATGAAACGGGAAGCCGGTGCAAGACCGGCGCTGCCCCCGCAACGGTAAGGCCAGGCGTGTGAAGCTGTTCAACCGAGTCGCGCTCGATGCGCGAGACGTTGAACCTCAACGCCCAGGCGATGCAAGGGCCACTGTCCATCGGATGGGAAGGCGCATCGCCGCAAGGCCGAGCCCGGAGACCGGCCTGCTGGCATGCGCGATCATGGAAACCACACTCGCGCCCGCCCAATGGCCGCCCGGAAGGCGGCCGCACTGGAGTATCGCGGGGAGGCGATCCGACAGACGGCCCGGCGTCCTGCCGCGGCGTCCCCCTTTATCATGCCTTCTTCGCACTCTTCCTAACCATGCCGCCGCGGCGGCCAGATTCGATGTGGAGTGTGTTTCATGTTCAAACCCCAACAATGCGCCTTGCTGGTCTCGCTGGCCTGCGCCGGCCAGGCCTATGCCGCCAATGTGCCCGAGTTCGCCGGTGATCCGGTGGTGGTGACGGCGGGCCGTGTGGCGCAACCGCTGTCGCGCACGCTAGCCGATGCGACCGTGGTCACGCGCGAGGAAATCGAAGAAAGCGGGGCGCAAACCCTGCAACAAGTGTTGTCGCGTCAAGCGGCTGTTTCTATCGCCAGCAATGGCGGCCCAGGCAGCGCCAGCAGCATCTATATCCGTGGCAACAAGGATAGCCATACGGTAGTGCTGGTGGACGGCGTGCGAATTTATTCCGCCACGCTCGGTACCACGACGATCCAGAATATTCCATTGGCCCAGATCGAGCGCATTGAAATTCTGCGGGGGCCTGCGTCCAGTTTATACGGCGCAGACGCCATCGGCGGGGTGATTCAAATCTTCACTCGCAAAGGCGAGGGCGAGCCGCGATGGAACGCGGGGGTGGAGTTTGGCAGCCGAGGCACCGGCAAGCTAAGCGCCGGCGTAGCGGGGAAGTCGGGAAATACCGCTTATAGCCTGCAGTTGTCGCACGCTCAGTCCGATGGTTTTTCGGCGACGAATTCACGCAACACGTATTACTACAACCCGGACAACGATGGGTATCGTAATGATAGCTATGCCGCTAGCCTGACGCAGACCTTGTTGCCGGGCCATGATTTGACTGTGCGTCTATTCCAGACCTTTGCGGAGGCTGACATTGACTATACCAGTGCGTGGAAGGGGCAGGATCGCTCCAAGTCGCGCCTGACTGGGCAGAGCGTTGAATCAAAAAATCGTTTCAACGATGTCTGGACAAGCACTCTGCGTTTTGCCCGCAGTCAGGACAAGTCCGAGGAGTTTCATAACGGCAATTTCGATCGACGTGCCAGCTTTTTTCAGACAACGCAGAACGAATGGCAATGGCAGAACGACTTGAATACCAAGGTTGGCGTATTTATTTTGGGCGCTTCCCATTTGGACCAGAAAATCGCTAGCGATGGTATCTATACCAAAAACACCCGCACCACCAATGCCGGATTCGTGAGCTACCAGTTGGAGTTGGGCAAGCATCTTCTGCAAGCTAGCCTTCGAAACGATCATGATGATCAATTTGGGGGGAAGATGACCGGTAAAGCCGGTTATGGCTATCGTTTCGCCGATGGTTGGCTTGCGCGTGTAGGTTATGGCACAGGGTATAAAGCACCGTCCTTTAACGATCTGTACTATCCGGACAGCGGCAACCCCAATCTAAAGCCGGAAAGTTCAAAGAATACAGAACTGGCCCTGCAATACCGAAAAGATGGCCGTTCGGCTAGCTTGACCCTATTCCAGAACAAAGTGGAGCAGTTGATTCAGTGGGCGCAAACCGACCCCACGGATTTCAATTCATGGCGCCCGAGCAATGTGGATCGCGCAACGATCCGGGGGCTGTCATTGGAGGCGGGGGCTCAATGGCTCAGTATCGACTGGCAAGGTAACTTGACGCTGATGGATGCGCGAGACGATAAGACAGGCAATTGGTTGGCAAACCGGCCGCGCCAGAGTGCCAGCGTATCCGCCGCTAAGCAGTGGGAAAAATGGACGCTGGGAGCGGAGCAGCAAGTCGCGTCGCGCAGAGCGGGAGATGCGGCTAATTCGGAGGCCAAAGCGCTGCATGGTTACGGCGTGACCAATATTTTTGCCAATTATCGTTTTGCCAAAAATTGGACTGCCACGGCTCGAGCGGACAATCTGTTCAATCGTGAATATGAAACCGCTTATGGGTACAACACCGGCGGACTGGGTGTTTTCCTTGGGGTTCGTTTCAGTCAGTAAGGAATTCCCATGCCTCACCTGATCACCGGCGGCGCGCGCAGCGGCAAGAGCCGCTACGCCGAAACCCTGGCTTTGGCCCACCCGGGCCCGGTCTGCTATCTGGCGACGGCCGAGCTGCGCGGCGGCGACGCGGAGTTCGCCGCTCGCGTCGAACACCATCGTCGACGGCGTCCGGCGGCGTGGTCGCAAGCGGAGGCCGGCCGCGGCTTGGCCGCCGAGCTGCTGCGTCGCGATGCGGTGGGCGGCCTGCTCTTGGTCGACTGCCTGGGCATGTGGCTGATGCGCTTTTTCAACGAGGACGGCGGTTTCGACACCGCCGGTTTCGAACAGGAACGCGCCGCGCTGCTGGCGGCGCTGGAACAGGCCCGAGGCGAGGTGCTGCTGGTCAGCAATGAAATCGGCTGGGGCGTGGTGTCGGCCAATGCCCAGACCCGATGCTTCGTCGACGAGCTGGGGCGGGTGAATCAAGCGGTGGCGGCGGTCTGCCAGCGGGTGACGCTGGTGGCCTGCGGCTTGCCGCTGGTGTTGAAAGGCGAGATATGAGACGGTTGCCGGTTCTGGCCTTGCTGCTGGGCGCGCTGCCGGCTTTGGCGGCGGTCAGCGCCCAGGACGGCGGCGGCCAGACCATCACGCTGACGCAGCCGGCGCAAAGGATTCTGACCCTGGTGCCGCACGCCACGGAAATGCTGTACGCGGTGGGCGCCGGCGACAAGCTGGTGGCCACGGTGGAACATAGCGACCATCCGGACGCCGCCAAGCGTTTGCCGCGGGTGGGCAGCTTCACCGGCTTCAGCCTGGAGGCGGTGATGCGGCAGCGGCCGGATCTGGTGGTGGCCTGGCGCGACGGCGGCGCGCCGCGCGAACTGGAGCGCTTGCGCGGCCTGGGCATTCCCGTCTATCTGAGCCACCCTTTGCAGCCGGACGACGTGGCCAAGGAAATGCTGGCCTTGGGGCGGCTGGCGGGCGTGGACGCCGCCGCCGGCAAGGCGGCCGCGAGTTATCGCCAGCGCCTGGCCGAG
Organism: Chromobacterium sp. FG89; assembly: GCF_057808735.1. Lineage (NCBI taxonomy): Bacteria > Pseudomonadati > Pseudomonadota > Betaproteobacteria > Neisseriales > Chromobacteriaceae > Chromobacterium > Chromobacterium sp. FG89. Next base: position 179,348 of record NZ_JBMDIQ010000008.1, on the reverse strand, counting down.
TTGCGCCGGCGTTACGGCGCGCGCGCGCCGGTGCGGGTGTTCTATCAAGTCAGCCAAACGCCCATTTTCACCGTCAGCGATCAAAGCTTCATGGGGCCGCTGATCAGCTTATGCGGCGGCGTCAACGTGTTTGGCGATGTCCGGCAGCCGGCGCCGCAAGTGTCCGCCGCCACCGTGGTGGCCGCGCGTCCGCAGGCCATTCTGGCCGGCGACGAGGCCAGCCTGCGGATGTGGCGTCGTTGGCAGACGCTGCCGGCGGTGGCCAAAGACGCCTTGTTCGCCTTGCCGGGCGACACCATGGTCGTGCCCGGCCCGCGGCTGGTGGACGGCGCGGCGGCCCTGTGTCTCGCGCTGGACACAGCGCGGCAGCGGCTGGGTTTGACGGCCAAGTGAGCGCCGGCTATCCTCGCCGCCATGGACAAGGAACTGGAATATCTCGAGTCGCGGGTGACGGCGTTGGTGGCGCGCATTCGCGAACTTGAAACACAAAACGGCCGTTTTGCCGAAGCGCTGTCCGAAGCGCTGCGCGACAATGCGGAGCTGAACTTCAGAGTGAACGAAACCCGCGCGCGGGTGGCGGCTCTGGTCGAGCGCCTGCCCAAGGCGTCGGAGGATGCGGAATGAGCGACGTGGCTCAGGTTGAAATCGAACTGCTGGGACGTTCCTTCACCATCGGCACCCCGGCGGAAGAAAAGGAAACGCTGCAAGAGGCGGTGCGTCTGCTGGCCGGCAAGATCGAAATGATCCAGCAGCACGGCAAGGTGATGGACGCCGACAAGATCGCCATCATGGCCGCCTTGAACATCGCCCACGATTTGTTAAAGACAAAAGTGGGAGAGGGCTTGGAGATGGCGGCGTTTCAGCGTAAAATACGCAGTATGAGCGAAGCAGCCGACCAGGCGCTCCGCGAAAGCCAGCAAGCGCTGTTTTAAACCGCAGCCCGCTGGCGAACACCAAGGTCAGTACCCCCTGCGGTGTTTGTGAAGGCACACAATTCCTTTGTACCAATGCGTTCGCTTCAGGCTGCCAGCGTGAGTCATGGGCGTGCCGCGTCCTCTTGAGGATGCGCCCGAAATGACTGGCAGGCGGCCCTCCCTGGAAACAGGGTACAAGCGAATTTTGCCCGAACGACACTCGCGGGGGCTCCCCCCTCTGCCATGACCGCACCCTCTCTTGTTTCCGATCCGTTTCCCGTCGACAAGCCCGCATTACGCAGGAAAATTCGCCGCGCGCGTCAGGCCCTGAGCGCTTCTTACCGTTTGCAGGCGATGCGGGCGATCGCGCGTCACGCCTCGCGGCTGCTCAAGCGCGGCAAGCGCGTGGGCGCTTATCTGGCCGCCGGTTCGGAGCTGGATCTGGAAATCCTGATGAGCGCAGCGCTGTGGCGCGGCGCGGAAGTCTATCTGCCGCAGATTCCGCGGCGCGGCCGCCGGCTGTGGTTCAGCCGTCTGGGCGTGGCTGACCGCTGGTATCTGCATCCGCGCTACCGGATCGCCGAATACGATGGCCCGGCGCTGCGCGCCGAACGGCTGGACGTGTTGTTCGTGCCGCTGCTGGCCATCGACGACGAGGGCTATCGCATGGGGCAGGGCGGCGGCTTCTACGACACCACGCTGGCCTTCCGCCAGCGCGCGCGCTTGTTCGGCAAGCCCTTGCTGGTGGGCGTGGCCTACGATTGCCAGCGCGTCGAGCGCGTGCCGCGCGAGCCCTGGGACGTCCGGCTGGATTATTTGCTGACCGAATCCGGTTTGCGCCGGCTGCCTTTGAGCCCCCTATGCCGATAGCCATCGTCTTCCTGGCCGTTTTGCCGGCCTTGGCCCTGCTGGGGCGGCTGGAGTGGGCGGTGGCGTGGCTGTATCTGAGCCTGAGCCTGCTTTGCTTCATTCTGTACTGGCGCGACAAGCGGGCGGCGGAGCGCGGCGGGCCGCGCACGCCGGAAGCCCGGCTGCTGTGGCTGGGTGTGCTATGCGGCTGGCCCGGTGGCCTGATGGCGCGCCGGCTGTTTCGCCACAAAACCGTCAAGCAGCCGTTTCGGCTGCTGTTCTGGTGCGGCGCGGCGCTGAATCTGGCCTTGCTGGGCGGCTGGCTGTATCTGCGCGCGGCTTAGCGCCAGGGGCGGCGGCCGTAGTCGCCGTAATAGCCGTAGATGGGCGTCACCACGACGGGCGCCGGGCGCACCACCACCGGCGCGGGTCTGACGACTACCGGCGCCGCCCGGGGCGGCACCACTACGCAGGCGCTCAAGGCGCCGCTCAGCAACAGGCCCATCACCAGCTGTTTTTCATGCGTTTTCATGGTCTTCCCTTTCCATATCGCTTCAGAACCCCCTTTCGGGGCGGTGAAGACAGCCTAAGCCGCAATCTTTCCAGTAAGATTGAGCAAGCGTTAACCCTTTCCCTGACTGATTAACAGACATTGCCCATGCGATACTGGCTGATGAAGTCCGAACCGGACGATACCTCGATCGACGATCTCGCCGCCGAGCCCGAACGCTTGTTCGAGTGGACCGGCGTGCGTAATTACCAGGCGCGCAACTTCATGCGCGACGGCATGCAAGAGGGGGACCGGCTGCTGTTCTGGCACTCGTCCTGCCCGGAGCCGGGCGTGGCCGGCCTGGCGGAAATCGCCGCCTCCGCGCATCCGGACTCCAGCCAGTTCGACCCGGAAAGCCCTTACTACGACCCCAAGTCCTCTCCCGACGCGCCGCGCTGGCTGGCGGTGGACGTGCGTTTTCTGCGCAAGACCCGGCTGCTGTCCCCGGCCGAGCTGCGCCGACACCCGCCGCTGGCGGAGATGACGGTGCTCAAGCGCGGCAACCGGCTGTCCATTACCCCTCTGAGCGAGGACGAATGGCGCTATATCACTGAACAGCTGCTGGCATGCTGAGCGTGCCGCTGATTCTGGCGCTGCTGGCCTGCGGCGCGGTGGCCGGCTTTCTGGCCGGCCTGCTCGGCGTCGGCGGCGGCCTGGTCATCGTGCCCGTGGTGTTGGGGGTCTTGTCCGCCGCGCATTTGGGCGGCGACCATGCTCAGCATCTGGCGGTGGGCACCTCGCTGGCGGTAATGGTGTTCACCAGCCTGTCCAGCGTGCGCGCTCATCATAAAAAGGGCGCGGTGGACTGGCGCATTGTACGGGCGATGGCGCCGGCGATGGTGGTCGGCACCTTGCTGGGCAGCCTGATCGCCGGCGCGATTTCCGGGCTGGCGTTGAAATGGTTCTTCGTCGGCTACGCCTACCTGGTCGCCGTGCAGATGTTCTTCAATCTTAAGCCGCAAGCCAGCCGCGGAATGCCGGGCCAGGCCGGGCAGTGGGGCGCCGGCGGCGCGATAGGCATGATCTCCAGCTGGGTGGGCATAGGCGGCGGTTCCATGAGCGTGCCTTATATGAGCTGGTGCAATGTGCCGGTGCACACCGCCATCGCCACCAGCGCGGCCTTGGGCTGGCCCATCGCCGTGTCCGGCGCCGTCGGCTATCTCTACAGCGGCTGGAGCGTTGCCGGCTTGCCGGCAGGCGCCTTGGGTTTTATCTACCTGCCGGCGATGCTGGCGCTGATGCTGATGACGGTGCTGATGGCGCCGCTGGGCGCGCGCGCCGCGCACAAGCTGCCGGTGGCCCGTTTGAAGCAGGTGTTCGCCGCCTTGATGGCGACGATGGCCAGTGAGATGTTGTATAGCCTGCTGCGCGGCTAAGAACCTGTTCATAGTCTGTTGTGCTTTGGCGATACGGCGTTAAAAACCAGCTCAAAATGCTCAGTACCCCTCGTACATTCCGCTTTTTCGCTAATTTTCGCCTTGTCTCGCTCTGGCTCGCGAGACTTTGAACAGGCTCTAAGAAACCGACTTTTGATGGAGAAGCCATGCTGTATCCGCCGATAGAACCGTTTGCCAGCGGCATGCTGCCGCTGGACGGCTTGCATTCCATGTATTGGGAGCAGTGCGGCCAGCCGCAGGGGTATCCGGTCCTCTATCTGCACGGCGGGCCCGGCGACGGCTGCGTGTCGGCCTGCCGCCAATTGTTCGACCCCGGTTTTTACCGCGCGGTCTTGTTCGACCAGCGCGGCAGCGGCCGCTCCTCGCCGCGCGGCGAGCTGCGCGACAACAGCACCGCCCATCTGGTGGCGGACATCGAGCGGCTGCGCGAGCAACTGGGCATAGAGCGCTGGCTGGTGTTCGGCGGCTCCTGGGGCAGCACGCTGGCGCTGGCTTACGCCCAGGCGCATCCGGAGCGGGTCAGCGGCCTGATTCTGCGCGGCATTTTCCTGGGCGAGCGCCGCGAGATCGACTGGTTTCTGCACGGCATGGGTCAGTTCTTTCCCGAGGAGTGGCAACGCTTCGTCGCGCCCATCCCGGAGGCGGAGCGCGGCGATTTGCTGGCCGCCTATTACCGGCGGCTGACCGATCCGGACCCGGCGGTGCACCTGCCGGCCTGCCGCGCCTGGGGCCGCTACGAGGGCGCTTGCGTCGCGCTGCGCCCCAATGCCGACGCCGCCGAGCGCGCCGGCAGCGAATACGTGGCCTTGTCGCTGGCGCGGCTGGAGGCCCATTACTTCGTCAACCGCGTGTTTTTGCCGGAAGGCGCGCTGCTGGACGGGCTGGCGCGCATCCGCCACATTCCCGCCGCCATCGTGCAAGGCCGTTACGACGTGGTCTGCCCGCCCTCCACCGCGCTGAGGCTGGCCCAGGCCTGGCCGCAGGCCCACTACGAACTGGTGGAAGCCGCCGGCCACTCTGTGTGGGAGCCGGGCATACTCGAGGCGCTGCTGCGGCAATTGGAGCGTTTCCGCGACGCCCATCTGGCCGGTCGGGTCTAAGAACGTGTTTACGATCTCGCGAGCGAAGGCGAGACAAGGCGAAAACGCTTGAAGAGGCGGAATGCACAGGTGGCGCATGAGCATCCTGAAAGCGTTTTCAACGCCGTATCGCCGAAGCGCGGCAGACTTTGAATCGCTTCTAGGCCCGCGCAACTATTTGGCGCGTAGGCCGGTCGAATCTGGTTTTCGACAAGGAAAGACTGGCAATTGAAAACCATCATTCTCTGCGCCGCGGCCTTACTGGCCGGAATGCCCGCCGCCGCCTCCGCCTATAGCGACGAGACGCGCTTCCCCTTTGCCGGCCAGCCCGGCGAACTGCCGCTGGAAGTGGTGTTGCGCTTCGCCAAGAACCGGCTGGGCGAAGACGGCCAGTTCGAATACCGCAGCCTGAAAGTGATCCAGACCAGCCCGCCGGAAGCCTTCGACAAGGCCAGCATCGCGCTGTTGCGCGAAGGCCTGATGGACGACAGCGTCAAGGGCATGCGCCAGCGCTTCCAGCTCTCCCGCGAAGGCAATGTCTGGACCATACGCTCGGTGAAGGAGGATTTCTCCTGCTGGCGCGGCCGCAAAGGCTGGGGCGTCAAGCCCTGCCCTTGACGGCGACGGGTCAAGGAGCCGGCCAAGCATTTGTTTTTTTGGGGTCTTATCGCGGAAGCGAAGACGCCGTTATAATGGGGGCAACCTTTTTGCGGACGGGCTATCCGGAGCGGAGCGCATCACTGGCGCCTCCGGGCAGCCCGCCTTTTGTATTTCAGAGTCCAGATAAAGATCGCCATGCAAGAACAATACAGCCCGCGCGCGGTGGAAGCCGCCGCCCAGCAGAAATGGCAGAAGACTGCCGCTTTCAAAGCCGTGGAAGACGCGTCGCGTCCCAAATACTACGCGCTGTCGATGTTCCCCTATCCGTCCGGCAAGCTGCACATGGGCCATGTGCGCAACTACACCATCACCGACGTGCTGGCCCGCTTCAAGCGTCTGCAAGGCTTCAACGTGCTGCAGCCCATGGGCTGGGACGCCTTCGGCCTGCCGGCCGAGAACGCCGCGATGAAAAACGGCGGCGCGCCGGCGGCCTGGACCTACGCCAACATCGAATACATGAAGCAGCAGCTGGACAGCCTGGGCTTTGCGCTGGACTGGGACCGCGAGCTGGCCACCTGCAAGCCGGACTACTACCGCTGGGAACAGTGGCTGTTCACCCGTTTGTTTGAAAAAGGCGTGATCTATAAGAAAAGCGGCGTGGTCAACTGGGACCCGGTGGATCAGACCGTGCTGGCCAACGAGCAAGTGGTGGACGGCCGCGGCTGGCGTTCCGGCGCGCTGGTGGAAAAGCGCGAAATCCCGATGTACTACTTCCGCATCACCGACTACGCCGAGCAGCTGCTGGCGGATCTGGACAAGCTGGACGGCTGGCCGGAACAGGTCAAGACCATGCAGCGCAACTGGATAGGCAAGAGCTTCGGCTCCGACGTGGCCTTCGCCTACGACGAAGCCAGCATCGGCCATGCCGGCCAACTCAAGGTCTACACCACCCGCCCCGACACCCTGATGGGCGCCACCTATGTGGCGGTGGCCGCCGAACACCCGCTGGCCAGCCAGGCCGCGGCCGGCAACGCCGAGCTGCAAGCCTTCATCGCCGAATGCAAGGCCGGCTCCGTGGCCGAGGCCGACGTGGCCAAGATGGAAAAGAAGGGCATGGACACCGGCCTGTTCGTCGTTCATCCGCTGACCGGCGCCAAGCTGCCGGTATGGGTGGCCAACTACGTGCTGTGGGGTTACGGCGAAGGCGCGGTGATGGCGGTGCCGGCGCATGACGAGCGCGATTTCGAGTTCGCCAACAAATACCGCTTGCCGATCCAGCAGGTCTACGCGCCGGCCAGCGGCGAAGACAACTTCGATGCCGCCGCCTGGCAGGATTGGTACGCCGCCAAGGACGACAGCATCCGCACCGTGGGCAGCGGCAAATACGACGGCCTGAACTTCGCCGCCGCCTTCGACGCCATCGTCGGCGATCTGGAAGCCAAGGCCTCCGGCCAGAAGAAAACCCAATACCGCCTGCGCGACTGGGGCATTTCCCGCCAGCGCTACTGGGGCTGCCCTATCCCCATCATCCACTGCCAGAGCTGCGGCGACGTGCCGGTGCCGGAAAAAGACCTGCCGGTGACGCTGCCGGAGAACGTGATTCCGGACGGCGCCGGCTCCCCGCTGGCCAAGATGCCGGAATTCTACGAAACCAGCTGCCCGAAATGCGGCGGCGCGGCCAAGCGCGAAACCGACACCATGGACACCTTCGTCGAGTCCAGCTGGTACTACGCGCGCTACGCCTCGCCCAAGTGCGACACCGCGATGGTGGACAAGAAGGCGGCCGACTACTGGCTGCAAGTGGACCAGTACGTGGGCGGCATCGAACACGCCATCCTGCACCTGCTGTACGCGCGCTTCTTCCACAAGCTGATGCGCGACGAGGGCCTGGTGTCCAGCGACGAGCCGTTCAAGAGCCTGCTGACCCAGGGCATGGTGGTGTGCGAAACCTTCTATCGCGAACTGCCCAACGGCGCCACCGACTGGATCGCGCCGCAGGACGTGGTGCTGGAGCGCGACGCCAAGGGCAAGATCGTGGCCGCCAAGCATCGCGTGGACGGCCTGCCGGTCGTGGTGGGCGGCATCGAGAAAATGTCCAAGTCCAAGAACAACGGCGTGGACCCGCAGGAATTCATTGAAAACTACGGCGCGGACACCGCCCGCCTGTTCATGATGTTCGCCGCGCCGCCGGAGCAGAGCCTGGAATGGTCGGACGCCGGCGTGGAAGGCGCGTTCCGCTTCCTCAAGCGCTTGTGGAAGGCGGCGAACGAGCATGTCGCAACCGGCCTGGCGCCGGCTTACAGCGGCGGCGAACTGAGCGCCGGCCTGAAAGACCTGCGCTTCAAGCTGCACGCCACCATCCAGAAAGTGGCCGACGACTACGGCCGCCGCCAGCAATTCAACACCGCCATCGCCGCGGTGATGGAACTGCTGAACACCTACGACAAGACCGACACCTCCGGCGACGCCGGCCGCGCCGTGGCGCAGGAAACGCTGGAAGCCGTGACCCTGTTGCTGTCCCCCATCGTGCCGCATATCTGCGACGCGTTGTGGAACGCCTTGCGTCCGGGCAGCGAATTGCTGCAACAAGCTTGGCCGAAAGTGGACGAGAGCGCGCTGATCAAGAGCGAGATCGAACTGATGGTGCAAGTGGGCGGCAAGCTGCGCGGCAGCGTCACCGTGGCTGCCGACGCGGCCAAGGACGCGATCGAGGCGGCGGCGCTGGCGCATGAAAACGTGCAGAAGTTCATGGAAGGCAAACCGGCCAAGAAAATCATCGTGGTGCCGGGCCGCCTGGTCAACATCGTGGTGTAAACCGGCGTGGCTTAGGCTCCGGGTCGCGGATCGCGCCCCGGGCCGGGCCAGGCAAGCATTGTTTCCCGATAAGGAATCGCGAATGAGACTTTCCCTGCAATGGCTGTGGCTGGCGCTGCTGGCCCTTACGCTGAGCGCCTGCGGCTTCCACCTGCGCGGCCTGGGCGGCCCGATGAAGCCGCTGCCGTTCGCCTCGATGTATTTCGACGGCGGCAACGCCGTGGTGGCCGGCGACGTGCGCACCGTGCTGGCGCGCGACCCGCGTCTGCAAGTGCTGGGCAATCCCAAGCAGGCCGAGGCGGTGGTGACCATCCTCAGCGAAAATCAGTCCAAGGACATCCTGACCCTGAACGTGGGCGGCAAGATCAACGAGTACCAGCTGACTTACACCGCCGTGGTGCGCACAGTGCTGTTCGGCGTGCCGGTGGAGCCGGACATGACGGTGGTCGTGCGCCGCAGCATGAACTACTCCGACAGTGCCATCCTCGGCAAGGAGCAGGAAGAAGCGCTGATCTGGGCCGACGCCCGCCGCGACGCGGCCGAGCAGATCGTGCGCCGGCTGGCCTATCTGAAAAAGCCGGCCGCCGCGCCGCTGACCGGCCCGCAAAGCCTGAAGCCCGCCGATGCCCAGCCTAAGCCCTGACGCGCTGATCGCGGCGCTGGGCAAGGGCCTGGCGCCGCTTTACCTGATCCACGGCGAGGAAGCGCTGCTGGCGCTGGAAGCCGCCGACGCGCTGCGCCAGGCGGCGCGCGAGCAAGGCTATCAGGAGCGCGAAGTGCTGACGGTGGAGGCCGGTTTCGATTGGTCGCAATTGCGCGACGCGATGAGCAGCGTCTCGCTGTTCGCCGAGCGCAAGCTGCTGGAAATCCGCATCCCCAACGGCAAACCCGGCACCGAAGGCGCGGAAGCGCTGCAACAGCTGGCGGCGCAGCCGCCGCAGGACACGGTGACCTTGATCACCCTGCCCAAGCTGGAGCGCGCGCAGCAGCAGTCCAAATGGTTCCAGGCGCTGGAAAAGCTGGCGGTGACGGCGGAGGCCCGCCTGGTGGGGCGCGCCGAGCTGCCCGGCTGGATCACGCGCCGGCTCAAGGCCCAGGGCCAGGTGCTGGGCGGTGAGGCGCTGGCTTTCTTCGTTGATCGCGTGGAGGGCAATCTGCTGGCCGCGCGCCAGGAAGTGGACAAGCTGGCCTTGCTGTATCCGGCCGGCGAACTGACGCTGGAGCAACTGCGCGCCGCGGTGGCCAATGTGGCCCGCTTCGACGTGTTCCATCTGTCCGAATCCTGGCTGGCCGGCGACGTGCCGCGGGTGCTGCGCATGCTGGACGGCCTGATGGCCGAAGGCGAGGCGCCGGTGCTGGTGTTGTGGTCGCTGACCGAAGACGTGCGCATGTTGCTGCGTCTGCGCCAGGGCCTGAAGGATGGGCGCAACGCGCGCGACATGGCGCGCGAACTGCGTTTGTGGGGCGACAAGCAGCGTCTGGCCGAACCGGCCTTGCGCCGCATCGGCCCGCGCAAGCTGATGACCGCGCTGGACGAATGCGCGCGCATAGACCGTCAGATCAAGGGCGTGGAAGTCGGCGACCCCTGGCAGACCATGCGCGGGCTGGCGGGCCTGCTGGCCGCTTGATCCGGCGGGACATTCACCAAGATTCGCGCCCCGTGCGCGGCAAACAGGAGAGCACCATGGCTTTATTCGATACCTTGAGCGGTTTGCTGTCCGGCGGCGCGGAAGGCGGCGCCGGCGAAGCCCTGCAAAGCTTGTTGCAACAACAAGGCGGCTTGTCCGGACTGCTGGAACAGTTCCAGCAAGGCGGTCTGGGCGAGCTGGTGTCGTCCTGGGTGGGGCAGGGCGGGAATCTGCCGGTGTCCGCCGAGCAGATCCAGCAAGTATTGGGCGGCGATCAACTCGCCGGCATCGCGGAAAAAGTGGGCCTGGACCAGGGGCAAGTGTCGCAACTGGTGGCCGAACATCTGCCCGGTCTGGTGGACAAGCTGACCCCCAACGGCCAGCTGCCGCAGGGCGATGATTTGCTGTCCCAGGGCGCGGATCTGCTCAAAGGCTTATTCCGCTGATCCTACCCATCCATGCAACAACGCCGGCCGCGAGAGACTCGCCGCCGGCGTTTTTCATGCCTTTGGCCGGCCCGCTTGCAAGCGGGATCAGGCCGGCGCAAGGAATCCGTTCCGAGAACGTGTTTACGATCTCGCGCGCTAAGGCGAGACAAGGCGAAAACAGCTGAGGAAGCGGAATGTACATAAGGCACATGAGCATTTCCAAGGTGCACTCACCGAGCCACGTTCCACGACGCGCAGCAGATCGTAAATAGATTCTTAATGATGATGGCCGGCCGCGCCGGCGGTCACCGTCAGCTCCGCCGCCGGGCTTTTCAAGTCATGGGCGTCCTGGCCGGCGGCCGGAATGTCCGCCCAGTTGGTTTCGCCCTGTTCGCACAGCTGTTTCACCTTGAAGTAGAGCTTGCCCGGCTGGGCGGCGATCTTGGCCTGGAATACGAACTCATCGTAGAAATTGGACGGTAGCTTGCCGCCCTTCCAGGTGATGCGGCTCACATCCTCGCTCACCTTGCGGCCGTAATTGTCGAAAGGCTTGACCGCGCTCTTGCTCACCTCCACTTCCCAGCCGGCTTTCGGCATCGGCTGCGCCAGACGCACGCCCTCCGGCATTTCCACGCTGATGGCGGTGGTGGGGCTGCCGTTGCAGCCATGGCCGATTTTCAGCACGCCCTTGTAATAGCCGCCGCTGGCGGCGGTGGGCGTTTCCAGGGTGACGTGGGCGAGGGCGGAGCCGGAAGCGGCCAGCAAGGCCAGCAGGGCGATCTTTTTCATCGTAGCTCTTTGCGGATCAGGGTTAGCGCGCGTGTCGGCCATTGGCGGCGACAAATGCGAATGAGGATTAGCCGCATCAGTTTAGCGCCTGCTCACCCCCCTAGCATGCGACAAAGTGTCGCAGAGTCGGCATGAGAATAATGCAAATTGCGATGGCTTTGTCATGGCCGCTATACTGGTCGCCCGCCCAATGGTTCAGGAGTTGTCATGATGGTCCGTGCCTTATCCACCGCAGCGTTGATGATGTTGTCCACTCATGACTGCGCCGCCGGCGGCTACAGCGGCCTTGGCGCCGCCAGCGTCAGTGCGGAGGAGGTGGCGCGCTACCGCGCCGCGCCCTTGCCGGCGGAGCTGAGCCGCAAAGTGCAGAATATGCTGGACCTGCGCGCGCCCGGCGCCGGCGTGCTGTCCCCGGACGGCAAGGCCTTGTATTTCAGCTGGCGCGTCACCGGCGTGCCGCAGGTCTGGAGGCTGGACGGTCCGCAACGCTTTCCGGTGCAGCTTACCGGCGGCGAAGACGCCACCCTGATCCAGGACGTCAGTCCGGACGGGCGCTGGCTGGTGCTCAGCCGCGACCGCAAGGGCGAGGAAAATCCCGGCCTCTATCTGCAAGCCGCCGGCGGCGGCGCGCTGCGCGAAGTCCAGCACAAGCCCGGCGTGCAGACCCAGTTCCAGTTTCTCAGCAAGGACGGCCAATGGCTGTACTACCGCAGCAACGACGAGCGGGCCGACAGCTACACCCTGTATCGCTATCGGCTGGCCGACGGCCGCCGCGAGCGTCTGTTCGGCGAGCGAGGGGCCTGGAGCATCGCCGATCACCGCGACGACGGCCGTCTATTGCTGCAAAAGACGCTGAGCAACGCCAGCGCGGAATTCTATTTATGGACGCCGGACGGCAAAGCCTTGCAGCCGCTGCTGGGCCAGGGCGAGGCCGTCGACTATCGGATGGACTTCGGCCTGCGCGACGGCGAATACCTGGTGCGCAGCAATAAGTTCGGCGAATACCACCGTCTTTATCTGTGGAGCGCCGGCGTTTTCCAGGCGCTGACGCCGGAAGCGCGCGGCGACGTGGAAAACCTCAACATTGACCATGAGCGGGGCCGCATCTACTACACGCTGAGCCAGGATGGTTACGGCAAGGCCTTGGCGCTGGACGGCCGCCGCGGCTATCGCGCGCTGAAGCTGCCGGCCTTCCCCGGTGCGGCCCAGGTCAACGTCGTCAACCTCAGCCGCGACGGCCGCTACGTCAACTTCAGCGTGGAAACCGACACCGCGCCGGCCAGCAGTCATGTTTGGGACAGCAAGCGCGGCAAACTCAGCCAGTGGCTGTTGCCGTCCGCGCCGGAACTGGACACCCGCGGCTTCGCCAAGGTCAGCCTGGAAAGCTACCCGGCGCGCGACGGCACGCCGATTCCGATGTTCGTGCGCCGGCCGACGCGCTGCGCGGCCACGCCCTGCCCGGTGGTGGTCCACTTTCACGGCGGGCCGGAGAGCCAGAGCCGGGCCGGCTTCTTGCCGCAGGCCCAGTTATTCGTCGACGCCGGCTTCATCTATGTGCAGCCCAATGTGCGCGGCTCCGTCGGCTACGGCAAGAGCTGGCTGGACAGCGACAACGGTCCGCGCCGGCTGCAAGTGCTGTCCGATATCGAAGACGCCGCGCGCTACATCCGCAGCCAGTGGGGCGCGGACGGCGTGGCGCCCAAGATCGGGGTGATGGGCGGCAGCTACGGCGGCTATTCCACACTGGCGGCGATGACCATCTTCGCCGGCGCCTACGACGCCGGCGTGTCCAATGTCGGCATCGCCAATCTGGTCAGCTTCCTGCAAAACACCGCGCCCTACCGCCGCGCGCTGCGCGCCGCCGAATACGGCGACCTGGAGCGCGACCGCGCCGCGCTGGAGCAATTGTCGCCCATCAATCACATCGACAAGCTGCGCGATCCGCTGCTGATCATCCAGGGCGTCAGCGACCCGCGGGTGCCGGTGGGCGAGGCGCTGCAAATGTACCGCGCGATGGCCGGCAAGGGCGTGGACGGCGGCCTGATCCTGTTCCCGGACGAAGGCCACGGCGCGGCCAAACGGGAAAACCAGGTGCTGCAACTGGGCCATAGCCTGTGGTTTTTCCAGCGCCACCTCTTGGGGCAGAATGAGGGCGGCGGCGCCAAAGCCGGGCGTGCCGAATCGGGAGAACAACATGAGTCCACAGGCGCTTGAAGACTACCTCCATCAACACATCCCGCTGTCCGCCGCGATGGCGGTCAGCGTGGCCGAGGCCAGCGGCGAGCGCGTGATCCTGAGCGCGCCGCTGGCGCCCAATATCAACCACCGCGCCACCGTGTTCGGCGGCAGCGCCTCGGCGGTGGCCATCCTCGCCGCCTGGTGCCTGGTGTTCATGCGCCTGCGCGAGCGCGGCCTGGCCGGCCGCGTCATCATTCACGGCAACGACATGCGCTACGACAAGCCCATCGTCGCCGACTTTCTCGCCCGCGCCGCCGCGCCGGACGCCGCCGATTGGGACAAGCTGGAGCGGGCTTTGCGGCGCGGACGCATGGGGCGCTTGCGGCTTGCCGTGGCGCTGGAGTGCGGCGGCGAAGCGGTGGGCAGCCTGAACGGCGAGTTCGTGGTGCTGCCCGGCGAAGGAGATTCCCAGCACTGAAGCCCCCCCGGCGCAGCGCTATCGCTTATCAAACTTTAAATCCAATCTGAATAGCTTATTTTTTGTGCTAAAAAGAAATATCTTGTGCCGGGTTGGGTTGAGCGATAGCCAAAATAACCGCGCCCCGGCGTTTCGGCCGCAGCCGCGCCGCAACGCCAGCGGACGCAGGCTGGGGGAGGCCGATGGCTTCAAAAGCGCAAAAAGAGCTGGAACTGGTGCTGCGTTTATTGCAGCGCAAGGGTTTGCACGCAGTGGACCGGCAGTCCTGGCCGCCGCCGCTGCCGGATGTGGGCGCCACCCTCAGCGACGGCCGGCGGATCGCTTTCGAAGTGACGGAAGTGCATGCGGACGAGCACTTGTTCGGCGGCGGCAAGGGCTGTCTGCGCGCCCGCGAAGTGCGCCAGGCGCAGCAGGGCGAGGATGCGGCGATCAGCGTGCCCAACGCGCCCATCGCCGCGATCAAATACCGTATCCAAGCCAAGTGCGTGAAGCGCTACGCGGCCAAGCCCGGCTATGAATTGAGCCTGCTGCTGGCGGCCAATATCCCGCAGTTCGGCGGCGTGGCCGCCACCACCCTGTTTCCCGCCTTCATCCAGGAAGCGGCGCTGACCGCCGCCACCCATCATCTGTTGGAGTCGTCCGCCTTCGAGCGCGTCTACCTGCATCTGATCCAGCCCGGCGTTTTGTACGAGTGGAGCAAGCAAGACGCCTGGGTGGAAATGGCCAAAACAACGGAGGAGGGCGTCCGTCCGCCTTTTTGGGCGGAACCCATGCTCGGCGGCGTCTGTTGGCAAGGCGGCGCGTCCTGAAGGCTAGGACGCGCGTTTTCATTCCGGCTCGTGTTTGCGGTAGCCGTCGTTCCACACACTCCTTAAGCGTGACGCGCAAGGCAAGGCGGCGAGGCTTGGCGGGTATCGCCTGCGGCTCCACCCACCCTACAAGACCATCCGCCGTAGGGTGGGTGGAGCGCAGCGATACCCACGCGGAAACGCGATGGGATTGATGCTTGGGTCTTGGCGGGTATCGCCTCTCGGCTCCTCCCACCCTACAAATGCCCCCGACCAAACCATCCGCCGTAGGGTGGGTGAAGCGCAGCGATACCCACCGCAAGACGCTTAGCGGTTGCGCAGGCGGATGCGGCGGAAGCGCGCTTCCAGGCTGAAGCGCTGCCCCAGCGCCAGGTAGATCTGGTGCTGGCTATCGACATGGCGGTAGACCCGGACCCGGTCGGCGCCCAGCAGCATCATGATTTCCAGATAGTTGAAGAAACCCATCCACTGACCGCGTCCGGCGCGGTCGTCAAAATCGATGTCGCGCGCCACGCGGCTGAGCAGACCTTTGCCGACGTATTCCCGATTGTCCTTCAGCCATTGCAATAGGTGAGCCGCGCATTCGCGGCCATAGGCGTGGTCGGCGAGGAGATCCTTGCTGGGCGTGGGCATTTGCCAGTAATGCGGGTAGGTGCGGCCGGGGCAGAAGCGGACGAAGGGGAGCAGCGCTTCCTGTTGTCCAAGAGCATTCAGTTTGTAGCGGCGGCGCGGGGGAAAGTTTTGAGGGTGTTGCATGGTGTTTCTCCTGCTGTGACACAAGATAAACCACCTGCCGGGGAAGGCTGAGGTATTGGGCAGGCGCGTGGCAGGATTGGCGTACTGGTCTACTTACCAAACCAGTGAGTGCATGGCACTCCCCCACCATGCGCCTGCCAAATGGCACGGCCATAGTAAAGCTGCTCACGCGGCATGCCGCGTAAGCAGAAGTTGGTAAGTAGAGGACGGGACGCCAATCCCGTGTGCCGCATGTGGGCGGCAACGTGGGGATTGTTGCCGAGCGGCGGGCGGGGGTCAAGGCGAGGCGGCTTCTTCTTGATCGTTTCAAGATATCCACAGATGGGGCGGAATGGGAAAGTTATCCCCAGTCAACCCATATGGCTAAGCCGCTCGCCACTTTCAAACGGGTCGGCGTTGCGTTAGCGGCCGGGCGCCGGCCCCCATTTCGCCAGAGTCTCGCGCTCCTCCTGGGTCATCTGGGTCAAATTGGCCAGCGGCATGTATTTGGACGCCACCGCCTGCTTGATCCGGTGCGCGTTGATGAGGATCTCCTGCGCATCGTCAAACTTCAGGCCGGCCGGCGGCGCCACGAAACCGGCCTGACTGGGCGTGGCCGAGTGACAGGAGAGGCAGCGGTTTTGAATGATGGCGTGAATCTGCCGCAGACGGACATCGGCCGCCGTTTGCGCCGCCGCCGGTTCAGCGGCGTCCGCCGCGGCTTGCGGCGCCGCGGGCGCGGTATTGGGCGGGGGCGGCGCGGCCAATAGCGCCACGCCGACCAGCAGCAGGCCGCCCAGCGCCGGCAGCAGCGGCCGCTGGCGGCCGGAGTGGCGCAGCACGAAGTATTGGCGGATCAGCGCGCCGGACAGGATGAACAGCACCATGATCAGCCAGGCGTGGCGGCTGCCGAAGGTGAAGGCGTAGTGGTTGCTGATCATCAGGAACACCACCGGCAGCGTGAAATAGGTGTTGTGCACCGAGCGCTGCTTGCCGCGCAGCCCATCCAGCGGATTGGGTTTGTCGCCGGCCTGGATGGCGCGCACCATGCGGCGCTGACCGGGAATGATCCAGAACAGGACATTGGCCGACATGCAGGTGGCCATGACCGCGCCGGTGATCAGGAAGGCGGCGCGGCCCTGGAAGATGTGGCTGCTGGCGTAGGCCGCCAGCGCCATCAGCAGCGCCACGGCCAGGCTGAGCGCGCCGTCGCGGTTCATGTCCGGGCTGATGCGGCGGCAGAGCTGATCGTAGGCCAGCCAGCCGCCCAAGAGGAAGGCGACGGCGATTAAGGCGGCCGCGCCGCCGGACAAGGCCGCCGCCCAGGCCCAGGGGCTGGCGGGGTTGACCAGGTAGAAGGCGGGATTGAGCAGGTAGAGCAGGGAGAACAGGCCAAAGCCGGACAGCCAGGTGGCGTAGGATTTCCAGAACGACCAGTGCAGTTTGTCGTCCAGCGGGAAGGGCGGTTGGCCCAGGTATTTCTGGTTATGGTAAAAGCCGCCGCCGTGCACGGCGAACATCTCGCCGTGCAGGCCGCGCCGGGCATCGGCGGCAGCGGGCGGCGACAGGCTGTTGTCCAACATGACGAAGTAAATCGATTCGCCTATCCAGGCGATGGCGGCGATCACGTGCAACCAGCGCAGCAGCAGGTTGCCCAGCTCCAGCAGGTAGTTTTCCATGGCGAGGTTTCCGGGTGGGGGACGGGAACAGCGTCAACTGCCGCGGTAGGTGGAATAGCTCCACGGCGTCAGGACCAGCGGCACATGGAAGTTTTCGTCCGCCTTGGCGACGCCGAAGCGCAGCAGCACCTGATCTAGAAAGCGCGGTTCCGGCAGCTTCACGCCTTGGGCGGCGAAGTAATCGCCGGCATGGAACAGCAGTTCGTACACGCCGGCGCGCAGTTGCTCGCCTTCCAGCAGCGGACGTTCGCAGCGGCCGTCGCTGTTGGTCGTCGCCTCGGCCAGCAACAGCCTTTGTTCTCCGTCCAGCCGGTACAACTGGCAGCGCACGCCCGCCGCCGGCTTGCCGTGCATGGTGTCCAGCACATGGGTGGTCAATTTGCCCACGGTTGTTTCTCCTTTGTTGTGCGGCCCGATCTGGCGGACCTGTTGTCGATCTTGTTGTTCGCGATGGCGATTTAAAATTGTCGACAATTTATGTTGACGATAGTGTTTGCCAACGACAATAATTGTCAACAAAATTCTGAAGGCATAGAGCGGGATATGGAAATACCGGGAGAGGACATGTTGCATTCCGCTAACGGAACGCAGGCCGCGGCGCCCAGAGCGTCCACCTTGGTGGGCGACGGCGCGCCGAGCAATGACGCCGATCGTTTGTACTGGGAAATCTTCGACGCGGTGATAGACCAGCGCTTATTGCCGGGGGTCAAGCTGACCGAGGCGGTGCTGTGCGACGCCTTTCAATGCTCGCGCAGCAGCGCCCGCAGCGCGCTGGCCCAGCTGGCGCACGACAAGATCGTCGACATCCTGCCCAACCGCGGCGCTTTCGTCGCCAAGCCGGACGAGAAGGAAACCCGCGATGTGTTCGAGGCGCGGCGCATGGTGGAGGCGGCGATTCTGGACAAGCTGCTGGCCTTGCCCGATCTGGCCGAGCGCCTGCCGCCGATGCGGCGCATGGTGGCCGACGAGCGCGCCGCCTTCGAGCGCGGCGACCGGGTCAGCTGGATCCGTCTGTCCAACGCCTTCCATGTGCAATTGGCGCGGCTTGCCGACAACGAGGTGTTGACCGAGTTGATGCACGGCCTGTGTTCGCGCACTTCGCTGATCATCGCTTTGTACGATGTGCCCGGCCGCAGCGCTTGTTCCTTCGACGAGCATGAAGCGATTCTGACGCGGCTGGAGGCGGGGGACCGCGCCGGCGCGGCGGCGGCGATGCACCATCATCTGGAGGATTGCGAGCGGCGGATGAAGGTGGAAACCCATACCCATTTGGACCCGTGGACGGTGTTCAATCTTAAGCGCTGACAGCGGGAAGGATGGCCATGCAGGCGGATTATCCACGCGATTTGATCGGCTACGGCCGCGATCTGCCGGAGGCCAATTGGCCGGGCGCGGCGCGCATCGCCGTGCAGTTCGTGCTCAATTACGAGGAAGGCGGCGAGAGTTGCGTGTTGCACGGCGACGCCGGCTCCGAGCAGTTCTTGTCGGAAATCATCGGCGCGGCGGCCTACCCGGCGCGGCATCTGTCGATGGAGTCGATTTACGAGTACGGCTCGCGCGCCGGGGTGTGGCGCATTCTGCGCGAGTTTGAGCGGCGCGGCCTGCCCTTGACGGTGTTCGGCGTCGGCATGGCTTTGGAGCGGCATCCGGAGCTGGCCGGCGCGCTGGCGGAGCTGGGCCACGAGATCGCCGGCCACGGCTATCGCTGGTTGCATTATCAGCAGGTGGACGAAGCGGTGGAGCGCGAGCACATGCGGCGCTGCGTGGAGGCGATCCGTCGTTTGACCGGCCAGCGTCCGTCCGGCTGGTATACCGGCCGCGACAGCCCCAATACGCGCCGGCTGGTGGCGGACGACGGCGGCTTTCTCTACGACTCCGATTACTACGGCGACGATTTGCCGTTCTGGACCCTGGTGCGGCGCAGCGACGGCGGCGAGCAGCCGCATCTGATCGTGCCTTACGCGCTGGACACCAACGATATGCGCTTCGCCACCGCGCAGGGCTTCAATACCGGCGAGCATTTTTTCAGCTATCTGAAAGACGCGTTCGACGTGCTGTACGCCGAAGGGGCGGACAAGCCGCGCATGTTGTCGGTGGGTCTGCATTGCCGCTTGATCGGCCGGCCCGGCCGCTTTGCCGGCCTGTGTCGTTTTCTCGATTATCTGGAGCGTCATCCGCGGGTATGGATCTGCCGGCGGCTGGACATCGCCCGGCATTGGTGGGAGACGCATCCTTTCACCGGAGAGCGGCCATGTCCTTGACGCTGGAACGCATCAACGCCCTGCCGACGGAGCAGTTCGTCACCGCGCTGGGCGGTGTTTTCGAGCACTCGCCGTGGGTGGCGGCGCAGGCGGCCGGCCTGAGGCCGTTCGCCAGCGTGGCGGACCTGCACGGCTGCATGCGGCGGCAGGTGGAGGAGGCGGGCGCGGAGGCGCAATTGAAACTGATCCGCGCCCACCCGGAGCTGGCCGGCAAGGCCGCGCTGCGCGGGGAGTTGACCGCCGAATCCGCCGCCGAGCAAGGCGGCGCCGGCCTGGATCAGTGTTCGCCGCAGGAACTGGAGTTGTTGCGGCGGCTGAACGCCGACTACCGGGCCCGTTTCGGTTTTCCCTTCATCCTGGCGGTGCGCGGCTATGGGCGCGCCGGCGTCATCGCCGAGTTCCAGCGGCGGCTGGCTGCGGAGCCGGAGGCGGAACGGCTAGCCTGTTTGCAGCAAATCTATCGGATCGCCGGCCTGCGCTTGGCCGAACTGATTTCTTCCTGATCCCGCGCCTAGACCGGAGCCGCCATGTCCAGCCAGATTCTCGTCATGTACTTGTTGTCCATCCTGGTGGTGATCGCCGTGCCCGGCCCCCTGTCGCTGTTCATGGTCGCCACCAGCGCCGAGCATGGCCTGTTGCGCGCCTGGCCGGCGTTTGCCGGCGGCGTGCTGGCGTCTTTGTCGCTGCTGCTTTTGTCCGCCTTGGGCGTGGGCGCGCTGATCCTGGCCTCTCCCGGTCTGTTCTCCGTCCTGCAGACGCTGGGGGCCGGCTATCTGCTGTGGCTGGGTTTCAAGACCTGGCGCGGCGCCGGCCGGGCCGCGGCGGCTCAGGGCAGCCGAAAGGCGGCGCCGGCGCAATGGTTTTCCCATGCTTTTCTGCTGGGCATCAGCAATCCCAAGGACATCGCTTTTTTCGTGGCGCTGCTGCCGCAGTTTATCAACGCCCAAGCGCCGCTGGCGCCGCAACTGGGCTGGATGGCGGCCGGCTGGGTGGCGATCGATTTATCGTGCAAGACCGCGTACGGCCTGTTGGCGGAGCTGTTCTTCCAGCGTCTGGCGGTGCTGCGGCTCGTCTTCCTCAAGGTTTCGGCCTTGTTTTTTCTCGCCTTGGGGCTGGCGCTGATTTGGAGCCGGCTGGCGGCATGAACGGCGTACGGCGCGCGCGCCGACGTCATTGATAAGGAGAAAGTTTGATGGCGCTTGTCAATCACCCGGCGGGAACGGCGCTGCACGCCCCGGCGGTCGAGGTGCCGGAGTTCGCCCGGCGTTACGCCAATCTGGCCGCGGCGGATTTCGGCGCCAGGGTCCTTGCCTGTTCCGATCAGTGGTTCGCCGCGGCGGAACGGATGCTGCAAGCGTCCGAGCCGGTGTTCATCGTCGGCGAGTTCGACGATCACGGCAAATGGATGGACGGCTGGGAAACCCGCCGCCGCCGCAACGGCGGCTACGACCACGCGGTGATCAAGCTGGGCCTGCCCGGGGTGATCAAGGGGCTGGACATCGATACCAGCCACTTCAGCGGCAACTACCCGCCGGCGGCCTCGGTGGACGCCTGCCGTTCGGCCGGCGATCCGGACGAAGGCAGCGAGTGGGTGGAAATCCTGTCGGCCACCTCCTTGGGCGCCAGCGCTCATCATTTCATCGCCATCGACGATGCGCGTGATTGGACCCATCTGCGTTTGAATATTTACCCGGACGGCGGCGTGGCGCGTTTCCGCGTCTACGGCCAGCCCGCCTGCGACTGGGCGCGACAGGACCCGGACGCGCTGCATGAGGTGTCGGCGCTGGAAAAGGGCGGCCGCATCGTCGCCTATAACGATGCCCACTTCGGCGTGCCCTTCCGGCTGATCATGCCGGGGCGCGGCGTGAATATGGGCGACGGCTGGGAAACCCGTCGCCGCCGAGAGCCGGGCAACGACTGGTGCATCGTCGAGCTGGGACATGCGGCGCTGGTGGACAGCATCGAAGTCGACACCGCGCATTTCAAGGGCAATTACCCGGATCGGGTCTCGGTGCAGGCGGCTTACGTTCGTCAAGGCACCGATCAATCCATCGTGACCCAAGCCATGTTTTGGGAGCACTTGTTGCCGGAGCAGAAAACCGAGATGGACCGGCAGCATTTTTACGACAAGACCATGCTGCGCGATCTGGGCGCGGTCACCCATGTGCGGCTGAACATCTTCCCGGACGGCGGAGTCAGCCGGTTGCGGATTTGGGGACGGCTGGCGGATTGAGCCGCTCGCCCTTGCCGACGGCGTTCTGTTGAGGAGCGAGGCATGAGGATTCTAAGCTTGGAACCGTTGACCAAACAGGCGTTCGCCCCGTTTGGCGATGTGATCGAAATCGACGGCAGCGATTGGTTTCCCATCAATCAGGGCAGCACTCGCCGCTATCACCGGCTGGGCCTGGTGGAGGCCGGCGGCGGCCAGCCCGGCATCAGCATGGCGCGCGGCGACGCGCATGGCCTGCCGTTGGAGATCCGCATGCTGGAACGGCATCCGCTGGGCAGCCAGGCCTTCATCCCCTGCAGCGGCGCCGCCTGCGTGGTGGTGGTGGCGCCGGCAGGCATGGGCGACCGCCCGGACGAAGACCGGATTCGCGCCTTCCTGGCGCGCGGGGATCAGGGCGTCAACTACCACCGCGGCACCTGGCACCACCCGCTGACCTGTCTGGAGCAGGTGGGCGATTTCATTCTGCTGGACCGCATCGGCACCGGCGACAACTGCGACGAGGCCGTCTTGTCGCGCCCCTGCCTGATCAAACCGGGCGGCGCGGGCTGAGCCTGCGCCGCCTTCCCTTTTTGCTGTCAAGGAGTCGATTGTGTAATACCCGCAAGTCGCCAGGACCGCGTGTTTGAAAAAGCGGCCCGGCATCTACCAAGGAGACGAGCATGGATGGCAAGCAGACGGTGCACCCGGTGGATCAGCCCCTGCCGGCGGGCAAGCTGTTCACCCTGGGCCTGCAGCATGTGTTGGTGATGTACGCCGGCGCGGTGGCGGTGCCGCTGATCATCGGCGGTTCCCTGGGCTTGCCCAAGGAGCAGATCGCGTTCTTGATCAGCGCCGATTTATTCTGTTGCGGGCTGGTGACGCTATTGCAGTGCGTGGGCTTCCGCGGTCTGGGTATCCGGCTGCCGGTGATCATGGCGGTGACTTTCGCCGCCGTGGGCCCGATGGTGGCCATTGGCGGCAACCCGGCGCTGGGCCTGCCCGGCATCTTCGGGGCCACCATCGGCGCCGGGGTGCTCAGCCTGTTGCTGGTGCCGCTGATGGGGCG
This sequence comes from Chromobacterium sp. FG89, assembly GCF_057808735.1. Taxonomy (NCBI): domain Bacteria; kingdom Pseudomonadati; phylum Pseudomonadota; class Betaproteobacteria; order Neisseriales; family Chromobacteriaceae; genus Chromobacterium; species Chromobacterium sp. FG89. The sequence continues at coordinate 156,885 of NZ_JBMDIQ010000008.1, read as the reverse complement.
CTTGATCGGCCTGTTTCCGCCGCTGGTCACTGGGGTGGTGATCACCTCCATCGGCCTGTCCATCATCCGCGTCGGCATAGACTGGGCCGCCGGCGGCAGGGGCAATCCGGATTACGGCCATCCGCTTTATCTGGGGGTGTCGGTGGCGGTGCTGGTGTTCATCCTATTGATCACCCGCTATCTGAAAGGCTTTTTCTGCAATATCGCGGTGTTGCTGGGTTTGCTGTTCGGCTTTGTCCTGGCCTTGCTGCTGGGCAAGGTCAATTTGGGCGGCCTGGGCGAGGCGGCCTGGTTCGCGCCCATCGCGCCCTTCCGTTTCGGCATGCCGCGCTTTGAGCTGTGGTCCATCCTGACGCTGACCGTGGTGATGCTGATCATCTTCGTGGAGTCCATGGGCATGTTTCTGGCGCTGGGGGAGATCGTGGAGCGTCCGGTGGACAGGGCGGCCTTGGTGCGCGGTCTGCGGGTGGACGCGCTGGGCACGGTGATCGGCGGTCTGTTCAATTCCTTCCCGCATACCTCGTTTTCCCAGAACGTCGGCCTGGTGGGCGTCACCGGGGTCAGCAGCCGCTGGGTGTGCGTGATGGCCGGCGGCATCCTGGTGGTGTTTGGCCTGGTGCCCAAGATGTCGCTGATCGTGGCCTCGATTCCGCCCTTTGTGTTGGGCGGGGCCGGCCTGGTGATGTTCGGCATGGTGCTGGCCACCGGCATCAAGATTCTGGGCAAGGTGGACTATCAGACGCAGCGGCATAATCTGCTGGTGGTGGCCATCAGCCTGGGCCTGGGCATGATTCCCACGGTATCGCCCGGTTTTTTCCGGCAGCTGCCGGAGGTGCTGGCGCCGCTGCTGCACAGCGGCATCCTGTTGGCCACGGTCAGCGCGGTGGCGCTGAATGTCTGGTTCAACGGCCTGGCGCGGCCGCGGGAGACGGCGTCGTCAGGCGTCGCGCTTGGGGAGGCCGCGCATTAGCGGGGGCGGGGTTGTGGCGGCCTGGGATCAGGCCGTCTCGGCGCCCGCCGCCGCGATCTCGCGCTTGTCGCCGTACATTTTGCGGTCCGCCACCGTCAGCAGTTCGTCGATCAACAGGCCGTCCTCCGGGTAATAGGCGATGCCGATGCTGACGCCCACCGTGATCAGGTTATCGTTGACCTCGTAGGGCTGATGAATCACCTGTTTCAGGCGATTGACGATTTTGTCCGCCTCGCGGTTGGATTCTATGTCTTCCATCAACACCACGAACTCGTCGCCGCCCAGCCGCGCCACCGTGTCTTCGCCGCGCAATTCTTCCTTGATGCGGGCGGCGATCAGTTGCAGGATGCGGTCGCCGGTGATGTGGCCGTAGGTGTCGTTCACCGGTTTGAAGCGATCCAGATCCAGGAATAGCAAGGCCAGCCGCTTGCCGCTGCGGTCCACCCGCGAGATGGCGTGTTGCAGCCGATCGTAGAACAGATTGCGGTTGGCCAGGCCGGTCAGACGGTCGTGATTGGCCAGGTAGAACAGTTGGTTTTCGCGCTGGCGACGTCCGTGCGCCAGTTGCAGATAGTGGTGCGATACCAGCAGCAAGCCGGCCAGCAAGGCCAGCGACAGGAATAGCAGCATGCCCCATTCAAACGCGCCTATCTGCCGCCAGCCCAGTTGCTGGCTGATGGTGAGCAAGAGCGGCTGGCTGGCGCCGCCCAGTGGATGGCGGGCTTCCAGCCGGGGGAAGAGCAGGGTTTCCAGGGCGCTGGCGCGTGCCGCGTCGCGCAGCAGGGTGGGCGGGCCGGGCGGCGGGTCGTTGCGGTGGAACAGGCGCACTTCCACGCCCTCGCGCAGTGCCAGCGGGCTGGGCAGCAGGCTGTCGGCGCGTATCGCCATGGCGGCGAAGTGGGCCGGCGCCAGCGGGGCGGCCAGCGGTTTGCTCAGCATATCGTCCATGGCGCGGATCAGCAGATAGCCGGCCGGCAGGCCGGGCAACTTGATCTGACTGGAGATTTCCATCCGTCCGCTTTCCAGCGCGTTCTGAAGGGCTTGGCGCGCGGCTTGCAGCCGGCCCAGGTCCGCGGCCAGCAGGCCGGGCTGGGGCATGGGTTCGATGAAGGCGAGCGGGAACAGGCCGAAGCGGCCTTCCCAGCCGTCGCCGCTGGCGGCGGGCAGGGGCAGCGCCTGGCCGTACAGCTGCTTCAAGCGTTGTCTGAACATCGGCAATTGGCCGGGACTGATGCGTTCGATATGCCCCAGCCACTGGATCTGTGGATAACGGCGCAGCAGTTGCCGGGCCAGCCTTTTCTCGGACGGCAGGCTCCAGCTGCGGTCCAGCGTGCTGAAGGTGGCGTAGCTGTCCAGCACGGTTTCATGGCTTTGCAGTTTTTGATTGAGCTGTTCGGACAGCAGCAGGGCGTCGCGGTTGAATTGCTGCTCCGCGCCCAGCAGCGCGTGACTGGCGACCGACAGGGCCACTAGCGCACTCAGCACCAGCCATATCGCGATGCATCCTGCATAAACCAGCCGTGTCCGCATGTAGCAACCGTAGGAAGGGGGAAAGAGGGGATGACAGATTTTATAAGAAGGAGCGGCTATTTTTTAGCTTTGACTGATGAAAAAGCGGGTTTTAAGTAGTTGTACGTAAAACAATACTGTGGTTTTTCGGGATGAGATTGAAATCAAACGGCCCGCCAGGGCGGGCCGTTTGGGCGTTGAAGAGACGGGCCTTTGCTCTTTGAAGGCTGTATTAAACGCCGTCTCGCCGTTGCTCAGCGCGCCTGCGCCCAGTCGGCGATCAGGCGTTGCGGCGTGCCGCAGGCTTTGCGCTTGAGCACGAAGTTGCGGCATTTTTCCAGGAACTGGCCGCGGTTTTCCACCATGTCCTGGCGCATCTCCAGCAGCTCGGTCTGGCGGCAGCGCTCCATGCGCTCCAGATCCAGCTCGGCCTTGCGCGCGCGCTGCGGGCGGAAGCGGTCGTCGCTCAGCGCCAGTCCGGCGGCCTGCCGCAGCCAGACGCCGAAGTCGTGCGGGTCGTGCGGGCCGATGTCGTGGACCATGCCCAGACGCCAGGCTTCGCGCGCGCTCAGCGGCAGGCAGGCTTCGGTCAGTTGCCGGGCCTGTTCCTCGCCCACCGCGCGCGGCAGGCTGTAGGTCCAGTATTCCGAGCCGTACAGGCCCATGGTCTTGTAGTGCGGGTTGAGCACCACGCCGCCGCGGGCGAACACCAGATCGGCGGCCAGGGCCAGCATCACGCCGCCGGCGCCGGCGTTGCCGGTCAGGCCGGACACCACCAGCTGCCGCGCGGTCAGCATTTCCTGGCAGACGTCGTCTATGGCCTGGATATTGGCCCAGGCTTCCAGCCCCGGTTCCGGCGCGGCCTGGATCACGTTGAGGTGGACGCCGTTGCTGAAACTGCCGCGGCCGCCGCGCACCAGCAGCACGCTGGTGTCCTGGGCCTTGGCCCAGCGCAGGGCCTCGCTCAGCCGTCGGCATTGCTCGGTGCTCATCGCGCCGTTGTAGAACTCGAAGGTCAGCTCGCCGACGCGGCCGTATTCGCGGTAGCGGATGGGCTGATAGCTTTCCTCGCAGTGAGGATGGGTGGCGAGGCTCCAGTCCAACCGCGGCACGTCGTCCAGCAAGCCGGCCAGCACATGGCGCGCCGGGCGTTTGAAGGTTTCTTCGCCGGCCTCCGGCTTGCGGCGCAGCGCGCCCAGCCACAGGCTGTGCTCGCCGGCGCCCACCAGCACGGCGTCGTCGTGCACCGCCAGCAGTTGGCCAGGCTGGCCGGCGCGGTAGTCCAGATGGGCGTCGTAGACGTAGTAGTCGCCGCCGGCCAGTTGCGTCAGCACGCCGGGCTGACCGTCGGCGGCGTCGATGCGGCGCTTGATCTCGGCGGCGGGCTGTTGCCACAGGAAGGCGCGGTCGCTTTGCCGCATATTGGCTTGCAGCCGGCCGCGCACATGCGCTTGGCCGTAGTCCAGCGGCGCGGGCTTGAAGCCGGTGCCGAACTTCTCCACCACGTCGCGGATGCAATACAGGGCGGCGTCGCTGACCGGGCCGTTGTAGAGCTCGGATTTGCGCACGTCCGGCGGCATGTCGAATTCGCAGCTGGACCAGATCGGGCCGGCGTCCATTTCCTCCACCGCCTGCAGCGCGGTGACGCCCCAGCGTTTTTCCCGCAGCGTGATGGCCCAGTCCAGCGCCGAGGCGCCGCGGTCGCCGACGATGCCGGGGTGGATGATGACCACCGGCCGGCTGGCGTCGCGCCACAGGGTTTCCGGCACCCGGTCCTTGAGGAAGGGGCAGATGACGAGATCGGCGCCGGATTGCTGGATGTTGGCGCTGACTTCCTGTTCATTGGTGAACAGCTGCACGCTGACTTGGTGGCCGGACTGGCGCAATTCCAGCCAGGCACGCTGGGTGAGTCCGTTGAACGCCGACGACAACAAGATGATTTTCAATGACCGCATGACCGCTCCTTGCCCAAAAATGAATGTATGGCCGGCGGCGGGACGCTGCCGCGCGAACCGTGCGCATGGGCGAGGATGATAGTTTTAGTTCTGATAATGACAAATGACTAAAGTCAAGCTTGATGCGATTGAAAAGCAGAACGCAGCTTTCTGCCATTAATGATTACAGATGCTTTGGTTTTGTGATCTGTATATATGGCGACGGCGCGCGGGGAGGGAAGGGCGCGCCTAGTCCTGCTGGTGCAGGCATTGCTTGATGCCGGCCAGCTGCCGCCGGCTGACCGGCAGAGGCTGGCCGATATCGGCCAGGCGCACCTGCCATTGTTCCTCGCCGTCCGCGCTGGCGCGGAACAGCTCGCGCAGCGCGTGGCGCATCACCAAGCAATTGCGGTGGATGCGCACGGCGGCGTCGCCCAGCCGCTGTTCCAGCGCGATCAGGGTTTCGTCCAGCAGGTATTCCGCGTCCGGGGTCACCAGGGTGACGTATTTGAGTTCGGCCTTGAGGTAGCGGGCCTGGGAGAAGGGGATGGGCAGCAGGCGGTCGCGCTGGCGCACGGTGAAGCTGGCCTCCGGCTGCGGCGCATCGCCGCGCTGGCGGGCGGCGCGCTCCAGCGCCTGACGCAGGCGTTCGCGCCGCACCGGCTTGAGCAGGTAGTCTATGGCCTCCAGTTCGAAGGCGCTGACCGCGTACTGTTCATGGGCGGTGGTGAAGATCAGCTGCGGCGCCAGCGGCTGGCGCCGCAGTTGCTGAGCCAGTTCCAGGCCGGAAACGCCGGGCATGGAGATGTCGGCCAGCACGATGTCGGCCGGGTTTTGCGCCAGCCAGCTCATGGCCTGGCGGCTGTCGGTCAGGCAGTAAACATGTTGCAGGCCTTGCTCGCGCAGCAGTTGGCGCAGGCGCTCGCAGGCCAGCGGTTCGTCGTCCACCACCAGCGCGCGCCAATCTTGCCAGGGGCTTACAGCACCCATTGCGGCTTGCCCAGCTTTTCCACCAGCATGCGCCAGGCTTGCAGGATTTTCTGGAACTTGTTGTTGGTGGGGGCGAGGTCGCGCACCTTGCTCAGCATGTCGTGGGCGCGGCGCATATGGCTTTCGTGCCAGCCCTGGCGGTGGACGTAGGCCATGGTGGCGTTGATCAGGTTGAGCATGACCTGGATGTTTTGCGGCATTTCCTCGTGGGCTTTGACGAAGCGCTCGATGGCGGAGTCGAATTGCCCGGCCTGGGCTTCGCGCACCGCCTGGTTGTTGAGTTCCAGCACCGATTGCACATTGTCGGCGATCAGCTGGCGGCCGTCCTCGCCCAGGCCCACTTCTTCGAACATGTCGCCGAAGCGCGCCAGCAGTTCCTCGTCGTCGTGATGGTTGCGCACCAGGTCGCGCATCACGCTGTTGCCGGCGTCCTTGTGGCCCTGGGCGTAGCAGGCGCGGGCGAACTCCATCTGCGCGTCGCTGCTGAGTTTGGGCGCCAGCTGGCGGAATTTGGTCTCGGCGTCGCTAAACAACTGACGCGCCTTGTCGCGGTTGCCCTTTTTGTTTTGCAGCTGGCTGTCCACCACGCCGGCCATCCATTCGCCTTCTTCGTTGTAGCGGTAGTCGCGGCGCAGATTGGACAGGGTGCGGCCGACGTTGGCGGTGTCGCCGCGCGCCAGTTGCACCCGCGCCAGCGCGGCGTAGTGGGTGGGGCTGCGGTGCCAGGTGTATTTGGCGATGTCCAGCGTGGTCTGGCAGGCGCCTTCCGCCACCTCCAGCTGATTATTGAGCAGGGCCACTTCCGCCAGCTGTTGCTGGCGGCGGAACACCACCGGCGAGATGTCGGTGGCCTGTTTCAAGGTGGCCTGGGCTTCGTCCAGATTGTGGTTGCTGCGGTAGAGCTTGGCCAGCCAGTCGTAGGCTTCCATCACCCGGTCGTTGTCGGTGAGCACCTCTTCGAACAGCAGCCGCGCCTCGTCGTAGGCTTTCAGCCCGGTCAGCGATTTGGCCAGGCCCATCTTGGCCCAGGGCACCGGCTTGATGCGCAGCACGTCCATGTACAGGGAACGCGCGCTGTCGAAGTCGCCTATCTTCAGCGCCAGCGAGCCCTTGAGCTTCATGAAGTCCAGCGTGAATTCGCCTCGCTCGCCGATCAGGCGCGTGCAGACTTCGATGGCGCTCAGGTATTCGTGGCGCATGATGGCCTCGTCCACCAGACGGAAGGCTTCGCGGCGGCGCATCGCTTTTTCCAGCCGCTCGCGCAGCACTTCGCCGGTGAAGGGTTTGAGCAGGTAGTCGTCCGGCCCCAGTTCCGCGGCGGAGATCACGCGCTGGGAGCGGCGCTCGCCGGTGACGATCATGAACACGCAGGACTGCTTGATCAGATTGCGTTCCTTGACCTCTTCGAACAGGTAGAGGCCGTCGTAGCCGTTGCCCAGATCGTAGTCGCACAGCACCACGTCGAACTCGTACTTGCCCATCTTGGCCAGCGCGTCGCCGGCCTTGCTGGCGTACTCCACCTTGTCGGCGCCGAAGGAGGAAAGGGTCATCGCCAGCGCGCGCTGCATTTCCGGCAGGCTGTCTATGATCAGGAACAGACGCTTGCTGTACGGATCGTCGTAGCTTTTCCGAGGCGCGGCGCCGGTCTTGCTGGCGGCGGCGACGCTCTGGAAGGTGGTCGAGTTGGTGTTGGCTGTGCTCATCTCGCTATCTTTGACGATTCTCCGCAAACTGTCATCAGTGCGACTTACAAAAATCGCTCAAGCGGCCGCCGCCGTGGCGAGAGGCTTAGCCGGCGCTCAGCTTGGCGTAGCGCAGATCCAGCCACTTCACGCCGTGCTCGGCGAAGTTGATTTGCAGGCGCACATCCTCGCCGCCGCCTTCGGCGTTGATCACCACGCCGCTGCCGAACTTGGCGTGTTCCACCGATTGGCCGATGCGGAAGCCCTGGCTGTTGTCGGCGGCCACGCGGCCCACCTTCGGAACCGTGCGCCAGGATGCATTTGTCGATGCATTTGTCTTGGCCGTCGCTTTCACTTTAGCAGATAGGTCGTGGGTGAGCTCCGCCGGGATTTCGTCGACGAAGCGCGAGCGGATGGGGTAGCGGCTCTGGCCGTGCAGCATGCGGCTTTGCGCGTTGGACAGATAGAGGCGCTGACGCGCGCGGGTGATGGCCACATACATCAGCCGGCGTTCTTCTTGCAGGCCCTTGCCGTCGTTCATGCTGTTTTCATGCGGGAACAGGCCTTCTTCCAGGCCGGAGACGAAGACGGCGTCGAATTCCAGACCCTTGGCGGCGTGCACCGTCATCAGTTGCAGCGCGTCGCTGCCGGCTTCGGCCTGGTGTTCGCCGGCTTCCAGGCTGGCGGCGCTGAGGAATTCGGTCAGCGCTTGCGCCGGCTCGTCCGGCATGAAGCCGGCGGCGGCGTTGATCAATTCGTCCAGGTTGGCCAGCCGCTCTTCGCCTTCTTTCTTATCTTGCTCGTACATCGCGCGCAGGCCGGAGTCGTCTATGGCCAGGCTGACGGCTTCGGCCAGCGGCAGCTCGCGGCCGCGTTCGCGCATGCGTTCCACCAGCAGCACGAACTCGCCCAGTTTGGCCGCGGTGCGGCCGCCGCCGGAGGCGCAGGCGGCCTGCCACAGGGTGACGCCCTGCTCGCGGCTGACCGCTTGCAGGCCTTCCACCGTGCGCGCGCCGATGCCGCGCGCCGGCACATTGATCACGCGCAGCAGCGCGTTGTCGTCTTCCGGGTTGGCGATCAGGCGCAGATAAGCCAGCGCGTGTTTGACTTCCTGGCGTTCGAAGAAGCGCAGGCCGCCGTAGATGCGGTAGGGAATCTGGGCGTTGACCAGCACGTGTTCCAGCAAGCGCGACTGGGCGTTGGAGCGGTAGAGAATGGCCATGTCGGACAGGTTGAAGCCGTCCCGCTTGAGGCTGCGCACCTCGTCGCTGATGAACTCGGCTTCCTCGCCGTCGGAGTAGGCTTCGAACAGGCGGATCTTTTCGCCCTCGCCGGCGTCGGTCCACAGATTCTTGCCCAGCCGGCCGTCGTTCTGCTCGATCAGCGCGTTGGCGGCATTGAGGATATTGCCCATCGAACGGTAATTCTGTTCCAGCCGCACCGGCTCGCTGACCGAGAAGTCGTTGAGCAGGGAGCGCATATTGCCCACTTCCGCGCCGCGGAAGGCGTAGATGCTCTGGTCGTCGTCGCCGACGGCGAACAAGGCGCCGCCGTCGCCGGCCAAGAGCTTGAGCCAGGCGTACTGCAGGCGGTTGGTGTCCTGGAACTCGTCCACCAGGATGTGGCGGAAGCGGCTGCAATAATGCTGGCGCAGCGCCTGGTTGGCGCTCAGCAGCTCGTAGCTGCGCAACAGCAGTTCGGCGAAGTCCACCACGCCTTCGCGGCGGCATTGGGCGTCGTAGGTGGCGTACAGCTCCACCAGCTTGGCTTCGTAGGGATTGAGCGCCGGCGGCAGCTTGTCGGCGCGCAGGCCGGCTTCCTTGCTGCCGTTGATGAAGCTTTGCACCGCGCGCGGCGGGAATTTCTCGTCGGACAGTTCCAGGCTTTTCAGCAGACGCTTGATCGCCGCCTGTTGGTCGGCGGAGTCCAGAATCTGGAAGGTCTGCGGCAGGCCGGCGTCGCGGTAGTGGGAGCGCAGGAAGCGGTTGCACAGGCCGTGGAAAGTGCCTATCCACATGGTGCGCACGTTGACCGGTACCATGGTCGCCAGCCGGGTCTGCATCTCGCGCGCGGCCTTGTTGGTGAAGGTTACCGCCAGAACGCCGCTGGGACTGGTTTGTCCGGTGGACAACAGCCAGGCGATGCGGGTGGTCAGCACCCGGGTCTTGCCGCTGCCCGCGCCGGCCAGCACCAGCGCGCTCTTGTCGGGCCAGGTGACGGCGCGCAGTTGTTCTGGATTGAGGCCGGCGAGGAGATCTGTCATGGCGAGGTGTCTATCTGGTTCAGGCAAAACGCCATTTTACACCAGGCGTCGGCATCGTCGGCATTGCGTGGGTAAAAGCGAAAATGGCAGCCGGGAGGCTGCCATTTCGAGGAGGGCGGGTTCAGCGTTCGGCGCTTCTCGCCCAGTCGAAGCTGGGGCGGAAACTGTCCGTCAAGGTCAGCGCCATGCTGGCGGTGATATGGTCCTTGTCCTGGTAGCGCACTTTGCCGTCGCGGCTGGCGAAGCAGGTCTTGGCGTCGCAGAACGGATCCAGGGGGTCCCACAAGCGGATGTTGGGGTGACGGGCGGCGACGCGTTGCAGCAGCTGGACAATCTGCAGGCGATGGCGCTCAACGTCCGCGCGCGGCGCGTTGCAGGCCGCCGCGCCCAAGCGGGCCACGCATTCCGGCGGCGACTTGCTCATCTCCGCCTCCGGCAGCACCAGGACGATTTTCAGTCCCAGGCCGGCCATGTCTTGCGCGCTGCGGTCCAGCGATTGCTCCAGGACCTGCAGCGAGGAGGCGCGGTCCAGCGGAGCGACGCCGGCCTTCATGCCGCCGGATACGCTGGGGACGCCTTCGAGACCGGCGGCCACCAGACCGGTCATGGCCGGTCTGCCCGGCAGATCTTGGGCGGTATAGCTGTTCCAGCGCGCGTTGAGCAGCACGCCGGTGACGCCTTGGGCCGCCAGCTGCGGCAATTCCGCGCGCACGGCCCGCGCGAAGCTGGGGCACCAACTGCGTTTCTTGCCTTCGCCCACCGGCATGGCGTCGGCCAGCGGCGGGCAACCGTGGTAGACCCGGCGCAGGATGGCGATGCCGCGCTCCTTGGCCAGCGCGTCGTACAGCGGCATCAGATGGTCGGTGTGGGAATCGCCCCAGGCCAGCAGTTTAAGCGGCGCGCCGGGCGCGCCGACCAGGCATTGGGCGCGCGGGGACAAGGGGACGCCGGCGGCCGGCATGCCGCAATCGCCGACAAAATGGAAAGCGTCGCGCTTGGCCTGCAGAATGCTTTGCTGTCCCGGCCAAGGAAAGTGCTTGGGCAAATACATGGCGACCGTGCCCAGCAGCCATAGGCCGAGGGTGATGCCGAGGCCGGTTCGCAGCGTGGATCGGGTATCGCGCAGCTTCCGCCATTGTCCCCGGCGCAGCGGTTGTTCCACATAGCGGTAACTCAGCCAGGCCAGTGCCAGCGCCAGAACGCCGCCCAAGAACAGGTCGCGTGTCAGATCGCGTTCGCCCAGGCCCCAATAGCGGCCCAGCGCCAGCAAGGGCCAGTGCCACAGATAAAAGCCGTAGGACAGAAGGCCGATGCTGGTCCAGGGACGGGAGCCGATGCAGCGGCTTATCGGATTGGACGGGTCCAGCATGCCGGCCAGAATGAACAGCACGCTGCCGATGACCGGCAGCAACACGATGACGCCGGGAAAGACCATGCGTTCATTCAGCAGCGCGATGGACGCCAGCAGCAGCGCCAGGCCCAGCGCGGCGATGGGCAAGGCCAGGCGCCGGCCTCCGCGCGGGGGCGGCAGCAAGGCCAGCAGGGCGCCGGCGGCGAATTCCCAGGCGCGGGCGGGCATCAGGTAAAAGGCTTGCGGCGTATCGCGATAGCTTAGCCATAAGCTCAAGCCCAGCGATCCGAGCAAGACCGTGCCCAGGGCCAGACGCATGCGCAGGTCGGTGACATGGCGATCCCCCTTGCTCAGGCGGAAGACGCCCCATAGCAGCAAGGGCCAGACCAGATAATATTGCTCCTCCACCGCCAGCGACCAAGTGTGCAGCAAGACTTTGAGGTCGGCGTCGGAGTCGAAATAATCAAAAGCGTGCTTGAGAAAGTGATGGTTGGCGGACAGCGTGGCGACCGCGCGGACTTCCCGTCCCAGCTTGATCTGGTCGTCCGGCAGCATCACGAAGTAGGCCAGCGCCAGGCTGACGGCCAGCACCAGCGCCAGCGCGGGCGCAAGCCTGCGGATGCGGCGAGCGTAGAAAGCCTTGAAGTCGATGCGGCCTTGCGCAAGCAATTCCTGCCGCAGCAGGCCGCTGATCAGGAAGCCGGAAATGACGAAGAATATATCTACGCCGACAAAGCCGCCGCCGAATCCGGGCAGGCCGATGTGGAAAGCGACCACGCTGAGCACGGCCAGCGCGCGCAGGCCGTCGATGTCCGGCCGATAAGCTTTGGCGTCGATACAGGAGTGGGGAGTGAGCGACATAGTGCGGAAGGCTCAAGCCATGATTCTGGCTTGAATAATAAAAAACCAAACATTCTATCCTTATTCCTACTCAAGCTCCCGGTTTTATCACCATTAGAAAGTATGTCGTAAGCATGGCCAGGAAGGCCGGATAGCCCAGGCATTCCCAATAGCGGGCGTAGCGCCAGTAGCGCACGGGCAGCGGCTGGCCGGCGGCGGCGGCGGCGTGCGCCATCGCCGCCATGCGGGTTTGTAGCCGCAGCACCGGCAGCCAGCACAGGCCGGCGAACAGGAACAGGCCGATGGAGGCGAGCAGCCAGTCGCTGGAGAGCGGCCAGCCGGCCTGCCGCGCCAGCCACAGGCCGGACAGCGGTTGGAAGATCACCGCCGGTGTGGTGAACCACCAGTCGGCGCGCACCACCAGCCGCGCCACTTCGGCCTGGGCCGCGGTCTGGCGGCCGCGGTTGGCGAAGAACAGGTAGAAGGCGGAGCCGAAGCCGGTGCCCACCATCAGGGTGGCGGACAGGATGTGCAGGGTTTTGACCACGAGATAGGCGTTCATGCGGAAGTCTCCCGGCGGGCGCCCAGCCACAGCAGCATGGCCAGGATGGGCAGGTTTTTCACTAAGGGGGCGAACGGATGCAGCCAGTTTTCCGGCAGCCAGAGCGCCAACGTCAGGCTGTAGCCGGCGACGACGGCGGCCTGGGTCCGCCATAAGGCGCGGCAGGGGCGTCCCAGCGTCAGCAGGCCGAAGACGAGGTCCAGGCCGCAGGCGGCGAGGAAGAGCGGCGCGGCCCAGGCGGCGGGCAAGGGCAGCCGCTGCAGCATGGCGACGGACGCGTCCCAGGCGCTGAGCGGCGGCTGCAGGCCGCTCCACAGCCACAGCGCCGCCAACGCGTATTCGATGTTGCGCGTGGAGGGCGTCATGGCGCTTCCCGGAATTGGCCGCTGGCCAGCGGCGCGCGTTGCAGCAGCGCGCCGAGGGTGGACGGGTCGCCGCAGCTGCCGTGGTTCAGCATCTCCAGGGTGTCGCGGCTGATCAGGCTGGACGGCCAGCGTTCGGCCAAAGCCGCCAGTGTCCGGCTGGCCTGGGGCGGCAGGTTGAGGATGTAGGCCGGGGCGTTCAGTCCTTGCAATCGACGCAACTGGCGCAGGTAGTCGGCCAGGGTCAGCGCCTCGGCGCCGACGAACTCGATGACGCCTTCCGGCGCGTCGTCGGCCAAGGCCAGCCGCGCCAGCCCCTCCACCGCGTCGTCCAGCGCCAGCGGCTGGATGCGCTGATTGCCGCCGTCGGGCAGCAGCCACAGGGGCAGCCGCGCCAGTTGCAGCAATAGCCGGCTGCTGGCGCCTTGCGGGCCGTAGATCAGCGAGGGCCGCGCGATGCGGGCTTCCAGGCCGCTGGCCAGCAGGGCGGCGTCGTCGCGGCCCTTGCCGGCCAGGAACGGGGTGGCGGCCTGCGGGTCCGCGCCCAGCGCCGACAGTTGCACCCAGCGGCGCACATCGGCTTGATAGGCCATGCTGGCCAACTGCAGCGGTCCCAGGTGATGAACGGCTTCCAGCGCGCCGGCTGGGCGGTCCAGCAACTGGCCGGCGGCGTTGACCACCGTGTCGACGCCTTCCAGCCATTGACGCCAGTCGGCGCGCGGCTGGCGCAGGTCCAGCTGCCGGCGCGAGGGCGCGCTGACTTGGTGCCCGTCCCGTTCCAGCCGCTGGCGCAGCGGCCGTCCGATGAAGCCGCCGCCGCCCAAGAGCAGTATCTTCATTGCGCGGTCTCCTGAGGCGCGGCGGGCAGGGGCTGGACCTGCCGCGGGACGGGGCGGGGCGCCACCTGCCGCCAGACCAGGCGCAGCAGCACCAGCAACTGGGCCACCACGCCCAGCAGCGCCCACATCAGGATGGCGCGGATGTCCAGCCATAGAGAGGCGGAAGGGGCGTCCGGCGCGAACAGCAGCACGGCCAGCAGCGGTCCGGCCAGGATCAGGATCAAGAAGGCGCGCTGCCAGAACGGGCCGCCCGCGCCGTGCTCGCACAGGGCCTGGGTCACTTGCCGCAAGGGGCCGGCCAGCAGCCACCAGCACAACAGGCTGCACAGCAGGGGGACGATGATCATGCTGGTGATGAATCCGCTCATGGTGTTCTCCTTTATTTCTGAAATTTCTGTCAAAACGGAAATGTAATGGCAAAAAAATATGCGGAGTTTCCGGCGGCGCAAGGCCGCCCGGCGCCGCCCGCGTGCGCGGCGAACTTATTTATCCCGTCCCAGCAGTTTCTGAATGCTGGCGCCCATCTTCAGCACCCGGCTCAGCGTGGCGGTGGACAGGCGCAGCATTTCCCGAGTCCAGGAGGTGAGAGTGTCCATGAACTGCCAGGTGTTGCGGATGCGTTCCTGCGCCAGCGGGCTCTCCTGCTGGAAGTCCGGGCTGTCCATGCATTCCTTCAGCACCAGCAGGGTGGGCTCGATTTCACGGCGCTGCCGCTCTGCCACGATGATGCGGAACAGTTCCCAAACGTCGCCCGAAGTTTCAAAGTGGTCGCGGCGGTCGCCCAGCACGTGCACGATGCGGATCAGTTGCCAGTTCTGCAGCTCTTTCAGGCTGTTGCTGATGTTGGAGCGGGCCACGTTGAGGGTGTCGGCCAGTTCTTCGGCGTTCAGCGGGCGGCCGGTGATGAAGAGCAGCGCGTGTATTTGAGCGACGGTGCGGTTCACGCCCCAGCGGGTGCCCATTTCGCCCCAGTGCAGCACGAAGCGTTGGGATACGGGTGTCAGTTCCATGGTGCTTACGATAGTTGTTTCCGAAATTTCTGTCAATACAGAAATTCATTGGCATGGAGCGGGACGACGCGCCGTGAGAGCAAGGCCGCGCCCGGACAGGGGCGCGGCGCCGTTGGCGTCAGTGCTGATGGAACAGGGCGTTGTGTCCGGCGGCGCCGGTTTCGGCGGCTTGGGCCTTGCGGCCGCGGATGCGGTCCCACACCTTCTCGTGGAAGTAATAGGCCACGGTGTTGACCAGCGGTTCCACCAGGGCCAGCAGGCTGGAGACGCCTATATTGCCGGTCAGCAGATAAGCCACGCTGAAGGCGACGGTGAAGTGGCAGATGGCGAAAGTAATGGTCTTGAGCATGGCAGGGCTCCACGTTGAGTATTCATTGAATGATAGTCATTATCATTTGAGTGGGCCAGTTGAATATTTTGCTCAGAGCGATAGCATTTTACTAATGAATTTTTGGATTTGATTGCGGATGGCCGCCAGCGGCGGTGGGAAGCCTCCGCTGCGAGGGGTTTGCCGTCAGTTCACGATCGCGCGAGCGCAGACGAGACAAGGCGTTGCGGCAAGGGGACGATGGATGAGGCTGCGAAGCCGCACCCACCGGGTTAGGCCGCGCGACGCGCGGCGGTTCTTACATCTTGACGCCCAGTTCGCGCAGGCGCTCGTTCAGATAGTTGTCCGCGGTATAGCGTTCGGACAGCACCACTTCCGGACGCGGGTGCAGGAAGAGCGGCAGCGAGATGCGGCTCTTGGTCGCGCCTTCGCCGCTGGGGTTGACCACGCGGTGTTGGGTGGACGGATAGTAGCCGCCGGAGGCCTCTTGCAGCATGTCGCCGATATTGACCACCAGGGTGCCGAAATCACAGGGCACGTCCAGCCATTCGCCTTGCTTGTCCTGCACTTGCAGGCCGGGCTCGTTGGCGGCGGGCAGGATGGTCAGCAGATTGATGTCGCCGTGGGCGGCGGCGCGCAGGGAGCCGGCCGGCTCCTGGCCGGTGAGCGGCGGATAGCGCAGCACGCGCAGCAGGGTTTTTTGGCTGTCGGCGATCATGTGGGACAGCGGCTCGGTGTAGCTGGCGGCGATATGGGCCGGTGTGTATTGCTGCACCCAGGACAGCAGCTCCTGCGCCAGCTGGTTGGCGACGGCGTAGTAGTGGTCGGCGTCGGCCTTGAGTTCCGGCGGCACGCGGCCCCAGGGGTAGATGTGGAAGTATTCCTTGATGTCTTTCAGGCTTGCGCCCTTGGCGGTTTCCGATACCTCCGGGGAGAACCAGCCGTCCTGACGTTCCATGGAAAAGGCGTAGTCGTATTTGGTCTGGCTGTTGAAGAAGGCCAGCCAGTCGGCGTAGATATTTTCCACCAGGCTTTGCGGGATCGGATGGTTGACCAGCACGCCGAAGCCGGTTTCGTGCAGGGAGCGGGTGAATTGTTCCGCCGCGTCCGGCGCGTGGTAGTCGACAACTCTGACATTCATGGGGTGGGGTTCCTGAGGATTGCAGGACGCTGCCATTCAATGGCGGGGCAGGCGCCGAGGGCTGGGATTTTACCCGCGGCTCCCGGCATCACCAAGCGCGGGCCGCGGGGGTGTCGCGTCGCGGCAACGTCGGTTCAGCCGCCGGCGCGGATGAAGGGCGAGGAGCCGCCGCCGGCCGTGGTGTCGGCGCGGAGCCGGCCCGCGCGCAGCAACTGCTGGACGCGCCAGAACAGGATGTCGGAGGACAGCAGCGCTTCCCGGATGTGGACGAGGGCGTCGCCGACCAGGCGGGACACCGCGCGCGGCTGCTCGCCGCTCAGTTCCAGCAGCAGCGCGTCGTAGCGGTCCAGCGGCGCTTCGACGACGTCATCGTCTTGTAGGCGGCGCAGGCCTTGGCCGTGTTCGCGCCAGCGGCGCCATTGCGAGGCCAGCACCTGGCGTTCGCCGGCCGCCAGCGGGCGCTCCCGCCGCCGGCAATCCGCCAGCCGTTCCAGCGGCAGCATGGCCATGCTCCATTCCGCCATCTCGTCGCCGGCCTGCCAGACGGGCTCCGGCGCGGCGCAGACGGTCAACGGGCAGTCCGCCGGCAGTTGCTCGGCCAGCAGCGCCAGCGCCAGGCGGTCGCCGGCGTTGCGGCCTTGCCAGACGGTGAGCGGCCGCGGCCGCTCCAGCAGCCGCAGCAGCGCTTTGCGGCCGGCTTGATGCCGGCGCAGCCAATCGTCCTCGTATTCCGGCAGCCAGGGCTGGGCCTGCAGCAGTTGCTGATGCCAGGCCAGGCGCAGGCCTTGATCGATGGCGTCGGCGTCCAGCAGCGGCCCGGCGCTCAGGTCTTCGATGAAGGGCAGGACCTCGCCGTCCAGCAGGCCGTCGCGCCGCAGCGCGTTCAGCATGCCGGCGGCGGAGTCGCCGACGGCGAGGTGAACCCGCTCCGCGTTCATACGCGCTGGTCCATGTCCAGCGCCGGGGTGCCTTCGGCGCGGGCCACCACGCGGGCGGGCACGCCGACCACGGTGGTGTGGGCCGGCACGTCTTCCAGCACCACGCTGCCGGCGCCTATCTTGGCGCAGGCGCCCACCAGGATGTTGCCGAGAATGGAGGTGTTGGCGCCGATCAGTACGCCGTCGGCGATCTTGGGATGGCGGTCGCCGTGTTCCTTGCCGGTGCCGCCCAGGGTCACGCCCTGCAGCAGCGAGACGTTGTCGCCGATGACGGCGGTTTCGCCCACCACCACGCCGGTGCCGTGGTCCAGCATCACGCCCTGGCCGATGCGCGCGGCCGGGTGGATGTCAGCGCCGGTGACTTCGGAGATGCGGTTCTGCAGAAAGAGCGCCAGGGTTTTGCGCTCCTCCCGCCACAGCCAGTGGGTGATGCGCTGGCACTGGATGGCGTGGAAGCCCTTGAAGTAAAGCAGCGGGGTGGAGTAGTTGTCGCAGGCCGGGTCGCGGTCGAAACAGGCGCTGATGTCGGCGCGGGCGGCGGCGCTGATGGCCGGATCGGCGTCCAGCGCCTCGCGGAACAATTCCATCAGCGCGCGGGCGTCCATCACCGGGCTGGCGAGCTTGCTGGACAGGTGGAAGGCCAGCACGTCTTCCAGGGTGGTGTGGCGCAGCACGGTCATGTGCAGGAAACTGGCCAGCATGGGCTCGTCTTGCGCGGCTTGTTCGGCTTCCCGCCGGATGGCGGACCAGAGCGGGTCGCCGTTTGCTTCGTTCATTTTGCGAAACTCCCTTGCGCTGGGGCGGCGCGCCTCAGCGGTCTTTCAATTGCCAGAATAGTGCGCGGTCGAACGGGGACCACCAGGCGGTGCGCGCGCCGCTGGCGGCCAGCGCGTCGCGCACCCACTGGTTGCAGGTGGTCAACGGGCTGTAGCGGCCGTTGGCCAGGTAAAACGCGTCCTGATCATGATAATGATAGCCCGGCATCCACAGGGCCTGGCCGGCCGCGTCGCGGGCGACGGCGGCCTGGATGAAGCCGGTCAGCCGTCGGTATTGTTCCGGCGCGAGCAGCAGGCGCCGGGTGGCGGCGCCTTCGCGCGGCGTCGGCAGGTATTCCACGTGCAGCACGGCGCCGTCCAGCCCGGACAGCGCGTAGAGCGCCTTGCCTGGGGTGAGGTCGGACCAGTTCCGCGTTTCCAGGTAAAAGCTGCGGCTGCCCCAGCCTATGCCCACATAGGGCAGTTTGTCCAGATTGGCCCCGGTCCGCGGATGGCGCGGGGAAAAGGTCTCGTCCCAGTCCATGCCCGGGGCGCGGCGGGGCAGCAGCAGGCCGGCGTGCACGCCGTTGCTGTCCAGGTAGACCGGTATGCCGGACTCGGCCGGCCGCCAGTCCCGGTTGACAGGCAACAGGCCCAGGGTCAGCGCGGCGAGCAGATAGAGGGCGATCAGGGCCAGCAGGCCCAGCGCCGCGCGGAACAACAGGCGCGGCAGCCGGGCCGCCGGACGGGGCGGGCGGGATGGCATGCGCGGCTTACAACAGGACGACGTCGAATTGTTCCTGGGTGTAAGTGGCTTCCACCGACAGCGAGATCGGCTTGCCGATGAAGTCGATCAGCATCGCCAGGCTTTGCGATTCCTCGTCTATGAACATGTCGATCACCGATTGTGCGGCCAGGATGCGGTAGCCCTTGGCGTCGAACTGGCGCGCCTCGCGCACGATCTCGCGCTGGATCTCGTAGCACACGGTTTGCGCGGTCTTGATCTCGCCGCGGCCCTGGCAGGTGGGGCAGGGTTCGCACAGCACGTGGGCCAGGCTTTCGCGGGTGCGCTTGCGGGTGATTTCCACCAGGCCCAGGCTGGTGAAGCCGTTGAGGGTGACGCGGGTGCGGTCGCGCGCCATCGCCTTGGCCAGCTCCGCCAGCACCGCGGACTGGTGCTCGTCGTTGTCCATGTCGATGAAGTCGACGATGATGATGCCGCCCAGATTGCGCAGCCGCAGTTGCCGGGCGATGGTCTGGGTGGCCTCCAGATTGGTCTTGAAGATGGTTTCGTCGAAATTGCGGTTGCCGACGAAGCCGCCGGTGTTGACGTCTATCGTGGTCATCGCTTCGGTCTGGTCGATGATCAGATAGCCGCCGAACTTGAGGTTGACGCGGCGCGCCAGCGCCTTGTCGATCTCGGCTTCGATGCCGTGCAGCTCGAACAGCGGGCGTTCGCCGCTGTAGCGCTCGATCTTGTCCACGGCGATCTGCACGTATTGCTCGGCGAACTCCACCATGCGGCTGTAGTTCTCGGTGGAATCCACCACCACCTTGTCGGTGAAGTCGCTGACCATGTCGCGCAGCACGCGCACCGCCAGCGGCAGGTCCTCGTAGAGCAGGCTTTGCGCCGGCAGGTGCTGGGACTTGTGGCGGATGTCGGACCACAGCTTGGACAGGTAGTCGATGTCGGCGGCCAGCTCGTCGTCGCGCGCGGTTTCGGCGCTGGTGCGGATGATGTAGCCGCGCGGGCTATTGGCCGGCAACAGCTTTTCCAGCCGGGACTTCAGATTGTGGCGCTCGCTTTCGCTGTCTATTTTCTGCGAGACGCCGATGTGCTCTTCCTGCGGCAGGTGAACCAGGAAGCGGCCGGCCAGAGAGATCTGAGTGGACAGGCGCGCGCCCTTGGTGCCGATCGGATCCTTGATCACCTGCACCAGCACGGTCTGGCCTTCGAACAGCATTTTTTCGATGCGTTGCGGCTCGGTCGGGTGCTGGCGTTGTTCCAGCACGTCGGCGATGTGCAGGAAGGCCGCGCGCTCCAGGCCGATTTCAATGAAGGCGCTCTGCATGCCGGGCAGCACGCGCTTGACCTGGCCCAGGTAGATGTTGCCGACGATGCCGCGGCTGGCGGCGCGCTCCACGTGCAGCTCCTGGACGACGGCGTCTTCCAACACCGCGACCCGGGTTTCCTGCGGGGTGATGTTGACCAGGATTTGTTCTTTGGGGCGCGGTAGATCGCGCGGCAGGGGTATCGATTGATGCAGCATGGTGGTTCCCCGCGCGCTCATGGAAACTGAAAGCCGAATTCGCTCAGCAGCGCCGCGGTTTCGAAGATAGGCAGGCCCATCACGCCGCTGTGGCTGCCGTGGATGCGCTCGACGAAGACGCCGGCCTTGCCCTGGATGCCGTAAGCGCCGGCCTTGTCGAAAGGCTCGCCGCTGTCCAGATAGCGCTCGATGTCCTGCTCGCTGAGCGGACGGAAGAACACCTCGGTCACCGAGGTCTTGAGTCTGACTTGTTCGCCTTCGCGCACCACCACGCTGGTGATGGCCTGATGGCCGCGGCCGGAGAAGGCGCGCAGCATGCGGCGGGCGTCGTCGGCGTTTTCCGGCTTGCCGAAGATTTCGCCGTCCATCGCCACCGTGGTGTCGGCGGCCAGCAAGGGCCGGGACGGCAGTCCGCAAGACTCCACCACCTGCCAGCCGGCCTCGGCCTTGGACAGCGCCAGCCGTTCGGTATAGGCGACGGCGGACTCGCCGGGCCGCACCGATTCGTCGATGTCGGCGTGGATGCGCTCCAGGTGCATGCCCAACTGTTCCAGAATTTCGCGGCGGCGCGGGCTGCCGGAAGACAGGTAAATCCGGGTGTCATTTGCGGTCATGATAGTCTGCTCATTTGTTCTTTCGGTCGTCGTCTAGGTTACCAGACGCGTGATGCCGCAACCATCGAATCCATCAGACGCCGGGCGTTTTCAGGCCGGCAAGCTCCCATTCAAATGGCGTCAATTTCCTGTTTTTAAAGGCGTGGAAGCGGCGCGCGGACGGGTTTTTTTCCGGCGGCCTGCTGCGGCGGAGCGCGCTGCCCGGTATCATGGCGGCTTGCTTCCCCATCTCCTGTTGTCATACCCCGATGCCCAAGTCCAGCGTTTCCCCGTTTGCCCGCGCCGCCACTTTGGCGGCCATTCTGTTGATCCTGTTCAATCCCTTGGGCATCGATCTTTACCTGTCGGCGATGCCGGCGATGCAGCGGCATTTCCAGGCCGACGTCGCGATCAGCCTCAGCGTGTTCATCTTCAGCCTGGGGCTGGGGCAGTTGCTGTTCGGCCCGCTGGCGGACCGGATCGGCCGCAAGCCGGTGGCGCTGGGCGGCCTGCTGCTGTATGCGGCGGCGGCCTATCTGGCCAGCCGCAGCGACAGCCTGGGCGGTTTCCTGGGCCTGCGCGCGCTGCAAGGCCTGGGCGCCAGCGCCAGCTCGGTGTGCGCGTTCACCCTGGTGCGCGATTGTTTCTCCGGCAACGCGGCGGCCCAGCGCTACAGCCTGCTCAACGCCGCGCTGAACGTGGTACCGGCGATGGCGCCCTTGCTGGGCGGCTGGCTGACCGCGCGCTGGGGCTGGCAGTCCTGCTTTCTGGCGCTGGCCGGCAGCGCTGTGCTGGCGGCGGCGTGGCTGGCCTGGAAAATGCCGGAAACCCGGCCCGCGGCTTCCAGCGCAGCCGGGCCGGCGATGGGCATGCGCCAGGTGCTGGCGACGCCGGCGCTGCGCCGTTACGGCGCTTGCTGCTGCGCGGCGCTGGCCTTGATCGTCAGCTATGTGACGCTGGCGCCGGCGGTGCTGATCGAGCGCGGCGGGGTGGACAGCACCACCTTCGGCCTGCTGTTCGGCGGCAACGCTCTCTTGGTGATGGCGGCCAGCTTCCTGGGTCTGAAGCTGATCGGCCGCTTCGGCCAGAAGGCGATGTTGCGTTACGGCCTCAACATCATGTTGCTGGCCGGCGTATTGCTGCTGGCGCTGTCCGGCCAGCCGGGCGCTTGGCATTATATGTTGCCGATCGGCGTGCTGAGCGTGGGCTTCGCCTGGACGCTGGGGCCGGCCAGCGGCATGGCCATGGCGCCGTTTTCCCAGGGCGCCGGCCGCGCCGCCGCCTTGCTGGGCTGCGGTCAGATGCTGTTCGCCGCCGGCGTGTCGGCGGGGCTCGCGGCGCTGCCCTTGCCGGGTGAATGGGCGCTGGGCGCGACGGTCCTGCTGCTGGCCGGCCTGTGCCGCTGGCTGACCCGGCCCGCGGCGGCGATTCGGGAAAATCCTCACTGATTTTCAAGCGTTTGGCATGTATTGTGAGATTTGTGGCGCGGGTCCGGCTTTAGCTCTTGTCGGGCAGCCTACAATCGGCAGACAATTGGCCCAAATTTGAGAGTTGACTTCGACAATGAGGCGCGGCGGCAAATCACCCGGCGCTTCTCCGTTCTTTGCACTGATTAGCAGATTTCATGAACAAACATATTCCGCGCAAGCGTTTCGGCCAGAATTTCCTGCAAGACGCCAGCGTCATCGCCAACATCGTGCATGCGGTGAACCCGCAGCCGGACGACGTCGTCATTGAAATCGGTCCCGGCCTGGGCGCGATCACCAAGCCGCTGCTGGCGGCGCTCAAGCATTTGCACGTGGTGGAGATCGACCGCGACATCATCAGCCGCTTGCAAAAGGAGTTTCCGGCCGAGCGCCTGAGCATCCACGCCGGCGACGCGCTGGCCTTCGACTTCGCCTCCGTGGCGGAGGGCAAGCTGAAGATCGTCGGCAATCTGCCCTACAATATTTCCACGCCCTTGTTGTTCCATCTGGCCACTTACGGCCAGAAAGTCACCGACATGCATTTCATGTTGCAAAAAGAGGTGATTGAACGCATGGTGGCGGAGCCGTCCACCGCCGATTACGGCCGGCTGACGGTGATGTTGCAGTACCGTTTTGAAATGGAGAATATCCTGCACGTGCCGCCGGAAGCGTTCTGGCCGCCGCCGAAGGTGGATTCCGCCGTGGTGCGGATGATTCCGGCGCCGGGCCGCTGCGGCGTGGCCAGCGACGAGCTTCTGCTGGAGCAGGTGGTGACCACGGCGTTCTCGCAGCGGCGCAAGACGCTGAAGAACAATCTGAAGGGCCTGCTGGACGCGGAGGGTTTCGCCGCGCTGGAAATGGACCCCGGATTGCGGCCGGAGAATCTGCCGGTGGAGGATTACGTCCGACTGGCCAATTATCTGAGCGCGAAAGGCCACAAGGCCAAACGTCAGTAACGGGGCTTTGGCAACGTAAAAAAATACGAGCGGGCGTTCAGCGCCCGCCGCACTACAAAGAGTCGTCCGTCCCCGTCCTTGTCGGCGGGGGCTGTCTATCACAGGAAGTGAAAAAGGAGAAACTTCATGCGTATTCGCTCCACCCTGATCTGTGCCGCCACTCTGGGCGCCTTCTGCGCCGCTCCGGCCATGGCAGCCGAACTGACCGGCACCCTGAAGAAGATCAAGGATTCCGGCGTGATCGTCCTGGGCAACCGCGACGCGTCCATTCCGTTTTCCTACTACGACAACAACCAGAAGCCGGTGGGCTACTCGGTGGACTTGGCCAACAAAGTGGTCGAGCAGGTGAAAAAAGAGCTGAAAATGCCGAACCTGCAGGTCAAGTACAATCTGGTGACCTCGCAGACCCGCATCCCGCTGGTGCAGAACGGCACCGTGGACCTGGAGTGCGGCTCCACCACCAATAACGTGGAGCGTCAGAAGCAAGTGGCGTTCTCGGTGGGCATCTTCGAGATCGGCACCCGTTTGCTGACCGCCAAGACCTCGGGCATCAAGGACTTTCCGGATCTGAAGGGCAAGAACGTGGTGACCACCGCCGGCACCACCTCCGAGCGCCTGATCAAGGCGATGAACGCCGACAAGAAGCTGGGCATGAACATCATCTCGGCCAAGGATCACGGTGAATCCTTCCTGATGCTGGAGTCCGGCCGCGCCGCGGCGTTCATGATGGACGACGCGCTGCTCTACGGCGAGATGGCCAAGGCCAAGAGCCCGGCCAACTGGGTGGTGACCGGCAAGGCCCAGTCCTACGAGATCTACGGCTGCATGATGCGCAAGGAAGACCCCGCCTTCAAGAAGGTGGTGGACGCCGCGCTGAGCAACACCTTCAAGTCCGGCGAGGTCAACAAGATCTACGCCAAGTGGTTCACCAGCCCGGTGCCGCCCAAGGGCCTGAACCTGAACTTCCCGATGTCCGATGAATTCAAGGAGCTGATCGCCAAGCCGACCGACAAGTCTGCCGAGCAGATGTAAGTCGCGGTTGGCGCGCCGCGGCCCCGTCCTCCCCGCTGTCTGGCGCGGAGCCCGGGGCGCGCGGCCGTACCCGCTTTCTTTGTGTGTGGCCGGGCGTTCGCGCCGGCCGCGGCCCGCCTGCGCATGAGCGCGCCCGGCGGGCTGGCGTTGTGGGAGTGAAGCATGAATTACCACTGGGACTGGATGGTGTTTTTCAAGTCCACCGGGGTGGGTAGCGAGATCTATCTGAACTGGTTCGTCACCGGCCTGGGCTGGACCATCGCCGTGGCGCTGGCCGGCTGGGCGATCGCCCTGGCCTTGGGCTCGGTGCTGGGCGTGATGCGCACGGTGCCGAATCGCTGGGTGGCCGGCATCGCCGCCGCCTATGTCGAGTTGTTCCGCAATGTGCCCTTGCTGGTGCAATTATTCGTCTGGTACTTCCTGATCCCGGACCTGCTGCCCGAGGGCGCGCAGGCCTGGTTCAAGCAGGACCTGGCGCCGGCCACATCCGCCTTCTTGTCGGTGGTGGTGTGTCTGGGCCTGTTCACCGCGGCGCGGGTGTGCGAACAGGTGCGCACCGGCATCGAAGCCTTGCCGCTGGGGCAGCGCAACGCTTCGCTGGCCATGGGTTTCTCCCTGGCGCAAACCTATCGCCACGTGTTGCTGCCGCAGGCTTTCCGCATCATCATTCCGCCGCTGACCAGCGAGTTTCTGAATATTTTCAAGAACTCCTCGGTGGCCTCGCTGATCGGCCTGATGGAACTGCTGGCGCAGACCAAGCAGACCGCGGAGTTCTCCGCCAACATCTTCGAGGCCTTTACCTTGGCCACCATCATCTATTTTGTGCTCAATATGAGCCTGATGACGCTGATGGCCTGGATTGAACAGCGGGTGCGCATTCCCGGCATGATGGGGGGCAAATGATGGATTTCGATTTCAGCCAGATCGGCCCGGCCTTGCCGGGACTGTGGCAGGGCATGCAGCTGACGCTGAAGCTGCTGGTGATGGCGGTGGTGGGCGGCGTGGTGCTGGGCACTCTGCTGGCGCTGGCCAGGCTGTCCGACAACCGGGTGCTGGCGCCGTTGGCCAAGTTCTACGTCAATTACTTCCGTTCGATTCCGCTATTGCTGGTGATCTCCTGGTTCTACCTGGTGGTGCCGCTGTTGCTGAACTGGATCACCGGCAATTTCGAGCCGGTGGGGGCGTTCACTTCCTGCCTGGTGGCCTTCGTGATGTTCGAGGCGGCGTATTTCTCCGAGATCGTCCGCGCCGGCATCCAGGCCATTCCCAAGGGTCAGGCCGGCGCCGCCTACGCGCTGGGCATGAATTACGGCCAGGTGATGCGTCTGGTGATCCTGCCGCAGGCCTTTCGCAAGATGACGCCGCTCTTGCTGCAACAGTCCATCATCCTGTTCCAGGACACTTCGCTGGTGTACGCTGTCGGCTTGATGGATTTTCTCAACACCGCCCGCTCCAAGGGCGACGTCGTCGGCTTGCCGCATGAGTTCCTGCTGTTTGCCGGCGCAGTCTATTTCGTGATCAGTTTCGGCGCTTCGCGGCTGGTGAAGCGTATGCAAAAGAGGTTGGCTGTATGAGCGCAATGATTTCCCTGAAGCAAGTCAGCAAATGGTATGGCCAGTTCCAGGTCCTGACCGATTGCACCACCCAGGTCGCCAAGGGCGAGGTGGTGGTGGTGTGCGGGCCGTCCGGCTCCGGCAAATCCACCCTGATCAAGTGCGTGAACGCGCTGGAGCCGTTCCAGAAGGGCGAGATCATCGTCGACGGCATTTCGGTGGGGGCGCCCAAGACCGATCTGCCCAAGCTGCGCAGCCGCGTGGGCATGGTGTTCCAGCACTTCGAACTGTTCCCGCATCTGTCCATTACCGAGAATCTGGCCATCGCCCAGGTCAAGGTGCTGGGCCGCAGCCAGGACGAGGCGCGCGACAAGGGCTTGAAATTGCTGGACCGGGTGGGGCTGAAGGCGCATGCCGACAAGTTTCCCAGCCAGCTGTCCGGCGGCCAGCAGCAGCGGGTGGCGATTGCGCGCGCGCTGGCGATGGATCCGATCGCGATGCTGTTCGACGAGCCCACCAGCGCGCTGGACCCGGAGATGATCAACGAAGTGCTGGACGTGATGACCGAACTGGCGCACGAGGGCATGACCATGATGTGCGTGACTCACGAGATGGGCTTTGCCCGCCGCGTGGCCAATCGCGTGATCTTCATGGACCAAGGCCATATCGTGGAGGATTGCGACAAGGACGAGTTCTTCGGCAATCTGGACGGCCGTTCCGAGCGCGCCCGTCACTTCCTGTCCAAGATCTTGCAGCACTAAGAACCTATTCACGATCTCGCGAGCTAAGGCGAGACAAGGCGAAAACGAGAGAAAAAGCGGAATGTACACGGGTACATGAGCATTTTGAGCTTGGTTTCAACGCCGTATCGCCGACGCGCAGCAGATCGTAAACAGGTTCTAAGCCAGGTTCTGGTCAAAGTAAAAGCCCGCCGTTTGGCGGGCTTTTCGTTTGGACGGCGCGATCAGTTGCCGTTCTTGATCTGTTGGCTGACCTGGTTCTCTTCCTGATTCAGCGTTTTTTGCTCCTGCTTGGTGATGTGGCCGTGATCGAGCTTGGCCATGTCCTGCTCCTGCTGGCGGATGTCGCGGTCTTCGCCGTGCAGCTTGCGCGCTTCGTCGCGGCTGATCTTGCCTTCCTTCAGTTCGCGGTGAATGCGGCGGTCCTGATGATGCAGGCGCTGATTGACTTCCTCGCGGCGAGGATGCTCCTTCTGCCATTCGGATTCGGCCCGGGCCTGGGCGGCGAGCAATAGGCTGGCGGCGAGCAGGCCGGTCAGCAGCAGGGGGCGAGCGTTCGTTTTCATCTTGATCTCCTGGGATGGCAATGATTGCCAGATGTCATCCTAGAAGGGGGCAGGGCAAGTGTTTGTTAAGGCTGTTTAATCTGTGTTGCCCGCGGCGGGCTTAGACATGAAAACTAAGAAATCTCCGTCCGCGGGCGCATGGCGGTTCAGAAAATCCAGTTTGGCGGCGCGGTCTAGCCGCTTGAACGCGTATTCGGCCTTCAGCGCCTCGGAGCGGCCTGCGCAGACCAGCACCAGGGCCAGCGCCTGCGGCGGGTTGAGCCGGGTGTAGCGCGCGCCCTTGCCGGCGGCGTGCTGGGCGTAGCGGCGCGCCACATCGGTGGTGACGCCGGTGTAGAGCGCGCCGTCGCGGCAGCGCAGCACATATAAAAACCAGGGCCGGGGGGAAGCCCGGCCCTGCGTGTCCCGCGCGTCGGCGGATTTAGATGCTGGCATCCAGATTGGCCAGCGGGCTGATCAGCACCCGTTCGGTGCGGTTGCCCTTTTGCACGGTGACGCGCAGCTTCCATTCGCCGACGGTGATTTCATCGCCTTCGCGCGGAATGCGCTCCAGGCAGTCCATCAGCAGGCCGGCCACGGTGTGGAAGTCTTCGTCCTCGAAGTCGCCCAGCACGATGTGCTGCTCCAGCGTCACCAGTTCCAGGCTGCCTTCCACGTCGAAGCTGCCGTCGGCCTGCGGCACGATGGCCGGCAGTTCGTGACGCTCGTGTTCCTCCGGAAACTCGCCGGCGATCGCCTCCATCAAGTCCTTCTGGGTGACGATGCCTTCCAGGCTGCCGAACTCGTTGACCACGAAGGCCATGTCCGCCGAGTGCTGGCGGAAGCTCTCCAGCGCTTTGAGCACGGTGACGGTTTCCGGCAGCACCAGCGGCTGGCGCAGCGCGGCGTCGATATTCATTTCGCCGCCGTCCAGCAACTGGGTCAGCAAGTCCTTGCGCGCGACGATGCCTTGAGGCTCGTCGATGCTGCCGTCCTTGATCACCACCAGCCGCGAGTAAGGACTGTCGCGCAGCACTTTGCGCTGCGCATCCTGGCTTTGGCTCAGGTCCAGGCGGTGCACGTCGGCGCGCGGCGTGGCGATCACGCGGATCGGCCGCTCGGCCAGGGTCAGCACGCTGTGTATCATCGCGCGTTCGTTCTGGGCGAAAGCTTCCTGCGGCTCGGCGTCCTTGCTGTCCTCCACCTTGCCTTCGTCGGCGCTGGGGCTGGTCAGCTTGCTGCCCATCAGGCTGAGCACCGCGTTGGCGGTGCGTTCGCGCAAGGACTGGTTGCGGTTCAGGTAGCGGATGCGATTGGCCTGCGACACCTGGTTGAAGGCTTCGATCAGCACCGAGAAGCCGATGGCCGCGTACAGATAGCCCTTGGGAATATGGAAGCCGAAGCCTTCCGCCACCAGGCTGAAGCCGATCATCAGCAGGAAGCCCAGACACAGCATCACCACGGTGGGGTGGGCGTTGACGAAGGCGGTCAGCGGTTTGCTGGCGGCGATCATCATCAGCATGGCGACGATGACGGCCAGCATCATCACCGGCAGGTGTTCGGCCATGCCGATGGCGGTGACCACCGAGTCGATGGAGAATACCGCGTCCAGCACCAGAATCTGGGCGACGACGGTGCCGAAGGCGGCGTAAGCCTTCTGGCCGTTGCTCTTCACTTCATCCACGCCTTCCAGGCGTTCGTGCAGTTCCGTGGTGGCTTTGAACAACAGGAATACACCGCCGCCCAGCATGATGAGGTCGCGCCCGGAGAAGGGCTGGCTGAGCACGTGGAACAGCGGCGAGGTCAGCGTCACCAGCCAGGAGATGCTGGCCAGCAGCACGAGACGCATAATCAGGGCGAGCGACAGGCCGGTGATGCGGGCGCGGTCGCGTTGGTGCGGGGGGAGCTTTTCCGCCAGGATGGCGACGAAGATCAGGTTGTCAACGCCCAGCACCACCTCCAGGATGATCAGCGTGAGGAGGCCAAGCCAGGCGGAAGGGTCAGACAGCCACGAAACGTCCATGATGAAAACGAAGATTCCTTATAGATAAAAACGGGGTAAAAATAGCACAGTCGGGGCGCGATTAACAAAAATCCATTGCGCCCGGCCGCGGCGGCAAGAAAAAACCCCGCCGAGGCGGGGTGGCTCGGGAGGCGGTTTACAAGCCGCCGTAGGAATGCAGGCCGGCCAGGAACATATTGACGCCGAGGAAGGCGAAGCTGGTGACGAACAAGCCCACCACCGCCCACCATGCCAGCGGCGCGCCGCGCCAGCCCTTGACCAGGCGGATGTGCAGCCAGGCGGCGTAGTTCAGCCACACGATCAAGGCCCAGGTTTCCTTCGGGTCCCAGCTCCAGTAACCGCCCCAGGCGTCGGCGGCCCACATCGCGCCCAGAATGGTGGCGATGGTGAAGAACAGGAAGCCGACGGCGATGGCCTTGTACATCACCTCGTCCAGCACTTCGGCCGGCGGCAGCTTGTCCTTGAGCCAGCCCTTCAACGCCAGCAGTTCGGCGATGCCGAGCATGGCGGCGATGGCGAAGGCGCCGTAGCCGACGAAGTTGGCCGGCACGTGTATCTTCATCCACCAGGATTGCAGCGCCGGGATCAGCGGCTGGATCTCATGGGCCTGGCGGTCGAAGGTGTACCACAGGATGAAGCCGACCGAGGCGCAGATCACCAGCAGCACGAAGGCGCCCATCTGGCGCGCCGCGTACTTGGCCTCGTAGTACAGATACATCAGCGCGGTGATCAGCGTGAACAGCACGAAGACTTCGTAGAGGTTGGAGACCGGGATGTGGCCGATGTCCGGGCTGATCAGATAGCTTTCGTACCAGCGGGTGAACAGGCCGGCGAGACCCATGACCGACGCGGCCCAGGTCAGGCCGCTGCCCATGCGGTTCAGCGTGTCGGAGCGGGTCAGCAAGCCGGCCCAATACGAGAAGGCGGCCAGGAAGAACAGCGTGCACATCCACATGATGGAGGATTGGCTGGACAGCATGTATTTGAGCAGGAAGGCGGTCTGGCCGCGCGCCAGCTCGTGCTGATACACCTGGATCGCCAGCAGCGAGATACAGCCGGCCAGCGGGAAGAACCAGCGCCAGGCTTTCCAGAACCAGCCCAGGCCGATCAGTCCCAGCGCGGAGCCGGCCAGGATGGCCTGTTCGTAGCCGTCCATGTAATGGTTGTACAGCGCGTAGCTGTAGCCGGCGGCGGCCAGCACCAGCAGCGCGTAGAGCCAGTCGGCCGGGGTCAGCCGTTTCAGTAGCGGCTGCCGCGAGAAAGAAGCGTGGGCCAGTTCCATCATGCACCTCGTACCAGCTGTTTGATAAGTTGAGTATGGCGCGCAAAGTCGCCGTCCAGATCGCGATTATGCCGGTTTGACGTCATCGCGACCCGTACTTTGGAACCGTTGACGCGCACCCACAGGCGCAGCTCGCGCACATAGAACATCAGGATGATGCCGAAAACCAGCAGCACCGAGCCCAGATAGACCAAGGTCTTGCCGGGCGAGCGGGTCAATTGCAGTCCGGAGGCCTGCACTTGCTCGAAGCCTTCCAGCTGCAGGAAGACCGGCGCGCCGTAGTCGTGCAGCGAGCTGGCCGCCACCAGGCTGTCCAGCAAGAAGCGGTAATGCTCGCTGTCCAGCTTCATCGGCGGCAGGCCGGCTTTTTCGTCGGCCACCGACATCACGTCCACCACCGCGCCTTGCAGGATCTTGATATAGGTTTGCGCCACCGCCTGGCGTTTGTCCTGCGGCACGCGGTCGTCCAGGAATTTCTCCAGGCCGACGAAGCCGCTGTCGCCAAAGCGCGCCAGCACCCATTTGACGCTGTCGGTGAACTGCTGCTGCATCGCCGGGCTGATGGCGTCGCCTTTCAGCGCCTTGTGCGCGGCGCGGCGGGCGATCTCGTCGTAACGCGCCGGGTCCAGCAAGGCGGCGCGCAGGCGCATGAAGCGCTCCACGCTCATCTCCTCGTCCAAGGGGATGCGCACGTACTGGAACGGTTCGGCCACGGTCTTGCGCACGCCGGCCATCATATAGCTGGCGCCGTCCTGCTGGATGGGCGCCATATAATGCATGAACTCCACCGCCTGGCCCTGGGCGTCGCGCAGCTTGAAGCTGATCGACGGGCCCTGGTTTTTCAGCTGCTTGTCCTGTTTGACCTCGCGCGCGTCGTGCATGCGCTGCGACAGCGTGCGCTGGCCTTCCTGCGGCTTGCCGATGTTTTCGATATTGAAGACGCGCAGCTCGCCCACTTCCAGCGTGTAGTCCTTGCCGTTGGCTTTCAGCGGCTGGCTGGACATCGACACCGCCGGAATCTCGGTCGGACGCGCTTGCGGCGCGGCCAGATTCCAGGCCTTGAACTTGAGCGGGGACGCGCCGTCGCCGAAGCTGGACTGGTAGATGGCGATGCCGTCGACGATCAGCGGATGGTTGACCTTGACCGTGGCCTCGGTGGTTTTGCCGCTGGCCTTGTCGGTGACCACGATGTCGCTGGCGAACAGCTTGGGCATGCCGTTGCTGTAGTAATCGACGTGGAACTTCTTCAGGGTGATGATGAAGGGCAGTTCCTGCACCAGATAGCCGTTGCCGGCGTTGAGGAAGGTGACGTCGGCGCTCTTGTTCTCCGCGATGGTGACGTTGCCGCGGAAGGACAGATTGTTCGAGCCCAGCCGGCTGGCCGCCGGAATCTGGTTTTGCGGCACGTCGCGGGTCTCCGGCACCACGCGGCCGGTGAGCTCGCCGATTTTCAGCGGCAGGTTGCCGTCCAGCAGGCCGCCGATGCAGATCACCACCAGCGCGATGTGGGCGAAGAAATAACCGAGCTTGCCGGCCGCGCCCTTCTTGGCCGCCAGCACCAGGCCGCCGTCGGCGCGAGGCTGCTCCTTGAGGCGGAAGCCTTGCGCCTGCAAATAGGCGCGCGCGGCGTCGGCGTCGAAGCCTTCGGCCTGGAAGCTGACGCTGTGCTTCATCGCCGCCAGGGAGTTGTCGGAGGCTTTTTCGCGGTAGGCGCGCATGTCCTTGATGAAGCCGGGACCGTTGCGCAGAATGCACAAGCTGGTGGACAGCACCAGGAAGGTGAGGATGGTGAGGAACCACGCCGAATGGTAGACGTCGTACAAGCCTAGCCATTCAAACGCTTGAAACCAGAATTGCCCGAACTCGAAAGCGTAGTTGGGATAGGGTTCGTTCTGTTTCAGAACCGTCCCGATCACCGAGGCGATGGCCAAGATGGTCAGCAGGCCGATGGCGAATCGCATCGAACTGAGCAACTCATACCAGGCGTGAGCCAGGCTGTTGCGGCTAGTTTTTTTCATAGTGGCGTAAAGTGCAAAAAGGAAAGCCCGTGGACGGGTCTTCCCTTTTGAGCCGGCGTGCCGGGCAAAGTTGCCGGCGCGCCCCGGAGCGCGGGCGGCGGAGCCCCCGCAGGGGCGGCCCCTGAGGGGCCGTCAGGCTCGGCCGATGCGGCCGGGCTGCTCAACGCTTAGCGCAAGCCGGAAATGTATTCGGCCACCGCTTTCATTTCGGCGTCGCTCATGCGATTGGCGATGTCCTGCATCGGGCCGTTCTTGCGGTTCGCGCCGCCCTTGAATTCGTTCAACTGCTTGACGATGTAGCCGGCGTGCTGGCTGCCCAGACGCGGATACTGGTCGGGCAGGCCCTTGCCGGCGGGACCGTGGCAGGACATACAGGCGGGAACCTGAGTGCCGGCGTTGCCGACGCGGTAAATCTTGGCGCCCAGCGGCATTTGCGCCTTGTCGGAGGCTTCGCGGTCCTTCGGCTTTTGCTCGCTGTAGTAGGCGGCGACATTGCGCATATCGTCCTCGGACAACATGGAGGCCATACCCAGCATGGTCGGGTCCTTGCGCACGCCGGCCTTGAACGCCTTCAACTGGGTGTACAGATAGTGCGCGTTCTGACCCGCCAGCGTGGGGTTGGCCGCGGCTACGCTGTTGCCGTCAGTGCCGTGGCAAGCCGCGCAAACCGTTTCTACGATCTGTTTGGCCTTCACCGGGTCCGCCTTGACGGCTACCGGCGCAGCCGCCAACGCGTTTCCGGCCAGGGTTGCAGCCGCCATCGCCAACAGCATCATACGTTTCATGGTCGCTCCTTTAGGGGCTATCCCTAAATATCTGTAAAAGTGGCAATTTCAAACCTGCTATTCTATACCAACTGATTTCACCCTTACTACTATGTCGACTTTTCAAAACGCCCGATTTTATACCACCGTCAACCACATGAAGGACTTGCCGCCTACCCGAGCGGAGGTCGCTTTCGTGGGACGCTCCAATGCCGGCAAGTCCAGCGCCATCAACACATTGGCCAATCACGGCCGCCTGGCGCGGGTGTCCAAGACGCCGGGCCGCACTCAGCACATCAATTTTTTTGAGCTGGGTAACGAATGTTTTCTAGTCGATTTGCCCGGTTATGGCTATGCCGAGGTGCCTGAAGCGGTTCGCGCGCACTGGGTGGAACTGCTAGGACGCTATCTGCAGTCGCGCCAGAGCCTGATCGGTCTGCTGTTGATCATGGACGCGCGCCATCCTTTGAAAGAGCTGGACCGCAAGATGCTGGAGTTCTTCCGGGTGAACCGGCGACCGGTGCATATCCTGTTGTCCAAAGCCGACAAACTGTCGCGCCAGGAGCAATCCAAGGTGCTGGCCCTGGTCAAGAGCGAGCTGAAAGACTATCCGGACGTCAGCGTGCAGATGTTCTCCAGCCTGAAGAAAAGCGGGGTAGAGGACGTGGAGCGGGTGGTGAACGGCTGGTTCGAGCAGTACATGGGACAGCCGGCCGCGGACGAGGCCGCGCCGCCGGAACTTTAGGAACAGGCCCCCACCTAAACAAGCAGGTGGCCAACACCTCCCGCTTGCCTCCCTGAGCGGGGCCTGGATTGATCAGGCTTACCCCGGCAGCAGCTTGCCGGGGTTTTTTATCGGCGGCGGAAACGAAAAAGGCGAAGGAGATTTCTCCTTCGCCTTTGTCATGAACCCGGCTTGATGGCTTACAAGCTGGTGACTACGGTCTCCACGTGCAGGTTCTCGGCGGCGTTGCGCACCGCGTCGCTGGAGCGGAAAGGCCCCAGGCGCACTTTGTAGACGCCTTCCTGATTCACGATGCCAAGTTTGGACTCGTACTTGTCGTCCATCTCGCCCAGCATTTTCTGCACCATCGCCTCGGCGTTGGACAGTTTGGAGAAGCTGCCCAGTTGCAGATACTTGGGCGTGTCTTCTACGCGTCGCGCGGTGTTGACGGGACGGGTGCTGGCGATGTTCTCGCCGCCGGCGTCCGGCCATACGCGTTCGATGGCGATCTTGGCGCTGCCTTGCTTGATGAAGCCCAGGCGGTAGGCCGCCGCGTAGGACAGGTCCATCAGGCGGCTCTTGTGGAAGGGGCCGCGGTCATTGACGCGCACCACCACGGATTTGCCGTTGTTCAGATTGGTGACCCGGGCGTAGCTCGGGATCGGCAGCGTAGGATGGGCGGCGGTCATGGCGAACATATCGTATTTCTCGCCGGAGGACGTCTTGCGGCCGTGGAACTGCTTGCCGTACCAGGAGGCGCGGCCCGTGGCTTGATAGGGCTTTTCGCGCGTGTCGGGACGGAAGCTCATCCCCAGCGCCGTGTAGGGCAGATTGGCCGACTTGATCAGCGGCTCTTCCTGCGGCACGGCGTCCGGCACCAGGTTCAGGTTGACCGGGATATGGTCCGCGGGACCATCGTTCTGGAAATAAGCTCCATTCTTGGCAACGGTCTTCTTGTTGCCGGTCGACGAGGACGCCGACTGGTTGGTGGCGCTGGCCGTCTTCACGGTGGAACAGGCCACGAGTACGAGACTGACGAACACAAGCCACAGCCATCGGAGTACTGATTGCATAGATCTCCCTTATGCTGTCGGAACCACTGCAAAACCTTGGCGCGCCGTTTCAACGTCGGCGCTTCGCGCTTGCTTGCAAGCGCCAAGTCCAGGCTTTCCAGAGTCCCTTGTTGGGCCGATCTGCGAACCGCTTCAGCTTCCCCCTGCGAAATCGAGCTGTCGCCAAGCCTCGAACACCGTCACCGCGACCGCGTTCGAAAGATTGAGACTTCTTGATTCTGGACGCATCGGCAAACGAATCCTCTGCTGCGGAGGCAAAGACTCCAGCACTTCAGGCGGCAGACCGCGGGATTCGGGACCGAACAAAAAAACGTCCCCAGGTTGATAGGATATCCGGTCATGGCGCTCGGAGCCCTTGGTGGTGGCGGCGAAAATACGCCGTCCGCGCAAAGTCTCTTGACAAGCCGCCCAATCCTCATGAACCACTACGCGAGCGTACTCGTGGTAATCGAGTCCCGCGCGTCGCAGCTTGGCGTCCTCCAAAGGGAAGCCCATGGGTTTGACCAGATGCAGTTCACAGCCGGTGTTGGCACATAAACGAATCACATTGCCCGTGTTGGGCGGTATTTCCGGCTGAAAAAGAATTACAGTGAACATCGTTGGCAGCCTGGATTGTTCCAAAGAATCAAAATCTTGGTCAAGTTTTAGGAGAAAAGGCCCTGGCGAGCACCCAGCCATCGACCCGTTTTGCCCCCTGTTTTTTCAAAATTTCGGCCAGCGCCGACAGGGTGGCGCCGCTGGTGGCGACGTCATCGACAATGGCGATGGAAAGCCCGTCACAGCGGCAATTTACGCCGAAAGCATGGCGGAGGTTTTTCCGGCGTTCGGCGCGCCCGAGCGAGGCCTGGGACGGAGTGTTGTATTTTCGCCAACAAACCTCGGCGCTCAAACAGCTCGCCATTGTAGCAGCGAATGCTTTTGCCAACTCATGACTTTGATTGAAACCGCGCTCGGCAAGTCGTTCTTTTGCCAGTGGAACGGGAATGACAAGGTGATAGTCTTGGCGGCGCGGACGGGCGAAATCGGCGAGCAGGCCGCTAAGCGCCGCGCCCATCTGCAGCTGTTTTCCGTATTTGAAGGCGTGGATCAGCTCGGCGAGCGGGTAGTCGAAGCAGTAGGGCGCGTACAGCGCGTCGAAGGCGGGCGGGTGGCGTTGGCATTGGCCGCACAGGCCGGAAACCGGCAGGGGGTCGGCGCAGCGCGCGCATTGCGCGGACGGCAGCGCCGGCAGCCGGCGGCGGCAGTCCGCGCAGAAACCCCGGCTTGCCCGCCAATCCCCGCAGAGCCAGCATGGTTGATTAAATATTGTGCACTTGTCAATTATGAGGCTTTTCAGGTTTGACAGCATGGCGCCCTCCCCAGCAAGATGCGCTGATTCGCCCCACGCCCGGCCGGGCGTGGCACTCTGACGGTCCTGACGGCGCAAGCCGGAATTATCCTTGCCTGATCAAGGTCTTCCATCGCCGGACAGCGACCACAGCCAGGATAGACCATGCATTCTTCCGCTATCGAATTCAAGCCTTCCGCCACCCCGCACCCGGAGTCTCCCAGCTGGACTGTGGCGGAAATCGAAACCCTGCTGGCGCTGCCCTTCATGGAGCTGGTGTTTCGCGCGGCCGAGATTCATCGTCAGTTTTTCGACCCCGCCAAAGTGCAGCTGTCCACGCTGATTTCCATCAAGACCGGCGGCTGTCCGGAGGACTGCGGCTACTGTCCGCAATCGGCGCATCACGACACCCCGGTGCCCAATCAGCCGATGCTGACGGTTGATGAAGTTTTGAGCGCCGCGCGCGCGGCCAAGGCCAACGGCGCCAGCCGCTTTTGCATGGGCGCGGCCTGGCGCGGCCCCAAGGACGCGGACTTGGAGAAAACTTTGGAAATGGTCAAGGAAGTCAAAGCCTTGGGCCTGGAAACCTGCGCCACTTTCGGTTTGCTGAAGGGAGGCCAGGCGGAAAAACTGAAGGCGGCGGGCCTGGATTATTACAATCACAATCTGGACACCTCGCCGGACAAATATTCCGATATCATTGCCACGCGCGACTACGAAGACCGCCTCGACACTTTGGGAAAAGTACGCAGCGCCGGTCTGTCGGTGTGCTGCGGTGGTATTGTTGGCATGAATGAAACCCGCAACGATCGCGCAGGTCTGATTGCACAGCTAGCGAATCTTGAGCCGCAACCGGAATCGGTGCCTATCAACAAGCTGGTCAAGGTGGAGGGCACGCCGCTGGAAGGCGCCGCGCCGCTGGACTGGACCGAGTTTGTGCGCACCATCGCGGTGGCCCGCATCGTGATGCCCAAAACCTATGTGCGATTGTCCGCCGGACGCCGTGAAATGGATGAGTCCACGCAGGCTTTGTGCTTCCTGGCCGGGGCCAATTCCATCTTCTACGGGGACAAGCTGTTGACCACCGGCAACCCCGAGGTGGACGCCGACCGGCTCTTGCTGGAAAAGCTTGATCTGACGCCGCTTTGAGCGGTTTGGGCGGCGGATTCGCGGGCGATGTAAAAAATGTATATATAAGGAATAGCTTGGGCGGACGGCGAGGCCGGTTTCCGCCAAGCCCTTTACACGGGATATTTCGAGCCGATATGCGCCTTCAAGACCTGCCTGCCGCCCTGATGGATCTTTCCGCCACCCACCGCCGCCGCCAACGCGCGGTCGTCGACAGCCCGCAGGGGGTTGAAGTGGTGGTGGACGGACGTTCCTATGTTTCTTTCGCCAGCAACGATTACCTCGGGCTGGCCGATCACCCGGCCCTGGTGCGCGCGGCGCAGCAGGGTCTCGAGCGTTGGGGAGTGGGCGGCGGTTCATCGCATCTGCTGGCCGGCCACTTCAGCGTGCAGCAAGAAGCCGAGGAGGCGCTGGCGGAATTCGTCGGCCAGCCGGCTGCATTATTGTTCGGCTCCGGCTACGCGGCCAATCTGGCGATTGTCAGCAGCTTGCTGGATCGCGGCGACGCGGTGTTCGCCGACCGGCTGAACCACGCCTCGCTGAACGACGCCTGTAGGCTGAGCCGCGCCGAGTTCAAACGCTTCCATCACAACGATTTGACGCAGCTGGAGCGCTTGCTGGCCGAGTCCGACGCCAAAACCAAGCTGATCGCGGTGGAGTCGGTGTACAGCATGGACGGCGACGAAGCGCCGCTGCCCGCGCTCTTGGCGCTGGCCGAGCGTTACGAGGCCTGGCTGTACGTGGACGACGCCCATGGTTTCGGCGTGCTGGGCGAGGGCCGCGGCGCGCTGGCCGAGCACGGCTTGTCCAGCCCGCGGCTGATTTACATGGCGACCCTGGGCAAGGCCGCCGGCGTGGCCGGCGCCTTCATCGCCGGCGGCGCTGATCTGGTGGAATGGCTGATCAATGCGGCCCGCAGCTATATCTACACCACTTCCCAGCCGCCGGCGCTGGCCTGTGCGATCTTGGCCAGCCTGCGCCTGATCGCCGAGGCCGACGAGCGGCGCGCGCGCTTGCGCGAATCGATAGCAATCATCAAATCCGGACTATCCGAGTCCAAATACTCCGCAGGGGCTTCCCGAACGCCGATTCAGCCACTTATCATAGGCGGCGATGAACAGGCGTTGGCCTTGGCCGCCCGTCTGCGCGACCAAGGTTTGTGGGTGCCGGCGATCCGCCCGCCCACGGTGGCCGCAGGGACGGCGCGCTTGCGTCTGTCCTTGTCGGCCATGCACCAGCCGGAACACTTGCAGCGCCTGCTGTCCTGTATTCAGCACGCCGCGGCGTCCTGAGCCGACGCGCCCATGGGGAGGGGCGCGCCGGCATGGCCGGATTTTCCAGCTAACTCATACTACGATAATCACATGAAGAGCATGGCTGAATATCTGGCGACGCCAGAGCAGGCCGCCGCTATGGCGCTGTCTCTGCTGCAAGAGCAGGGAGGGGTGCGCGTTGCCGCGGTCTGGCGGCAGCTGGGGGCGGCTTGGCAGCTTTTGGCCGCGCTGGGCGACGCCGACGCCTTGCCCGGCGCGGAAGCGCTGGCGAGCGGGGACAGGCTGGACGCCGGCTGCGAGGCGATGCCCTTGCGCGCCGGCGAGCAAGTGCTGGGTTGGCTGGTGTGGCGCGGCGACGCCGGTCCGGCGTTGAATCCGTCCGCCGCCTTGCTGTGCGCCCATCTGCTGTGCGCGCGGCTGGGCGCGGAGCAGGTGGCCTCGCGCGAGGCCAACGAGGCCTTGTTCGATATTTCTCAGCTGGCCGAAGAGTGCGGCACCATCGATCAGGTATTGCCCGGCCTGCACCGGCAGATGATGCGGCTGATGGACGCCAGCAACTTCTACATCGCCCTGTACGACGATGAAGCCCAGGTCATCCACTTTCCCTTCTACATTGACCAGCGCGATCCCGCGCCGCCCGCCAGCGACGCCATTTTCCCGCTGAGCGGCCACGCCCAGTCCCTGACCGCCTGGTTGATACGCGGGGGCAAGCCAGTGGTGCTGAGCCGGGAGCGCCTGTTGGAAGTGTGTCAGCAGGAGGGCCTGAGCCGGCAAGGGCTGTTGCCGGCCAGCTGGATGGGCGCGCCGCTGGCCAATGCCGGCGGCCATGTCATCGGCGCGGTGGTGCTGCAGCTGTACGAGGATCAAACGCCGCTGACCTCGGCCGAGCAGCAGTTGTTTCTGTTCGCCGCCCGCCATGTCGGCTTCGTGCTGGAGCGGGTCTTGCACCGCAGCCAGCTGGAGCGTCAGGTCTGGCTGCGCACCAGCGAGCTGGAGGGCGCCAACGCGAGGCTGCGCGCCGAGGTGGCCGAGCGCAAGCGCGCCGAGCGTTTCCAGGGCGCCTTGTTCCGGATCGCGGAACTGTCCAATACCAGCTTGTCGCTGGAGGCCTTTCTCGGCGGCCTGCACCGCTTGCTGGCCGAGATGGTGCCGGCGCGCAATTGCCTGGTGGCCTTGTACGACCAGACCGAGGATTGCATCAGCTTCCCCTATTGCGCAGACGAATACGCGCCGCCGCTCAAGCCGCACCGGCCGGGCAAGGGCTTCGTCGAACAGGTGCTGCACAGCGGCCGGCCCTTGTTGATCGATCCCTATTCGCAACAGAACCGCCAGCCGGACGCCGACGAAGAACTGCCCCGGCCCAAGAGCTGGCTGGGCGTGCCCCTGTATTGCGGCACCGATCTTCTGGGCGTGCTGGCGGTGCAAAGCTATGAAGACGACGTGGTCTACAACTTCCGCGACCAAGAAGTGCTGGAGTTCGTCGCCAACCACATCGGCGCGGCGCTGACCCGGGTCAAGGCGCTGGAGAGCCTGCAAACCGCTTACGTGGAACTGGAGCAGCGGGTGCGCGAGCGCACCAGCGAGCTGGACGCGGTCAATGCCCAGCTGGAGTTCGACAGCCTGCACGATCCGCTGACCAAGCTGCCCAACCGCAGCTATTTTTCCAAGGCTTTGCGCCGGGCCTGGGAGGCGTACGCGAATGGCGGCGGCGAACGCTTCGCGGTGTTGTTCATCGATCTGGACCGCTTCAAGCTGGTCAACGACACCCTGGGCCATCTGGCCGGCGACCACCTCTTGTTCGAGGCCGGCGCGCGCATCCGCTCCTGCCTGCGTCATTACGATTTCCTGGCGCGGCTGGGCGGCGACGAATTCGCGGTGCTGATGTTCGGCATGGACGGCGGCGGCGACTGCGAGCGCATCGCCCAGCGCATCGTCAGCGAGTTCGAACGGCCGGTGATCCTGGCGGGGCGGGAGGTGTTCTCCACCGCCAGCGTCGGCGTGGTGCTGGCGGACCATGAGCATTACCACAAGGCCGACGATCTGCTGCGCGACGCCGACCACGCGATGTATTGCACCAAACAGCAAGGGCGGCAGGGCTATACCCTGTTCAACCACGAGTTGCGCATCAATCAGGCGGACCAGCTGGCGATGGAAAGCGAACTGCGGCGCGCGCTGGAGGAGGAGGGGCAGCTGCAGCCGTATTTCCAGCCCTTCATCGACGGCGACAGCGGCGAGCTGGTGGGCTTCGAGGCCTTGGCCCGCTGGCAGCACCCGCAGCGCGGCCTGATTTCGCCCGGCCTGTTTTTGCCCATCGCCGAGGAAAGCGGGCTGATCACCCGGCTGGACCGCTATATGCTGAACGCGGCCTGCGCCCAATTGAGCGTGTGGCGCGTTCAGGGCCGGGTGGGGCCGGAGGTGGCCTTGCACATCAATCTGTCCTCGGCCCATTTCCACGATCCGGAACTGGCGGCCTGGATAGGAGAGCGCATCCGGCATTACCGGCTGCCGCCGGCGACGCTGCACCTGGAAATCACCGAGAGCGCGCTGATCGATCAGCCGGAAATCGCCGCCACCGTGATGCACGCGCTGCATGAACTGGGCGTGAGGTTGGCGCTGGACGACTTCGGCACCGGCTATTCGGCGCTGTCCTATCTGCACCGCTATCGTTTCGACGTGCTGAAGATAGACCAGTCCTTCGTCTTCGATCTTGACCGCACCCAGGAGTCGGCTGCCATTGTGCGCGCCATCCTGGCGTTGGCCAAGGCGCTGGATCTGGAGGTGGTGGCCGAGGGCGTGGAGACCGCCGCCCAGCTGGCCATGCTCAAAAAAATGGGCTGCGGCAAGCTGCAGGGTTTCTACTTCGCCGCCCCGGCGCCGGCGGAGGGCGTGGACTGGGAGCGGCTGGCCCGCTTCCGGCAGGAGTTCCAGAGTGAGCGCTAGCGGATGGCGGCGTTGGCCGCTGGCGTTCAACCGCTGGCGCTACAATCTGTACGCGCCGGTCTACGACCGGGTGGCGCAGGCCTTCGCCGCGCGCCGGCGCCGCTCCATCGCCCTGCTCAACCCGCAGCCGGAGGAGCGCATCCTGCTGGTGGCGGCCGGCA
Organism: Chromobacterium sp. FG89; assembly: GCF_057808735.1. NCBI lineage: Bacteria > Pseudomonadati > Pseudomonadota > Betaproteobacteria > Neisseriales > Chromobacteriaceae > Chromobacterium > Chromobacterium sp. FG89. The sequence goes on along the minus strand of NZ_JBMDIQ010000008.1, from coordinate 115,542 downwards.
CCGGCCTGGATCTGGATTTCATGGTGCGTTGCCGACATGTGGCCGCCATCGACATCTCGGACGGCATGCTGGAGCGGCTGAGCGCCCACGCCGCGGCGCTGGGCATGGCGGTGGACGCCAGGGTGATGGACGCGCAGGCGCTGGATTTTCCCGACGCCAGCTTCGACGCGGTGGTCTTGCATCTGGCGCTGGCGGTGGTGCCGGACCCGCAAGCCTGCATCCGCGAAGTGGAGCGCGTGCTCAAGCCCGGCGGCCGAGCGGCGGTGTTCGACAAATTCCTGCCCGACGGCCGGCGGCCGTCCTTATTGCGCAGCGCCGGCAATCTGCTGTCGCGGGCGATCGCCACCGATATCAACCGCCGGCTGGAAGATATCCTGGCGGCTTGTCGTTTGAGCAAGGTTCATGACGAAGATGCCGGACTAGGTGGTTTCTTTCGCATCGCGATCTTGCGAAAATGAAGGTTTCACCCCATCTGGTCGTCCATGAGTCTGTTTGTTGAAACGCTGGGCCAAGGCCCGGACGTGGTCCTGTTGCACGGCTGGGGCCTGCATGGCGGCGTGTTCAGCCGCGTGGCGGCGTGCTTGGCCGCCAGTCATTGCGTGCATCTGGTCGACCTTCCCGGTCACGGCGCTTCCGCCCCGTTGGCCTCCTTCGACGCCGACGCGGTGGCCGATCTGCTGGACCAGGCCTTTCCATTGCCGCTGCAATTGGTGGGCTGGTCGCTGGGCGGTTTGATCGCCCAGCACTGGGCCGCTCGCCATCCGGACAAGATCAAAAGCCTGGCCTTGGTGGCGACCAGCCCGCGCTTCGTGCGCGACGACAGCTGGCCGCACGCGCAGGAGCGCAAGTCCATCGAAGCGGTGGCCGCCAGCCTGGACGGCGCCTTCGAACAGACGCTGGAGCGTTTTCTCGCCTTGCAGATGATGGGCGCGCCGTCGGCGCGCGACACCCTGAAGGCCTTGCGCGCGGACTTGTTCGCCCACGGCAGGCCGCAAGGCCTGTTGCCGGCGCTGGAACTGCTGCTGACGGCGGACGCGCGCGCGCTGGCCGGACGCATTCACTGCCCGGCGGGCCTGTTCTACGGCGCTCGCGACGCCATCACCCCGATAGGCGCCGGCCGTTGGCTGGCCGACGCGCTGGGCGACGCCCGGCTTTATGAATTTCCGCAAGCGTCGCACGCGCCGTTTCTGTCGCACGAAGCCGAATTCGTCGCCGCGCTTGCCCAGCATTTGGAAGCCCATGCATGACTGAAGCGTTTTACACCGACAAGGCGCGAGTGCGCGCCTCGTTCGAAAAGGCCGCCGCCAGTTACGACTCCGCCGCGGTCTTGCAGCGCGAAGTCTCCGACCGGATGTCCGAGCGGCTGGACTACATCAAGTTTCAGCCGCAAGTGGTGCTGGACGCCGGCGCCGGCACCGGCTACGGCTCGGCCCAGCTGCGCGCCCGCTACCCGGACGCGCGCGTGGTGGAGCTGGATCTGGCGCAGGCGATGCTGCAAGCCTCGCGCGCTAAGCAGCAAAGCGGCGACGGCCTGTTGAAGAAACTGTTCCGCCCCAGCCTGCCGTGGCAGGTGGTGGCCGACGTCGAGCGCCTGCCGCTGGCCGACGCCAGCGTGGACATGATCTGGTCCAGCCTCACCATCCAGTGGGTTAATGTGCCGGACAGCGTGTTCGCCGAATTCCGCCGCGTGTTGAAGCCCGAAGGCATGCTGATGTTTTCCACCCTGGGCCCCGACACCCTGCATGAGCTGCGCGGCGCTTTCGCCGGCGTGGACCGCGCCACCCACGTCAACCAGTTCATCGACATGCACGATCTGGGCGACGCGCTGATGCGGGCCGGTTTCGCCGAGCCGGTGATGGACATGGAGAAAATCGTGCTGACCTACGGCCGCGCCCGCGAGGTGATGGCGGACCTGAAGGCCATAGGCGCGCACAACGCCACCAGCGGCCGCGGCCGCGGCCTGATGGGCAAGCACGCCTGGCAGCGGGTGGAGGCGGCCTACGAGAGCCTGCGCCGCGACGGCAAGCTGCCGGCCACCTACGAGGTGGTGTACGGCCACGCTTGGAAGGGCGGCGACAAGAAGCTGGCCAAATTCAGCGAGGACGGCCGCCAGGTGATCGAGTTCGTCAAGAAGCGGCCGGACTAAGACGATGTCGACCATCCGCCTGGCCGCGCCCAAGGATGCAGGCTGCCTGGCCGCCTTGTCGATTCAAGTGTGGCTGAGCACCTACGTCACCGACGGCGTCCGCCGGGACATGGCCGACTATGTGCTGAGCGAATTCACGCCGGCCAATTTCGAGGCGCTGATCGCCAGCCCCTCGCATCATCTGCTGGCGATGGAGCAAGACGGCTTTCTGCTCGGCTACGCGCTGATGAAGCTGGATAGCCCCTGCCAAGGCTGCGACTTCCCCACCGTGGAAGTGTGCAGGATCTACCTGGTGGAAAGCCGCACCGGAGAGGGCCTGGGCCGGCGTTTGCTGGAAGCGGCGCGGCAATGGGCGCTCGCCCTTCCCGAACCCGCGCGTTTGTGGCTGACGGTGTGGCACCGCAACGAGCGCGCGATCGCCTTCTACCGCCGGCTGGGCATGACCGTCCACGGCGAATGCCATTTCGAATTGGAGGGCGCGCGGCATCTGAACTATGTGATGCTGGACTGCGCGCCCGTTGGGGCGGTTCCAACCACCGCCGATGCCTGAAAGCCCGATGAAATCATGATGAGCAAACACACACTCCGCCCCTGGCTGTTGGCGGGCATGGCCGCGCTGTTGTCGGCTTGTTCCACCTTGTCCTCCCCTCCCGCGGCGCAGCCGCCCAAGCCGGCGCTTAAGCCCAAGATAGGCTTGGCGCTGGGCGGCGGCGCGGCCAAGGGCTTTGCCCACGTCGGCGTGATCAAGGTGCTGGAAGCCGCTGGCCTCACGCCTGATCTGGTGACCGGCACCAGCGCCGGCAGCGTGGTCGGCAGTCTGTACGCCTCCGGCCTCAGCGGCATGCAGCTGCAAAGCCGGGCGATTCAACTGGACGAATCCAATCTGACCGATTGGACCTTGTCGAGCAAGGGCGTGATCAAGGGCGAGAAACTGCAGAACTGGATCAACGCTCAGGTGGCCAACAAGACCATGGAGCAATTGCCGCGGCCGTTCGGCGCGGTGGCCACCGAACTGGACAGCGGCCGCAAGGTGGTGTTCCGCCTGGGCAACACCGGCCAGGCCGTGCGCGCCTCGGCCAGCATTCCCAACGTCTTCCTGCCGGTGAAGATAGGAAACAAGAGCTATGTGGACGGCGGCCTGGTCAGCCCGGTGCCGGTCAGCGCCGCGCGCGAGATGGGCGCGGACTTCGTCATCGCCGTCGATATCTCGGCGCGGCCGCGCAAGGGCGCCGCCACCGGCTTTCTGTCCATGCTGGATCAGAGCCTGAACATCATGAACGGGCCGGCGCTGGCGCAAGAACTGAAGCAGGCCGACGTGGTGATCCGCCCGCAAGTGCAGAATATCGGATCCGCTCAATTCGACGCGCGTCATCAGGCTATTCTGGAAGGAGAGCGCGCCGCGCAGGCGGCGCTGCCGCAGATCAGGCAATTGCTGCAGCAAAAAGCCGTTGCCATGAATAAGTAATGGCATAATGCTGCCGGGCTGGCCCTGCATTGCAGCATGGCCGGCCGCCTTCCATCAGCAACCGCAGGCCCGGCCTGCCTGGAGACCTGAATGATCAAGCTTTACGGCGCTGCGCTGTCCCCTTATTACAACAAGGTCAAAATCGCCTTGCTGGAAAAGGGCGTCAACTTCCAAGAAATCCTCACCGCCCCTTCGCAGCAGGAAGAACTGCTGGCGAAGAGCCCGATGGGCAAGATTCCTTTTGTCGAAGTGGGCGGCCACGCCATGGCGGAGTCATCGGTGATCCTGGAATGGCTGGAGGACGCCTATCCCACCGCCTCCTTGCTGCCGCCGACGCCGAACGGCCGCGCCCACGCGCGCCAGCTGAGCGCGATGCTGGATTTGTACGTGCTGATGCCGGCGCTGCCCTTATACCGCCATTGGCTGTTCGGCAGCCCGCTGGAAGCGGGCGCGATCGACGCCGCGCGTCAGCAGATCGCCCGCGGCGTGGCCGCCTGCGCCCAGTTGCTGGATTACGGCCCTTGGGCCTGTGGCGAGGATTTCAGCAGCGCCGACATCGGCGCCGCCTGCGTCCTGCCGGCGCTGGAGCAGATGAGCAAGGCCTTGCTGGGCGAAGACCTGACCGCCGGCTTCCCCGATCGCGACGCCTATCTGCAGCGCCTGTCCGCCCGCAAGAGCGTGAGCCGGACCTGGAGCGAGCGTGAGGCGTCCTTGACCGCGTTCCGCGCGCGTCAGCAGCAATAGGATAAACCGCAGGACAGGACCGACCCGCTTGCCGGCATTCGGCGTTTGAGTAATTATAGAGCTCAAACTCCAATCAAGTGTTTGCCCCTGACGCAAACGCCTTGCCCAAGCGGGAGGCCGTGATGAAGTTCGATATTCAGCTGCTGTTGTTGGCGATGGCGCCGGTGTTCCTGGCCTTCGTCGCCGGCGAGTTGTGGCATTTGCGCCGGCAGGGCCGGCTCAGTCTGTACGATTGGCGCGATTCAGTGTGCAGCGCCTGTCTGGGCTTGCTGCACCAGGGGGCGGACAAGCTGGCCTGGGTGCTGGCGCTGCCCTTGTACGCGTGGATTTACCAAGAACACCGGCTGTTTCAATTTTCCGACTCCTGGCTCAGCTTCTTGCTGTTGTTCATCGGCCAGGATTTCCTCTATTACTGGTTCCATCGCGTCAGCCACCGCGTGCGTTGGCTGTGGGCCGCCCACAGCGTGCACCACAGCTCCACCCGGATGAATTTCACCACCGCCTTCCGCCAGAGCCTGATGTATCCGCTGGCCGGCATGTGGGCGTTCTGGCTGCCGCTGGCCTGGCTGGGCTTTCCGCCGGAGCAGGTGGTCGGCGTGGTGTTGCTGAACCTGGCCTTCCAGTTCTTCGTGCATACCCAGGCCTGCCCCAAGCTGGGTTGGCTGGAATACGTTCTCAACACCCCGTCCATCCATCGCGGCCACCATGCCAAGAATCCGCGCTACATCGATCACAACTACGCCGGCGTGCTGGTGGTCTGGGACCGCCTGTTCGGAACCTATGTGGAGGAAAGCGCCGACGATCCCTGCGACTACGGCACGGTCAAGCCGGTGAACAGCTTCAATCCGCTATGGGTCAGCGTGGTGGAATGGCGCGATATGTTGCGGGAAGCCTGGCGCGCGCCCAACTGGAAGGACCGCTGGACGGTCTTGTTCGGCCCGCCGGAAGAGGCGGAGGCGGCCGCGGCGCGCTGGCGCTGAGGGCATGAAAAAAGCGGACCGGGAGGTCCGCTTTTGCATGGCATGGTCTTGCCAGCCTGCGTGGCTAGCAAGCATCAGCGTCAGCGCTGAGCCAGTCGGCGCAACGCTACAGCAGGATGCTAAACCAGCACCTTGCCGTTTTTGGCCGGCAAGGTCTTGCCCTTGGGCTTGCGGTCCATGCGCACGGTGCCGGTCTTGCCGTCCAGCGAGTACTTGACGTCGTAGCCGACCACCTTCTCGCTGCTTTCGTTCACTTCATTGCAAATGGTCTGGGTGCTGTTGACCTGATCGCGTTGCTGCATGCCTTCCTGCACCTTGTTGCCGGCCAGGCCTCCCGCCAGCGCGCCGATCACGGTGGCGGCCTTCTTGCCGTTGCCGCCGCCCACCTGATTGCCCAGCACGCCGCCGATCACGCCGCCTATCACCGAGCCGGCGATGCGGTTTTGATCCTGGACCGGCGCCTGATGGGTGACCTGCTCCTGATGGCAGACCTGCTTGGGTGCATTGACGGTTTCCTTGATCGGCGTCACCGCCAGGATGCGGGCATGGGTGGCGTGGACCGGAGCGGCCGGCTTGGCCGGCGCGCTGGGTTCGGCGGTTTTCTCCGCCGGCTTGGCCGCTTGGGCGGCTGCGACGGGCGCGGCCGCGGCGACGACCGCCGGGGCGGAGGCCACGGCGGGCGGCAGCACCGCCACCGCGGCGGATGCGGTTGCCGGCGCGCTGGTGGTTTGCTGCGGCGCGGCCGCGGTCTGAGGATTGGATTTCACGGCTTGATAGCCGGCCACGCCCAGGCCGCCGAGCGCGATGCCGCCGCCCAGCACGCTGGCGATCAACAAGGATTGTTTCATGGTTCGTCTCCAAAAGCGGGCCGTCTATGCGGCCGTAATCATGATGAGTGAGATGAAATTCAGACACTTCATGGTGGCAGACAGTTGCAAATCAAATGTTTTCCATTTGTTACTAAAAGTGGCGAATCGTTAGCGTTTGCGGCGGGGACTCCGATGTTGCAGCGGCGCTAGCAATTTGATTTAAATCAATATATCAGCGAGTGAACGCTTGCTTATATGCAAATTGGCATGCTGGGCCCCGCGATGGGGAGCGTGGCAGAAATTTGCAGTAGTCTGCAGGTAATTGAGCAATTAGAGCAAAGTTTTTGTTTAAATAATCGAATTTAATTTCATTGTATCCAATATATGACGCTATTAAGGCATAAAAATCCAATGTCTTCATTTGACGCGAGGCGAGCATGAGTGCTTAATGTCCAGCTTGTTGATGTTTGCAACAGAAACGAAGCGGCTTGCCTGAATTGTCATGCTGTTGGTATTAATGTTGCTGGAAAATGATGATTTTAGGGGGCAGCCTTGACTGATATCTCCACCGAAGCCGGTTTGAAGCGCGGTTTGAAAAACCGCCACATCCAATTGATCGCCTTGGGCGGCGCGGTCGGCACCGGCCTGTTCTTGGGCTCGGCCAGCGTGCTGAAGGCCGCCGGTCCGTCCATGATTCTGGGTTATGCCGTCGCCGGCCTGATCGCCTTCATGATCATGCGCCAGTTGGGCGAAATGGTGGCCCAGGAGCCGGTGGCCGGCTCGTTCAGCCACTTCGCCTACCGTTACTGGGGCGATTTCGCCGGCTTCCTGTCCGGCTGGAACTACTGGGTGCTGTACATCCTGGTCAGCATGGCGGAACTCACCGCCGTCGGCGCCTATGTCCAGTATTGGTGGCCGCATGTCCCCGCCTGGGTGTCGGCACTGGTGTTCTTCGTCTGTATCAACGGCATCAATCTGGCCAACGTCAAAGTTTACGGCGAGGCGGAGTTCTGGTTCGCGCTGATCAAGGTGGTGGCGGTGATTGCCATGATTCTGTTCGGCGGCTACCTGCTGCTGACCGGCACCGGCGGTCCGCAAGCCTCGTTCAGCAATCTGTGGAGCGATGGCGGCTTCTTCCCGCATGGTTTCAGCGGCCTGTTCATGATGATGGCGGTGATCATGTTCTCCTTCGGCGGCCTGGAACTGATTGGCCTGACCGCGGCCGAGGCGGATAACCCGCGCACCACCATTCCCAAGGCGGTGAACCAGGTGATCTACCGCATCCTGATCTTCTACATCGGTTCGCTGGTGGTGCTGCTGTCGCTGTACCCATGGAGCAAGGTGGCGTCCGGCGGCAGCCCCTTCGTGATGATCTTCCAGCAAATCGGCTCCGGGCTGACCGCCAATCTGCTCAACTTCGTGGTGCTGACCGCGGCGCTGTCGGTGTACAACAGCAGCGTTTACGCCAATAGCCGCATGCTGTATGGCCTGGCCAGACAGGGCAACGCGCCCAAGGCCTTGATGCAGGTGGACCAGCGCGGCGTGCCGGTGCCGGCGATCCTGGTGTCGGCGTTGGCCACTTTCGCCTGCGTGATCCTGAACTATGTGCTGCCGGGCGAGGCCTTGGGCATTTTGATGTCGCTGGTGGTGGCCGCGCTGGTGACCAACTGGGCGATGATCAGCCTGACGCATTTGAAGTTCCGCCGCGCCAAGGTCGAAGCCGGCGAGCAACTGGTGTTCAAGTCCTTCTGGTTCCCGCTGACCAATTGGATCTGCCTGGCTTTCATGGCGATGATTCTGTTGATCCTGCTGCTGACCCCGGGCGCCGCGGTATCGGTCTATGTGTTGCCGATATGGCTGGGGCTGTTGTGGGTGGGCTATCGCGCCAAAGCCAAGGGCGCGCCGGCGGCGGAGCCTGTGCGCCAGACCTCCTGAGTGTTTTCACGACGCTCGCGCAGCGAGCGTATCGGCAGGGCCGCCTTATCCGGGCGGCCCTGCTTTTTGCCCCGCGCGGTCCGTCTCCTCGACTTGCATTTAATTAGACTTATTGTCTAATTTGCTTAGTGCTGATGATGGTCTTATGGATCATCACCAGATGGTTTGAAAAAGGTTTTTGACATTTTGTCGTATTTTGTTTAGTCTGAACGTGGTTTGTTTGAAGTTGATGTATGTAATAAGGATGTCTTGCTTGCTTTTTGGACTTTTTGTCTGATTGACGGGTGGTGAGGGCCTTGCTGCATTGATGAAGCAATACCGTCCCATTCACAAGAGAGCCTGCTTACGATTGCGCGAGCTGGGGCGAGACAAGGTTTTGCGGCTGAGAAAGCGGAATGCGCGCATGGCGCACGAGCAATGCCAAGCCGGATTCAAAGCCGCATCGCCGCGCGCCGCTGATCGTAAACAGCTTTCCATCGGCAGGAGGCGCCAAGGTGAGCGTTACCCCCACTTCCACCGGTTTGAAGCGCGAGCTGAAAAACCGCCATATCCAATTGATCGCGCTGGGCGGCGCGATCGGCACCGGTCTGTTCCTGGGTTCGGCCAGCGTGTTGAAAGCGGCCGGACCGGCGATGATTCTCGGCTACGCCGTCGCCGGCTTCATCATTTTCCTGATCATGCGCCAATTGGGCGAGATGCTGGCCGAAGAGCCGGTGGCCGGCTCGCTCAGCCATTTCGCCGGCCGTTACTGGGGCAAGTTTCCCGCCTTCCTGTCCGGTTGGAATTACTGGGCGCTGTATGTGCTGGCCGGCATGGCCGAACTGACGGCCGCTGGCGAGTACGTGCGCTATTGGTGGCCGGATGTGCCCACCTGGGTCACCGCGCTGGTCTTCTTCACGGCGATCACCGGCGTCAATCTGAGCAGCGTCAAATACTATGGCGAGACGGAGTTCTGGTTCGCGCTGATCAAGGTGGGCGCGGTGATCGCGATGATCGTGTTCGGCGGCTATCTGCTCTTGTCCGGCAAGGGCGGCCCGCAGGCTTCGGTGAGCAATCTGTGGAGCGACGGCGGCTTCTTTCCGCACGGCGTAGGCGGCCTGTTCATGACGATGGCGGTGATCATGTTCTCCTTCGGCGGCTTGGAGCTGATCGGCATGGCGGCGGCGGAGACCCAGGATCCGCAGAAAACCATTCCCAGAGCGGTGAATCAGGTGATCTACCGCGTGCTGATTTTCTACATCGGCTCGCTGCTGGTGCTGCTGTCCCTGTATCCGTGGAGCAAGGTGGCCGCCGGCGGCAGCCCCTTCGTGATGATTTTCGAGCAGATCGGCGCCGGCTTCGCCGCTCACGGGCTTAATTTCGTGGTGTTGACCGCGGCCTTGTCGGTGTACAACGGCGGCGTCTACGCCACCAGCCGCATGCTGTTCAGCCTGGCGCAACAGGGCAATGCGCCCAAGAGCATGGCCAGGCTGGACAAGCGCGGGGTGCCGGTCAACGCCACCTTGCTGTCGGCGTTGGCGACCTTCGCCGGCGTGGTGCTCAATTACCTGCTGCCCAGCGGCGCGCTGGCCTTGTTGATGTCGCTGGTGGTCACCGCCCTGGTGATCAATTGGGCGCTGATCAGCCTGACTCACCTGAAGTTCCGCCGCGCCCAGGGCGGCCGCAAGCTGGTGTTCGCCTCGCTGTGGCATCCGTTCTCCAATTGGCTGTGCCTGGCCTTCATGTTGATGATCCTGGGAGTGATGCTGTTCACGCCGGGGGTGTCGGTGTCGGTGTACGTTTTGCCGGCCTGGCTGCTGGTCCTGTGGCTGGGTTTCCGGCTGAAGCGGCCGGGGGCGAACGCGGCCGGTCTGGCCGTCGACAAGGCGTGAATCCGCATGCCGGGCTTGACGTACTGGGGCGTAAACCGGCATGCTTCCACGCTTATGAAGCAAACGATCCCATTCCAGACCAAAACGTGGTGGTGGCGCAGCTAATCGGCGCGCCAGGGATGTTCGCATCTATTTTCCGGGCCGCCGTCATGGGCGGCCTTGTTGTATCCAGCGTTACCCCGTGCGGCGGCAAATTTTTCTGACTCAGGAGTTGTCATGTCTCGCACACAATGGGGTTCCCGCCTCGGTTTCATTCTGGCTTCGGCCGGCGCCACGGTCGGCCTGGGCTCCATCTGGAAGTTTCCCTACGTCACCGCGATGAACGGCGGCGGCGCGTTTCTGCTGATCTATCTATTGCTGACCTTCACGCTGGGCATCGCCTTGCTGCTGGCCGAGATCGCCATCGGCCGCGCGGCGGCCTGCGGCGCGGTGAGCGCCTTCGCGCGGCTGGGTTCGCGCCGCTGGAAGCTGGTGGGCTACGCCGGCGTGCTGTGCGGTTTCCTGGTGTTTTCCTTCTACAGCGTGGTGGGCGGCTGGACGCTGGGCTATCTGCTGCGCGCGGTGGACGGCCGGGTGATGAGCAACGACCCGGCGGCGCTGGCGCGCTTGTTCGGCGATTACGTGTCCGACCCCTTCGAATCCCTGCTGACTCACGCCCTGTTCACCGGCCTGACGCTGCTGGTGGTGATGTGCGGGGTGCAAAAGGGGATTGAGCGCGCCGGCAAGGTGTTGATGCCGCTGCTGTTCCTGCTGATGCTGGGCCTGATCGCCCGCTCGCTGACCTTGCCGGGCGCAGGGGCCGGCGTGGCGGCCTTGCTGACGCCGGATTTCTCCAAGGTGACGCCGGGCATGCTGGTGGAAGCGCTGGGCCTGGCCTTCTTTTCCTTGTCGGTGGGCGCCGGTTGCATGATCGCCTACGGTTCCTATCTGGGCCGGGACGCGAAACTGGCGGGCGCCGCGCTGTGGGTGACCGGCCTGACCACGCTGACCTCGGTCTTGGCCGGCCTGATGATCTTTCCTGCGATCTACGCCTTTGGGCTGGACCCTCAGGCCGGACCGGGCCTGACCTATATGACCATGCCGGTGGTGTTCAACCACCTGCCTTTCGGCCAAGCCCTGGCGGCGGCCTTCTTTCTGCTGCTGCTGATGGCGGCGCTGACCTCCTCGGTGTCCCTACTGGAACTGGTGGCGGTGTTTCCCATCGACGAGTGGGGCGTAGGCCGGCGCAAGGCGACGCTGCTGATCTGCCTGCTGGTGTTTTGCGCCGGCATTCCGGCGGCGTTGTCCTTCGGGCCCTTGGCGGACTGGAAGCTGTTCGGCCGCAATGTGTTCGAGCTGATGGACTACACCGCGTCCAACATCCTGCTGCCGCTGGGCGGCATCGGCACCGCCTGCTTCGCCGGCTGGGTGATCTGGCCGACCATGCGCGCCGAGCTGCAATTGCCCGCGGCGCTGAGCGCCGGCGTGCGCTTCATCTATTGCTGGGCGGCGCCCATTCTGATCAGCCTGGTGCTGGTATACAATATCTGATTCGCTTTGCCGTTGGCATGGGCAAGAAAGGGGGCGGCCATGATTAAAACCGAGTCCGACATCCAGGGCATGATCTTGGCCGGCGCCCTGACCGCGCAAGTGCTGCAGGCGGTGGAGGAGAAGATCCGGCCCGGGGTCAGCACGCTGGAGATCGACGCCTTTTGCGAGCGTTACATCGTCGAGCGATTGGGCGCGCGGCCGGGCAGCAAGGGGCAGTACGGCTTCCCGTTCAGCGTCAACACCTCGGTCAATCAGGTGGTGTGCCACGGCTGGCCGTCCGAGCGGCAGCGTCTGAAGCGCGGCGACATCGTCAACGTCGACGTCACGGTGCTGAAGGATGGCTATTACGGCGACAGCAGCAAGACCTTCGCCGTCGGCGAGATCAGCCCGTACGCGCAGCGCCTGGTGGACGTCACCCAGCGTTGCCTGTATCTGGCCATCGCCAAGGTCCGCCCGGGCGCGACGCTGGGCGACATCGGCCACGCAATCCAGCAGCACGCCGAGGCGCAGGGCTATAGCGTGGTGCGCGAGTATTGCGGCCACGGCATCGGCGCCGCCATGCACGAGGAGCCGCAAGTGCTGCATTACGGCCGGCCCGGCCAAGGGCTCAAGCTGGAGGCCGGCATGACCTTCACCATCGAGCCGATGATCAATCAGGGCGGCAAGGACGTGAAGGTGTTGCCGGACGGCTGGACGGTGGTGACGCGGGACCGCAGCCTGTCGGCTCAGTTCGAGCACACCCTCCTGGTCACCGCCGACGGCTGCCGCATCCTGACCTTGCGCGAAGAGGAAAAAGCGGGCTTGGCGGCGCTGGGTCTGCTGGCGGCTTAGACCCGCCAAGCAAACTCCTGATCCTGCTTGCGCCTCCTGGCCGCACTCTTTGTACGGCCTGCGCCGGCGCGCCTTGGCTCGGCTTCTCCGCGAGGCGTTGCGAGCGGCTCTTAAGCCCGTTCCGTCCATCTCGCCGACGCGCAGCAGATCGTAAACAGATTCTTAGAGCCAGCGCAGCAAGCCGTAGACGATAAAGCTGACCACAATGGCGAGCAGGGTCTTGCCGTTCTTCCACGCCACCGCGATGGCGACCAGGGTGCCGATCAGATAGGCGTTGCCCAGCGACAGATCAATGCGCCCGGCCGGGGCCAGCGCCATCGGCACCACCAGCGCCGACAGCACCGCCGCCGGCACATAGTGCAGCGCGCGGTTCAGCCAGTCCGGGAAGGCCAGCCGCTGGCCGAACACCAGAAAGCTGGCGCGGATCAGCAAAGTGGCCGCCAGCATGCCGAAAATCATCCACCAATGGTTCATGCCGCCTCCTTGCGCTTGCCTTCCAGCAAGAGTCCGGCGCCGACGCCGAGCAGCGCCGCCAGCATCAGGTCCAGCTTGTAGGGCAGGCCGCGCGCCAGCAGCGCGGTCAGGCCGGCCACCGCCGCGGCCGCCAGCGTGGGCCGCTTTTTCAATTGCGGCGCGACGATGGCGGCGAAAGTGGCCACCATGGCGAAGTCCAGGCCCAGCTGCGCCAGCCCCGGCACCGAGCGCCCCAGCAGCACGCCGGCCAGCGTCCACGCCTGCCAATTGCCGTACATCGCCAGCGAGGAGCCCAGCCAATACCACTGGCCGCCGGCCGCGGCCTGGGTGCGGAAACGGTGTTCGACCACGGCGAAGGTTTCGTCGGTGAGCCAGAACGCCAGCGGCCAGCGCCAGGCCAGCGGCCATTGCCGCGCATAGGGCAGCAGGGTGGCGCTGTACAGCGCGTGGCGCAGATTGACCACGAAAGTGGTCAGCCAGATCACCGGCAGCGCGGCGCCGGCGGCCACCAGGCTGACGGCGATGAATTGCGAGGAGCCGGCGAACACCAGCAAGGACATGGCTTGGGTGCTCAGCGGGCTGAGCCCGGCGGCGATGGCCAAGGTGCCGAAAATCACGCCGAAGGGCGCGGCGCCTATCAGCATGGGCAGGCTGTCGCGCGCGCCTTGCAAGGCCCAGGCGGCGGGGGTGGGGCGGGTCATCGGGGCGTATCCTTGCGGCAATGAGATGGATTCATCATGCCGCCGAAACCGGCCGCCGTCTTGAACGATTTTGCGGGGGATGGCCGCGTGGCTTTGAGCTGCTTCTCAGGGCCTGTTCAAAGTCTCGCGAGCAAGGGCGAGACAAGGCGAAAATGAGCGAAAAAGCGGAATGTACAGCTGGTACATGAGCATTTTGAGCTGGTTTTTAACGCCGTATCGCTGAAGCGCAGCAGACTTTGAACAGGTTCTCAGCGGCGCAGGCCCAGCGCGCGTTGATAGGCGGCCGGCGCCAGACCCACGGTGTGGCGGAAGGCGCGGGTCAGGTGGGCCTGGTCGGCGAAGCCCAGGCTGAGCGCGACCGCGCCGGGCGTTTGTCCCTGCGCCAGCAATTGGCGCGCGCGATTGACGCGCAGCTGATTGCGCCAAGCCACCGGCGGCAGGCCGAAGTGCTGGCGAAACTGGCGGCACAGCTGCCAGGGCGAGAGCTGGGCCGCTTCCGCCAGCGTCTGCAGCGACAGATTGTCGCTGATGGCGTCGGCCAGCATCTGCCGCGCCAGCTCCACCGCGCGCGGGGCGGCCGCCTGCGTCTGGCCGCGCACCTGCATATGGCGTTGCAGCACCGCGCCGAACATGCGCTGCAACGCAGATTCGCGCAGCAGCCGGTCCCGGCTGTCGCGCAGCAGGCGATGCAGTTGGTCCATGCCGGCGGCCAGCGGCGCGTCCAGCACCACGGTGTCGCGAAAATAAGGCCGGGCGTGGGCGTCGCCGCTGATGTCGGCGGCCAGCTTTTGGAGGAAGTCCGCGGACGGATAGAAGCCGCGATAGGCCCAGCCGCGCGCGTCGGCGGTTTCGCCGGTATGCACTTCGCCGGGATTGATCAGCACCAGCGCGCCGACGCCGGCGCGGTGGGTGCCGCCGCGGTGGCGGTAGGACTGTGCGCCCAGGGTCAGCGCGTTGACCACGTATTCTTCATGAAAATGCGGCGGAAACACCCTTTGGGCGTAGCTGGCGTCCAGGCATTCCAAGGCGCCGATGTCGTCGGCGCGGAAGAAATCGGAACGATCGGACGCTGGGCGGGACATGGCGGGGCGTCGCGGCCGGCCTTAGGAGCCGGCCATGAAGGTGCGGATGCCGGAACCGACGAACTGCACGCCGATGCAGATCAGCAAAAAGCCCATCAGCCGCGTCATCACTTCGCGGCCGCCGCGGCCCAGACGCTGGGCGATCAGCTGCGAGGATTTCAGCGTCAGCCACATGCCGAAGCAGGTGCCGCCGATGGCGGTGAAGGTCATCGCGAAGGCCAGCGCCTTGGCCGGCAGCGTGGTCAGTTCGGCGATCTCGGTGGAAATGCCGATGACCACGGCGATGGTGCCGGGACCGCTGATGCCGGGCATGGCCAGCGGGAAGAAGGCGTAGTCCTCGCGTTCGCCGGTCTTGGGCGCGTTGCCCGGGTCCTGAGACAGGAACAGCATGCGGTAGCCGAGCACGGCGACGACGAAGCCGCCGGAAATGCGCAGCGCGCCGTAGGAAATGCCGAAGGCGGACATGATCACGTTGCCGGCCAGCAGGCTGACCACCATGATGGCGGCTGCGAACACGCAGGCGCGGCGCGCCTGATTGTCGCGCGCAGAGTCGCTCATCTCGCGGGTCAGGGTGATGAACAGCGGAATCTTGGATAGCGGGTTGGTGATGGTGATCAGGCTGAGCAGCCCGCCGAACAGGAATTGGAGCGACAACGTCTTGAGCATGGCACTACGCTGATGAAGCGAACATTACATGGAATGGACGCAGTCTGCCTGAGGCCGCGGGCAAGTGACAAGGGAAATTCTGCGGCCGGCGGCGCGAAGCGCGCGCGGCATGACATTGGCTGTGGCATTATGCCGCACAGCTGCCTGCGGCGGCTGTGCTAGAGTGCGGAAAACCCGAGGAATCCATTATGCAAAAGACATTGAGCGCCCTGTTGGGCCTGTGCCTGCTGAGCGCCGGCGCGATGGCGCACGAATTCAAGCTGGGCGATATGAAGATCGGCCATCCATGGAGCCGGGCGATGCCGGAAAGCAGCCCCACCGGCGGCGTTTACCTGTCGCTGAGCAATCGCGGCAAGGCCGCGGACAAACTGTTGTCCGCCAGCACGCCGCGCGCGGACAAGGCCGAACTGCACACCCACATCAACGACAAGGGCGTGATGCGCATGCGCGAAGTGGCCGGCGGCGTGGCCGTGGCCGCAGGCCAGGAAGTCAAGTTCGCGCCCGGCAGCTATCACGTGATGCTGATGGGCCTGAAGCAGCCGCTGCGCGTGGGCGACCGCTTTCCGCTGACATTGCGATTCGAGAAAGCGGGCAGCGTGACCGTGGAAGTGGTGGTGGAAGACGGCATGGCCGCCGCCGCGCCGGCCGAGCACGCGCATTGAACGGCAAGGCGCGATGCTACCGGTAACGTTGCGCCGAAGTTACATCGTGCAGTGCAGCAATCGGCGCGGGCTGGAGTAAATGCTTTACCCCGCGCCGGCGACTGGGCAGACTTGGCCTCGGGAATGTGTTGAGAACAAGACGTCATTGCCACTGCCGGCGCCCTGAACAAGGTCAAAACGCCAAGTCTGCACAAAGAGAGAAACGATGGAGGAGCGAGCGCTTGCGCCCGCGCACAACAAAATCCAGGGACGCCGGCAGTTCCTTTCCCCTCCCATGATGTATGCTGTCAGCCATCTTCTTGCCGACCGCGTTTTCCCGCATGACACCCTCTATCCCCCCCGCCAAATCTCCGCGCCTGAGCATTGAATACTGCACCGGCTGCCGCTGGCTGCTGCGCGCCGCCTGGATGGCGCAGGAGCTGCTGACCACCTTCGAGAAGGAATTGGCGGAAGTGGCCTTGCAGCCCGGCAGCGGCGGCGTGTTCCGCGTCGAACTGGACGGCGAGCTGCTGTGGGACCGCAAGGCCGACGGCGGTTTCCCCGACATCAAGCTGCTGAAGCAGCGGGTGCGAGACCGGGTGGCGCCGCAGCGTTCGCTGGGCCATAGCGACGGCGCCGTTTCCTGATCCGGCCGTCGCCATGAGCGAGCCGCTGCGCAAAATCATCCACGTCGATTGCGATTGTTTCTACGCCGCCATCGAGATGCGCGACGATCCCGCCTTGCGGCCCTTGCCGCTGGCGGTGGGCGGGCGGCCGGAAAGCCGCGGCGTGATCGCCACCTGCAATTACATCGCGCGCCGCTACGGCGTGCGCTCGGCGATGTCGTCGGCGCGCGCGCTGCGCCTGTGCCCCGATCTGCTGATTCTGCCGCCCGATATGGCGCGCTACCGCGAAGCCAGCCAGAAGATCATGCGCATCTACGAGCGCTACACGCCCTTGATCGAGCCCTTGTCGCTGGACGAGGCCTATCTGGATGTGACGGGTCAGCCGCATGAGCAGGGCAGCGCCACGCGGATGGCGGAGGCGATACGCCGCCAGATCCGCGAGGAGGTGGGCATCACCGCCTCGGCCGGCATCGCGCCCAACAAATTCCTGGCCAAGGTGGCCAGCGACTGGAACAAGCCGGACGGGCAATTCCTGATCCGGCCTCAAGACGTGGCCGGTTTCGTCGCCGCGCTGCCGGTGGAGAAGATACACGGTGTGGGCCGGGTCACCGCGCAGCGGCTGAACGAGCTGGGCATACGGCGCTGCGGCGATATGCTGGCCTGGGAGCTGGCCGATCTGCTGCGTCACTTCGGCCGTTTCGGCGAGCGTCTCCACGAGCTGGCGCGCGGCGTGGATCCGCGGCCGGTGTCCACCGACCGCAGCCGCAAATCGATCAGCGTCGAGGAGACCTACGCGGTGGACCTGCCCGACGTCGCCGCCTGTCTGTCCAAGCTGCCGGAGCTGATAGACCGCTTGAGCGCGCGTATCGCGCGCAGCGGCAATCCCGCGTTCAAGGGCTTGTCGGTCAAGCTCAAGTTCGACGATTTCAACCAGACCACGGTGGAACACGCCGGCGGACAACTGTCGTCGGCGCGTTTCGGGGAACTGCTGCGAGTGGGATTCGAGCGCGGACGGCGGCCGGTGCGTCTGGTCGGCGTCGGCGTCAAGCTGGCGGACGAGCATGACCTGCCGCGTCAGTTGCGCCTGTTCGGCCGGGACGGCCGGCCCTTGCCGGACCTGCCGGCGGCGGACGCCGCCGCGGGCGAGGCGGAGCCGCCAGCGCGAGACGCCGACCCGCCCCCGAACGGTTGAGGCGGGTCAGCGCAAGGCCGGATCAGGGGGTTTTGAAGTCGCCGGCGTAGACCTGGAACAACTGGGCCGGGTCTATATGCTTGCGCAGCGCGGCGTTGACCTGCTCCACCGTCAGCGCGGCGATGGCGGCGTCCACCTTGGCGTTGAAGTCCATGCCGCGGCCGATCTGCAACTGGCCGTCCAGAGCGCCGCTCAGCGCGCCGTCCTGGGCGCGGGCGATCTCCCTTTCCTGCTGCAGCGCTTTCTTGGCGTCGGCCAGTTCGGTGGCGTTGACGCCGTCGCGGATGAAGTGGGTCAATTCCTCGGCCACCCCCTGTTTCAGCTTGTCCAGATTCTGCGGCGCGTAAATGGCCACCAGGCTCAGGCTGGCCACCGGCTCGAAGCTGCCGGCCTTGAACTGGCTGCCGGCGTAGTAGCTGATGCCGTCTTTCTGGCGCAGGCGGTCCAACAGCCGCGATTTGACGCCGCCGCCCAGAATCTTGTTGGCGACCAGCATCGCCGGGTAGTCCGCGTCGCTGTCACGCATCGCCAGCGGCGCGGTGGCCAGGTAGAAGGCGTTGGCCTTGTCCTTGGCCAGCAATTGGCGCTGGCCCGGTTTGGCCGGCGGCAGCTGGCTGGGCGCGCGGCTGTACGCCACGGGGCTGTTCCAGCCGCCGAACAGTTTTTGCAGCTGGCTTTGCGCCGCCTTGGCGTCGAAGTCGCCGACCAGGGCGAAGCGGGCGTGGTTGGCGCCGTAGAACTGGCGGTGGAAGCGCTTCAGATCGTCCAGCTTGGCGGCTTTCAATTCGGCGGCGGCCTCGTCCAGCGTCGGACGGTAGCGCAGATCGCCCTTGCGATAGATATTGAGCGCCTGGCCCACGGCCTGGGTGGCCATGGCCTGAGGCTCGTTGCGCTGGGCGTCGATGGCGGTCAGTTCCTCCTTGCGCAGCAGTTCGAATTCCCGTTCCGGGAAGCTGGGCTGCTTGAGCAGGCCGGCGATCAGGTCCAGCAAGGCAGGCAGATGCGTGCGGGTGGTTTCAAAGTCCACGCTGACTTCTTGGCCGGAGCCGGAGATGCTGAGCTTGGCTTTCAATTGGTCCAGGCGATTGCTGATTTCGGCGCGGCTGAGTTTGCCGCTGCCGCGCTCCAGCATGTCGGCGGCGAGGCCGGGAACGGCGCCGCGGCCGAACAGGCTTTTCTCATCGCCGAAGGCGAGGCTGAAGCTGCCGTTGACGGTTTCGCCGCGGGTCTTCTTGGCCAGCAAGGCCAGCTTGGCGCCGTTGGCGAGCGTGGTTTTCTCGGTGCGGGCGTCGATATTGGCCGGGCTGGGGTCGAAGGCTTCGCCCTGGCTGATCGCGGCGCGGCCCTTGTAGCCGTCCACCAGCTTGGCCACGTCCGGCGTGGCCGGGATCACGCTGCGTTCCGGTTTGGCGGTGGGCATGAACTGGCCGTAGGTGCGGTTGGACGGCTTGAAGTAGTTCTCGGCCGCCCGTTCCACGTCCTTGACGCTCAGCGCCTCGATGCGGTCGCGGGTCAGGAAGAACAATCGCCAGTCGCCCTTGGCGATGGCTTCGGACATTTCCACCGCCAACTGCTGCGGATCGTTCAAGGTCTTGTCGATCTCATTGAGCAGGCTGGCCTTGGCGCGCTTGAGTTCGGCCTCGGTCACCGGCTTGCTCTTGAAGCCTTCGATGGCGGCGAGCAGGGCCTGGCGCGCGTCGGCCAGCTTCTGTCCCTTGTTCAACTCCGCCCAGAAAATGATGTAGCCGGGTTCGGCCAGCGCAAAGGGCCAGGCCTCGACGCCTACGGCTTTCTTGCCGCCCACCAGCGCCTGGTACAGCCGGCCGTTGGGCGTGCTGGCCAGGATGTCGGCCAGCGCGAGGACGGCGGCCGCGTCCGGGTGGCTGCCGGCGGAGATCGGATAGAGCACTGCGGCCAGCTGGGTGTCGCCGACGCGCTCCACGGTGAGTTCGCGCGCGCCGTCGCGCTGCGGTTCTTCGGTCCAGGTCGGCGTCAGCTGGCGCTGCGGCTTGGCGATCTTGCCGAAGGCCTGCTGGACGACGGCCAGCGTCGCCGCCGGGTCGAACTTGCCGCTGATCATCAGCACCGCGTTGTCCGGCTGGTAGTACTTGCGGTAGAAGGCCTGCAGATTGTCGATGCGGACCTTTTCCACGTCCGAGCGCGCGCCTATGGTGTTGTGGCCGTAGTTGTGCCAGTCGTAACTGACCGCGGTCATCTGCTTCCACAGCACGCGGCGGGGATTGTTCTCCCCCATCTCCATTTCATTGCGCACCACCGAGAACTCGGTGTCCAGATCGCTCCTGGCGATCTTGCTGTTGACCATGCGGTCCGCTTCCATCTCCAGCGCCCAGCGCAGATTGGCGTCGCTGGCGGGGAAGGTTTCGTAGTAGTTGGTGCGGTCCAGGAAGGTGGTGCCGTTGAACTGCATGCCGCGCTTGCCTAGCTCCTGCATCAGATTGCCGCTGCTGGGCGTGCCTTTGAACAACATGTGCTCCAGCAAGTGGGCCATGCCGGTTTCGCCATAGCTTTCGTGGCGGCTGCCCACCAGATAGGTGATGTTGACGGTGGTGGTGGGCTTGGAGGCGTCCGGCGCCAGCAGGACGCGCAGGCCGTTGGGCAGCCGGTATTCGGTGACGCCTTCCACGCTGGTGTAGGCTTGCAGCTGGCTTTGGCTGGCGGCGGCGGGTTCGGCGGCGATGGCCGGCAGGGCGTGGCCCAGGGACAGGGCGAGCAGCAGGCTCAGGGTCTTGATGCGCATGCGGTGGCGTTTCCTCTGGCATGAATGCGGGACGGCGGCGCGCGATGGCGCCGGAATGCTATAGGCTTGCGATTTTGCTTGCCTTCGTCAAGTCGGAAACATTCCGGGCATGACGTAAGTCTGGGGCAAACAGGGGTAGGCCGCCGCGGCGGGGCATTGGTTCCCGCCATGGAACTCAGAGCCTGTTTACGATCTCGCGAGCAAGAGCGAGACAAGGCGGAAATGACCGAAGAAGCGGAATGTACATACGGTACATGAGCATTCTGAGGTCATTTCCAACGCCGTATCGCCGAAGCGCAGCAGATCGTAAACAGGCTCTCAGCGTTTTAGATTGCTGATGCTCATCAGCATGCCCATGCCGACGAACAGGGTGACGGTGGCGGTGCCGCCGTAGGACATGAAGGGCAGCGGCACGCCCACCACCGGCAGGATGCCGGACACCATGCCCATATTGACGAAGGCGTAGACGAAGAAGGACAGGGTGATGGAGCCGGCCATCAGCCGGCCGTACAGCGTTTGCGCGCTGGCGGTGATCATCATCGCGCGGCTGAGCACCAGCAGGTAGAGCGTCAGCAGCAGCACATTGCCGGCCAGGCCGAATTCCTCTGAATACACGGCGAAGATGAAGTCGGTGGTGCGTTCCGGGATGTAATCGAGGTGGGTCTGGGTGCCGTTGAGCCAGCCCTTGCCCCAGGGGCCGCCGGAGCCGATGGCGATCATGGACTGGATGATGTGGTAGCCGTCGCCCAGCGGGTCGGTGGTGGGGTCTATCATGGTCAGCACCCTGCGGCGCTGGTAGTCGTGCAGCAGGTTCCAGACGATGGGCAGGCTGGCCGCGCCCAGGCCGATGCCGGCGAAGATCACTTTCCACGGCAGGCCGGCGAAGAACAGCACGAAGAGGCCGGCGGCGGCGATCAGCAGGGTGGTGCCCAGGTCCGGCTGCTTCAGCACCAGCGCGCTGGGCACGGCCATCAGCAAGGCGGCCACCAGATAGTGCCACCAGCGCATCGACAGCTCGTATTTCTGGAAGAACCAGGCCAGCATCATCGGCAGCGCGATCTTCATGATCTCGGACGGCTGGATGCGGGTAATGCCCAGTTCCAGCCAGCGGGTGGAGCCGTTGACGGTGACGCCCTTGAAGTGGACGGCCAGCAGCAGGAGCACGCCCAGGCCGTAGATGGGCGGCGCAAAGTTCATGATGCTTTGCGGCCGCATGCGGGCGATGATCCACATGATGATCAGCGACAGGCTGGTGTAGATCAGCTTATTGTCTATCTTGTCGAAGGACTGATTGTTGGCCGAGTACAGCAGCACCATGCTGACTACGAAGATCATGCCCAGGAACAGCATCAGCCAGCCGTCCAGCGGCTCTTTGACCTGTTCCCAGACGCGTTTAATTAGAGAGGTCTGCATTGTCGTTGGCGGTGTCGGTGGGCATGGTCTTCAGCGTGCCTTCGATGTCTTTCGGCACTTTGCCCAGCAAGTAGTAATCGAACAGCGCGCGCACGATGGGCGCGGCGGCGGCGGCGCCGAAGCCGGCGTTCTCCACGATCACCGCCACGGCGATGCGAGGCTTGTCCACCGGGGCGAAGGCGATGAACCAACTGTGGTCGCGGTATTGCTCGGCCAGCGCGGAGGCGTTGTACTTGGCGCCCTGTTTGATCTGCACCACTTGGGCGGTGCCGGTTTTGCCCGCCATCGAGTACTGCAGGCCCACGCCCAGCCGAGCGCCGGTGCCGCGCGTCATCACGCCTTCCATGCCGCGCTTCACGTATTCGAAGTTTTCCGGTTTGAACGGGATCTGGCGGGTGGGCATCGGTTCAATGATGCGCGCTTTACCGCTGCGGGTGTCCACCACTTGCTGGACCAGGTGCGGTTTGAACACCTGGCCGTCGTTGGCCATGATGGCGGTGGCGTTGGCCATTTGCAGCGGTGTATAGGCGTTGAAGCCCTGTCCGATGCCGATGCTGACCACGTCGGCCGGATACCAGCGGCGGAACTCTTCCTTGTAGCGGGAAAAGCGGCGGGCCTTCCACTCCTTGGACGGCAGCACGCCGATGGATTCGCCGTCCAGGTCGATGCCGCTCTTGCTGCCCAGGCCGAACTGCGCCAGCGCCGGGTGGATCTTGTCTATGCCCATGTCCCAGGCCAGCTTGTAGAAGAAGGTGTCGCTGGAGACTTCGATCGCGCGCTGCAGATTGATCATGCCGTTGCCGGCCTTCTTGCTGTCGCGGAACTGGTGGCTGGAGCCGGGCAGGGTGAAGTAGCCGGGCGCCGGGCGGATGTCGCGCATGCCGATGGCGTGGTTTTCCAAAGCGGCCATCGCCATGAAGGGCTTGAAGGTGGAGCCGGGCGGGTAGGTGCCGCGCAGCGCGCGGTTGATCATCGGCTTCTGCCAGTCGCTGTTCAGATTGGTCCAGGTCTGGGTGTCGATGCCGTCGATGAAGAGATTGGGGTCGAAGCCCGGCTTGGACAGGAAGGCGAGCACGCCGCCGGTGGACGGTTCTATCGCCACCAGCGCGCCGCGGCGGCTGCCGAACAGCTTGTCCGCCATTTCCTGCAGCCGGATGTCCAGCGCCAGCTTCAAGGTGTTGCCGTTGACCGGCGGCGTGCGTCGCAGCGAGCGCACCGCGCGGCCGCCGGAGTCGGTTTCCACTTCCTCGAAGCCGACCTTGCCGTGCAGATCGTCCTCGTACACCGCCTCCAGGCCGGTCTTGCCTATGTAGTTGGAGCCCTTGTAATTGGCGGTTTTCTCTTCTTCTTCCAGCCTTTCCTTGTCGCGCTGGTTGATGCGGCCGATATAGCCGAGCACATGGCTGGTCATTTCCTTGAACGGATAGTCTCGGAACAGCCGCGCCTTGACCTCCACGCCGGGAAAGCGCCAGGACTGGGCGGCGACGCGCGCGGCCTCTTCCTCGCTGAGCTTGGTTTTCAGCGGGATGGATTCGAAGTTCTTGCTCTCGATCAGCAGGCGCTTGAACTGGCGCTCGTCGCGCGGGGTGATGTCCACCAGCTTGCGCAGTTCGGCCTCGGTGGCGGCCAGGTCCGCGATCTTGCTGGGCGTCAGCTCCAGCGTGTAGGCGGAGTAGTTTTGCGCCAGCACCACGCCGTTGCGGTCCAGGATCAGGCCGCGGTTGGGCAGGATGGGAACCAGCGAGATGCGGTTGTTCTGGGCCAGCGTGGAAAAGTGTTCGTGCTGCAGCACTTGCAGCCAGATGAAGCGCGTGAGCAGCACCAGGAACATCAGCACGATCAGCGCGTAAGCGACGATCAGGCGCAGCTGGAACTGGCTGTCTTCGGCCTGCGGGTTCTTGAAGCGGGTGGGTTGAGGCATGGACGGTCCGCGGCGCTAGACCGCGTTATGGCGGTAGGGCATCAGCATCAGCTTGGTCAGCAGCGGCCATAGCAGGGCGCCGATCAAGGGCGGCAGGAAATAGCCCCAGCCGACGAAGGCGGAGCCGGTGAGCATGCGCACCACCACCATGATCAGCTGGTTGGTCAGCAGCAGGCCCAGCACCACCAGCGTCTGCTGGCCCAGGTTGAACATCACCACCTGGCGCTGGCGCGCCAAGGCCAGATAGGCGGTGATCGAATAGGCCAGCGCGTGCTGGCCGAACAATCCCGCGGTGGAGATGTCGGCCACCAGGCCCAGCAAGAAGGCGGTGCCGATATTGACCCGGCGCGGCTGGTTGATCACCCAGTACAGGATCAGCATGCCGATGAAATCCGGCAGCCAGCGCGTGCTGCCGTGCGGCAGCGGGATCAGTTCGATCAGGACGGCGAAGATGAAGGTGAACAGGATGAAGCGGCGCTTCACCGGTTTGAGCAGTTCCTTGGGGCGCTCGAACGTCATCGGGGCTTACTCCTCGGCGGCGGCTTTCTTGCCGCCCCTGCTCTTTTTGACGATGGGGGCCGGTTCCGGCGGGCGCGGCGGCGCCTGCTTGTCGCCCAGCACCAGCATGTAGCGGGTTTGCTGCACGCCGGCCAAGGGCGCGGTGGCGATGCGGGCGAAGGTGGCGCCCTGGTTGCGCTCCACCCGGGTTACGCGGGCCACGGGGATGCCGGCCGGATAAACGCCGTCCACGCCGGACGTGACGATGTGGTCGCCGTCCTTGATGTCCGCGCTTTGCGGCAGGTAGCGGATTTCCACGCCGCCGCCATAGCCGTACAGGATGGCGCGTTGGCCGGTGCGGGCCACCATCACCGGCACCATCTGGTTCTTGTCTATGACCAGGGTCACTTCCGCGGTCAGCGGCTGCACCCGGGTGACCTGGCCCAAGAGGCCGCTGGCGTCCACCACCGGCTGGCCGGCTTTCAGATTGGCGTCGCTGCCCTTGTCGATGATGATTTTGTAGGAAAACGGATCGCGGCCGGTGTACAGGGTTTCCGCCATCTGCGCCTGCTGGTGGTAGCTGGACTTGATGCCGTTGAGCTTGCGCACCTCGTCCAGCTCGCGCTGCAGGGTTTGCAGCCGCGACAGCTGCGCGGACATTTCCAGCTGGCGCACGCGCAAGGCGGTGTTTTCCTGCTTCAGTTCGGTTTGGGAGCTGAGAAAATCGCTGACGTGGCGCATCGCCTGCGCCGGCATGTTCACCGCGCGCTGCACCGGGTACAGCGCCAGCGAGGTGGCTTCGCGCGCCTGTTCCATCAGGCCGAAATAGCTGTCGCCGACCAGGAGCGCCACCGAGGCGGCCACGGCCATGGCCAAGCGCGCGCCGGGCGGCGGCCCGGAGCGGAAAAAGCTGGGGGTGTTGGCAAAGTCCATCGGCTCAGACCTCGCCCCTTGACGCGGGGCGCTGTGCTTCAAAAACGGGCGCGCTTGTCGCGCGCCCGCCATCATCGCTTGCTTTACGAGCGGCCGCCGCCGCCGGAGCCGGGCTCAGGCGGTCGTCGGTCGTTCCGGTTTAGGGGACGTTGGTGAAAATGGTGCCAATCTTGTCCATCTTCTCCAGCGCCTTGCCGGAGCCGCGCACCACGCAGGTCAGCGGTTCTTCGGCCACGAACACCGGCAGGCCGGTTTCTTCGGCCAGCAGGCGGTCGATGTCTTTCAGCAGCGCGCCGCCGCCGGTCAGCACCATGCCCTTGTCGGCGATGTCGGCGCCCAGTTCCGGCGGGGTCTGTTCCAGCGCGATCTTCACCGCGGATACGATCTGGTTCAAGGGCTCGGTCAGCGCTTCCAGGATTTCGTTGGAGGACACGGTGAAGGCGCGCGGAATGCCTTCGGCCAGATTGCGGCCCTTGACTTCCATTTCGCGCACTTCGGCGCCCGGGAAGGCGGAGCCTATGGTCTTCTTGATTTCCTCGGCGGTGGTTTCGCCGATCAGCATGCCGTAGTTGCGGCGGATGTAGTTGATGATGGCTTCGTCGAACTTGTCGCCGCCGACGCGGACGGAGTTGGAGTACACCACGCCGCCCAGCGAGATCACGCCGACTTCGGTGGTGCCGCCGCCGATGTCCACCACCATGGAGCCGGTGGGCTCCTCAACCGGCAGGCCGGCGCCGATGGCGGCCGCCATCGGCTCTTCGATCAGTTCCACGCGGCGCGCGCCGGCGGCCAGCGCCGAGTCGCGGATCGCCTTGCGTTCCACCTGGGTGGAGCCGCAGGGCACGCAGATCACGATGCGCGGGCTTGCGGCGAAGAAGCGGTTGGGGTTCACCTTCTTGATGAACTGCTTGAGCATCTGTTCGGTGACGGTGAAGTCGGCGATCACGCCGTCCTTCATCGGGCGGATCGCCTGGATGCTGCCCGGGGTGCGGCCCAGCATGCGCTTGGCTTCCAGGCCCACGGCCAGGATGGATTTCTTGTTGGTGGGCGCGTCGCTGTGAATGGCGACGACCGAGGGCTCGTCCAGCACGATGCCTTTGGCGCGCATGTAGATGAGGGTGTTGGCTGTGCCAAGGTCAATGGCGAGGTCGTTGGAGAAGTATCCGGTCAGCGAACGAAACATTGGGCGATCCTGGTCAGTTTTCGTCATGTGGCGGACGCGCCGTCGCGTCCGCGCTTAATCTGTTGTTTGTTGTCTACTCGTACGACCCGAGTCTAACCGCCGCGTGGCAAAACGACGCTTGGCGCCCACTGGGCGACGCCGGCTAAGCGGCTTCGCCCGCTGGCCTTGCGCATCATTTTCCGACGCCGTGTCGGTTCGATAAGGCCTGCACGATCCGGCCCCGGCGCGGCGGCTTGCCGCCTGTCGGCCGCGCGGTGAAAGCGTTGCCGAAATTACGCCGTGGCGTGATGTCGATCTTGGGAGAATCAAGCGGGCTATGATACCCTATAACGCTTGAAATATTAAAGGTTTTGAACGAGGACACCATGTCGCTGACGCATCAGGATGTCGCACGAATTGCCAAGCTTGCCCGCATCAATGTCAATGAAGCGGAAATTGCCGCGACAAGCAAGCAACTCAATAATATTTTCGGCCTGATCGAACAGATGCAGGCGGTGAACACCGACGGCATCGAGCCGATGGCCCATCCGCAGGATGTCTCTTTGCGTTTGCGCGAAGATATCGTTACCGAAACCAATCAGCGCGAAGCTTTCCAGGCCGTGGCCCCGCAAGTGGAAAAGGGCTTGTTCCTGGTCCCCAAGGTCATCGAGTGATGCTCTGATTGCCTGCGCCGGTTTAGGTTCCCGCCCGCGCGGGAGGCCGGCGCCGGTCGCTGTCTGAAAGGACGGCGACGCCATTCCCGGATAGCTAAAGATTCCATTTGAAATGACACAGTCTACTTTAAAGCAACTGTCGCGGCAGCTGGCGGCCAAGGAAGTCTCCAGCCTTGAGCTGGCCACCCAATATCTGGACCGCATCGAGGCGCTGAACCCGGCGCTCAACGCGCTGGTCACCGTCGACCGCGCCAAGACCCTGGCCGAAGCCGCGGCCGCCGACGCGCGCATCGCCGCCGGCAACGCCCATGCGCTGACCGGCGTGCCCATCATCCACAAGGATCTGTTCTGCCAGCAGGGCTGGAAAACCAGCTGCGGCTCCAAGATGCTGGACAACTTCGTGTCGCCGTACAGCGCCCACGTGGTGGAGCAGTGCCAGGCCGCCGGCATGGTGACGCTGGGCCGCGCCAATATGGATGAGTTCGCGATGGGTTCGTCCAATGAGAACTCCTTCTACGGCGCCGTGAAAAATCCCTGGGATCAGAACGCGGTGCCGGGCGGCAGCTCCGGCGGCTCCGCCGCCGCCGTGGCCGCGCGGCTGACGCCGGTGGCCACCGCCACCGACACCGGCGGCTCCATTCGCCAGCCGGCCTCCCATTGCGGCGTCACCGGCATCAAGCCGACCTACGGCGTGGTGTCGCGCTACGGCATGGTGGCCTTTGCCTCCTCGCTGGATCAGGGCGGCCCGATCGCGCAGACCGCCGAGGACTGCGCGCTGATGCTGAACGTGATGGCCGGCTTCGATCAGCGCGACTCCACCTGCTTGGAGCGCGCCCGCGAAGATTACGCCCGCGACCTGAATCAGCCGTTGGCCGGCCTCAAGGTGGGCCTGCCGCGCGAATACTTCGCCGCCGGCCTGAGCGCCGACGTGGCGCGCGCGGTGGACGAGGCGGTGACGGTGCTGAAACAGCAGGGCGCGCAGGTGGTGGACATCAGCCTGCCCAATACCGAGTTGTCCATCCCGGCCTACTACGTGATCGCGCCGGCCGAGGCCTCCACCAATCTGTCGCGTTACGACGGCGTGCGCTACGGCCATCGCGCCGCCGAGTACAAGGACCTGGTGGACATGTACGAGAAGACCCGCGCCGAAGGCTTCGGCAGCGAGGTCAAGCGCCGCATCCTGGTGGGCAGCTATGTGCTGTCGCACGGCTATTACGACGCCTATTACCTGAAGGCCCAGAAAATCCGCCGCCTGATCGCCAACGATTTCAAAGCCGCTTTCGAGCAGTGCGACGTGATCCTGGGGCCGGTGGCGCCGACCGCGGCCTTCGACATCGGCGCGATGAACGACGATCCGGTGCAGATGTATCTGTCCGACATCTACACGTTGTCGGTGAACCTGGCCGGCTTGCCGGGCATGAGCGTGCCGGCCGGCTTTAGCGCGAATGGCCGCCCGATCGGCTTGCAGATCATCGGCAACTACTTCGGTGAAGCCAAGATGTTGAACGTCGCGCATCAGTTCCAACTTGCGACTGATTGGCACTCCCGAGTACCCAAGCTTGAAAAGCAAAAGGTAAAAATAGTTATTTAAAGGGGCTTTTGTCTCTTTAAAAAAGATGCGTAAAAATTAAAGGATTTTCCGACCATGAAATGGGAAGTCGTCATCGGTATCGAGGTGCATGTGCAGCTCAATACCGTCTCCAAGATTTTCTCCGGTTCCAGCACCGCTTTCGGCGCGGAGCCGAACACCCAGGCCTCCGCGGTGGAGCTGGCCTTTCCCGGCGTGCTGCCGGTATTGAACAAGGCGGTGGTGGAGAAGGCCATCCGCCTGGGACTGGCGCTGGACGCCAAGATCAACCAGAAGAACGTGTTCGCGCGCAAGAACTACTTCTATCCCGATCTCCCCAAGGGCTACCAGATCAGTCAGATGGATCTGCCCATCGTCGAGGGCGGTCAGCTGAAGATCCTGGTGGGCGAGCAGGAGAAGGTCATCGGCGTGACCCGCGCCCATATGGAAGAGGACGCCGGCAAGAGCCTGCATGAAGACTTCCACGGCCTGTCCGGCATCGACCTCAACCGCGCCGGCACGCCCTTGCTGGAAGTGGTGTCCGAGCCGGACATGCGCTCGGTGGACGAGGCGCTGGCCTATGTGAAGGCGCTGTACGCGCTGGTGACCTGGCTGGGCATCTGCGACGGCAATATGCAGGAAGGCAGCTTCCGCATGGACGTCAACGTGTCGGTGCGCCCGGAGGGGCAGAAGGAATTCGGCACCCGCCGCGAGATCAAGAACCTCAACTCCTTCCGCTTCCTGGAGCAGGCCGCCAAGTACGAGATCCAGTGGCAGATCGACACCCTGGAAGACGGCGGCAAAGTACAGCAGGCCACCGTGCTGTTCGACCCGGATACCGGCGAGACGCGGATGATGCGCAGCAAGGAAGACGCGCACGACTACCGCTACTTCCCGGACCCGGACCTGTTGCCGGTGCGCATCTCCGACGAGCAGATCGCCCGCATCCGCGGCGAGATGCCGGAGCTGCCGGCGGCGATGCAAGTCCGTCTGGCCGAGGCCTACGGCGTGTCCGCCTACGACGCGGCGCTGCTGACGTCCAGCCTGGCTCTGGCCCAGTATTTCGAAGCCGCGGCCAAGGCCTCCGGTCAGGGCAAGCTGGCCGCCAACTGGATCAACGGCGAGATCGCCGCGCGGCTGAATCGCGACGGCAAGGAGATCGCCGATTGCCCGATCTCGGCCGAGCGCCTGGTTGGCCTGATCGCGCGCATCGCCGACGGCACGCTGTCCAGCAAGCTGGCCAAACAGGTGTTCGACGCCTTGTGGGACAGCGAACTGTCCGCCGACGCCATCATCGAGCGCGACGGCCTGAAGCAAGTGTCCGACGTCGGCGCCATCGAGAAAATGGTGGAAGAAGCGATCGCCGCCAATCCCAAGGCGGTGGAAGAATTCCGCGCCGGCAAGGAAAAGGCGCTCAACGCCTTGGCCGGCCAGGTGATGAAAGCCTCCAAAGGCAAGGCGAATCCGGCTCAGGTGCAGGATATTCTGCGTCAAAAGCTGGCCTAATCCGGCGGAACTTCAGGGCGGCGGCGCCGATCGTGGCGCCGCCGCCCTGTTTTTGTGTTGCGGCGCGACAAGTGGTCTTGCTCTGGACTGTCCTTGGAAATATTCCCAGGCCCGGGGTGTGGTGTTTCGGAAATGGTTCGAGTGTTAACAGCTCACTTTGACTGATGTTTTTAAGCCTCTGATTTGACAAGGAATCCGCTTTTTGCCTGGTCCGCTAAGTCATTGTCTCAAAAGGTGAATTAGAACTTCTCGATGTTGACCGTGGGGAAGTTCTTTCTTATAGTGGCGGAAAGTGGGGCGAAGTGGGTGAAAGTGGGGCATTTGTCCCAGGGGGCGACGGCCCCTTAGGTTTATTCGGTCAGCGGGCTCGAAATCATGATTGGTGGCGTCAGCATCTTGTCTCTCGATAGCAAGGGGCGTTTGGCTATTCCGGCTAAACACCGCGAGACACTGCTGTCCGCTTTCGGGCACAAATTGATCGTCACCCTCGAGTCCCAAGACCACTTGCTGATCTACCCCGAACCCAACTGGCGTCCGGTCGAAGCCCGCCTGCTAGCCCTTCCCACCGGCAATCCCACTCTGAAACGTTATCAGCGCCTCGTGCTCGGCCACGCGGAAACGCTGGAAATGGACAGCGCCGGACGCATTCTGCTGCCCGCGCGCCTGCGCGATCTCACCGGACTCGACAAAGACGTCGCGCTGGTGGGCATGGGCAACCGCTTCGAGCTGTGGAATGCCGAGGAATGGGACAACCAGACCGCTGACGCCCTGGCCATCGATCAAACCGATCTGGCCCAACACCTTGGAGACTTTACGCTGTGAGCACCACCCCTTTCGTGCACCTGACGGTGCTCTTGACCGAAGCGGTCGACGCGCTCGCCATCCGGCCGGATGGCGTCTACGTCGATTGCACTTTCGGTCGAGGTGGCCACAGCCGCTTGATCCTGTCGCGACTGGGGCCGCAAGGCCGCCTGATCGCCTTCGACAAGGATCCCGAAGCCATCGCCGTGGCCACGCGGCTGGCGGAGGAAGACCCGCGCTTTCAGATCGTGCACAACGGTTTTGAAACGCTGGGGCAGGAATTGGACCGCCTGGGCGTGCCCCAGGTGGACGGCGTGTTGATGGATCTGGGCGTGTCCTCGCCGCAGATCGACGACGGACGGCGCGGTTTCAGCTTCCGTTTCGACGCGCCCTTGGACATGCGTATGGATACCACCCGCGGCATCACCGCGGCCGAATGGTTGGCGACGGCAGACGAGGCCGATATCAGAGAGGTCATCAAGACTTATGGTGAAGAGCGGTTTGCTCGCAAGATCGCAGCAGCCATTGTTGCGCAAAGGGCTGACGCCCCCCTCCAGACCACGCGTGAGCTCGCCGTGCTCGTTGGGCAAAACGTCCGTACTCGGGAACCGGGTCAGGACCCCGCAACGCGTACCTTCCAAGCGATCCGGATCTTTGTGAACCGCGAGCTGGACGAACTCAAGGCGGTGCTGCCGCAGGCGGCGCGCCGCCTGGCGGAAAACGGCCGCCTGGCGGTGATCAGCTTTCATTCGCTGGAAGACCGCATCGTCAAGCAATACCTGCGCGACGCCAGCAGCGAGGAAAAGCTGCCGGCGTGGGCGATGGTGCGCGCGTCCGATATGGCCCAGCCGCCGCTGTCCACCGTGGGCAAGCCGGTGCGCGCCGGCGATGAGGAGGTGCGCGCCAACGCGCGCTCCCGCAGCGCCATTATGCGCGTGGCCGAGCGCACCGCCGCGCCGTGGCGGGAGATCGACGCATGAACAAGCTCAACGCGATACTGCTGGTCATCGTGGTGCTGTCCGCCTGGTCGGTGGTCACCTCGACCCACGTGTCGCGCAAGCTCTACAGCGATTTGCAGAAGGAACGCAAATCCGCCCAGCAGCTGGAGATCGAGTTTGGCCAGCTGCAGCTGGAGCAGAGCACCTGGGGCGCGCACGCGGTGATTGAGAAAGCCGCGTCCAGCCGCCTCGACATGCATATCCCGGACCCGCGCCAGACCCAGGTGATCTCGCCTGGGAAGGGGATGTGATGCGCACTTACTCCCCTCGCCACCAGCAACGCATCCCGGACGCCAGCCCCGCGCTGCGCATGAAGCCGGGCCGTGTGCGCTTTGTGCTGCTGATGCTGGCGCTGCTGTTCCTGGCCTTGATCGGCCGCGCGGTCTATCTGCAAGTGGTGCAGCAGGACTTCCTGCAGAACCAGGGCGAGGCGCGTTTCCGCCGCGCGCTGACGCTGGAGGCCAACCGCGGCGTGATCACGGACCGCAACGGCGAACCGCTGGCGATCAGTTCGCCGGTGCAGACCATCTGGGCCAGCCCGGCGGACATGGAGCCGGTGCCGCCGGCCAAGCTGCGCGAACTGGCGGCGATGCTGGATCTGTCGCCGGAGGAGCTGTCGGCCAAACTGTCCGACCGCAAGAAGGAATTCGTCTACGTCAAACGCCAGATCAGCCCGGAGCTGGCCGACAAGGTGATGGCGCTGGGCGTGCCCGGCATCGCCAAACAGCAGGAATTTCGCCGTTTCTACCCGGCCGGGGAAATCGTGTCCCACATCATCGGTTTCACCGGCGTGGACGGCAAGGGCCAGGAAGGCGTGGAGCTGGCGCGCGAGAAAATGCTGGCCGGCAAGGACGGCCGCCGCGTGGTGCTGAAGGACCGCCGCGGCCACATCATCGAAGACGTCGCCGCCATCGAGCCGCCGCGCGACGGCCAGAAGCTGGCGCTGGCGGTGGATCACCGCATCCAATACCTGGCTTACCGCGAGCTCAAGGCCGCGGTGGAGCTGAACAAGGCCAAGGCCGGCAGCGTGGTGGTGGTGGATGCCCACACCGGCGAGTTGCTGGCGCTGGCCAATTACCCCTCGTTCAACCCCAACAACCGCAGCGGCGTGACGCCGGAAATGATGCGCAACCGCGGGGTGATCGATCTGTTCGAGCCGGGCTCGACGATGAAGCCGCTGTCCATCTCGCTGGCGTTGGAAAACGGCAAGGCCGGACTCAACACGGTGCTGGACACCCATACCTACATGATAGGCCCGGCCACCATCCGCGACGTGGCGCCGCGCCCCAGCTTGGACATTCTCGGCATCATCCAGAAATCGTCCAACGTCGGCACCAGCAAGCTGGCACTGATGAGCTCGCCGGAACAATCGTGGAAGCATTACGACGCGCTGGGTTTTGGCCGCGCGCCGGAAACCGGCTTCCCCGGCGAAGCTGGCGGCCGGCTGCGCGACTGGCACAACTGGCGGCCCATCGAGCAGGCGACGATGTCCTTCGGCTACGGCATCTCGGTCAGCCTGATCCAGATGGCGCGCGCCTACACCGTGTTCGCCAACGACGGCGTGATGCTGCCGATCTCGCTGTACAAGACCGCCACCCCGATGCCGGGCAAGCGGGTGCTGAGCGAAAAGACCGCGCACGAGATGCGCGATCTGCTGATCGCCAACAGCCAGCCGGGCGGCGGTGCCGTCGGCGGCCGCATCATCGGCTACAGCGTGGGCGGCAAGAGCGGCACCGCGCGCAAGCTGGAAGGCCGCGCCTATGTGGCCAACAAGCACCGTGCGCTGTTCATGGGCTTCGCGCCGGGCAAAGCGCCGCGCGTGATCGTGTCGGTGATGATAGACGAGCCCTCCGCGGGCAAATATTACGGCGGCGCGGTGGCTGCGCCGGTGTTCTCGCAGATCGCCGGCGGCGCGCTGCGGGTGCTGAACGTGCAGCCGGACGAGCCCTCCAACAACACTTTATTGCCGGAATCCACCCCGGTGCCGGTGGATTTTTGATCAGATCATGAAAAGCCGTTTGACCCCCATGCCGGACTGGAATCCGGCCGACATCAAACAATTGGGACTGCCCGTCAAACGGGTGGAGACCGACAGCCGGCGCGTGCTGCCCGGCGACGTGTTCCTGGCGTGCCCCGGCTTGCATTCCGACGGCCGTGACTACATCCAGGCCGCGCTGGCGAAAGGCGCGGCCGCGGTGTTGTGGGACGACGCCGGCGGCTTCGCCTGGAACCCGCTGTGGCAGGCGCCCAATCTGCCGGTGCCGCATCTGCGCGACCGCATCGGCATGCTGGCGGCCGAGGTTTACGGCTACCCCAGCCGCGCGCTGCGCGTGATCGGCATCACCGGGACCAACGGCAAGACCTCGATTTCCCACTGGCTGGCGCAGGCTTTCTCGCTGCTGGGCCAGAAGGCGGCGCTGATCGGCACCGTCGGCAACGGCTTTTACGGCGAGCTGACCGAAACCACCCACACCACGCCGGACCCGGTGACCATCCAGCAAAAGCTGGCCGAATACCGCCGCCAGGGCGCGCATGTGGTGACCATGGAAGTGTCCAGCCACAGCCTGGATCAAAGCCGCGTCAACGGCGTGGACTTCGCCACCGCGGTGCTGACCAACCTGACCCGCGACCACCTGGACTACCACGGCTCGATGGAAGCCTACGGCGAATCCAAGAAGAAGCTGTTCTTCTGGGAAGGCCTGAAGCACGCGGTGATCAACGCCGACGATGAATTCGGCCGCCAGCTGGCCGCCGAAATCGACCCGGCTGAGACTCAGGTGGTGACTTACGGCCTGGAGCAGGGTGATGTGCGTCCGCTGGCGCTGGCCGCCACGCTGGACGGCCTGCAACTGACGGTGACCACGCCCTGGGGCGTCGCCGATGTGCGCACCGGCCTGGTGGGCCGCTTCAACGCCGCCAATCTGCTGGCCTGTCTGGCCACGCTGTGCGTCAACGGCGTCAGCCTGCGCGACGCCGCCGCGGTGATGGCGCGCATCCAGCCGGCGCGCGGCCGCATGCAGAGCGTGGGCGGCGCGCACGAGCCGCTGGTAGTGATCGACTACGCCCACACGCCGGACGCGCTGGAAAAAGCCTTGTCCACGCTGGCCGAGATCCGCCCGGAAGGCGGCCGCCTGTTTTGCGTGTTCGGCTGCGGCGGCGACCGCGATCCGGGCAAGCGCCCGATGATGGGCGCCATCGCCGAGAACATCGCCGACGTGGCGGTGCTGACCAGCGACAATCCGCGCACCGAAGACCCGCAAGCCATTCTGCGCGACGTGCTCGCCGGCATGGACGCCGCGCGCACCCACGTCGAGGCGGACCGCGAAGCCGCCATCCACTGGGCGGTGAGCCAGGCGCGCGCCGGCGACGTGGTGCTGGTGGCCGGCAAGGGGCATGAGGAATACCAGGACATCGCCGGCGTCAAGCGGCCGTTCTCCGACTTCCGCGTGGCGGAAGAAGCGCTGACCGCCTGGGGAGAGCGCGCATGATGACGCTGCTGCAGGCCGCCGAACTGGCCCGGGGCGCTTTGAGCGGCCCGGACGGCGACATCCTGCGCGTGGTGACCGACAGCCGCGAGGCCGGCCCCGGCGATCTGTTCGTCGCGCTGAAGGGCGAACGCTTCGACGCCCACGATTTCGTCGCCGAGGTGACGGCCAAGGGCGCGGCCGCGCTGGTGCGCGCGGATTTCGAGCTGTCCGGCGCCAGCCTGATCCGCGTGGACGACACCCTCCTGGCCCTGGGCCGGCTGGCCTCCGGCTGGGCGCAACGCCAGCCGGCGCTGCGCATCGGCGTCACCGGCTCCAACGGCAAGACCACGGTCAAGGAAATGCTGGCCGCCATTCTGCGCCAATATGCAGGCGCGGACGCGGTGCTGGCCACCGCCGGCAACTTCAACAACGACATCGGCCTGCCGCTGACCCTGCTGCGGCTGACGCCGGCGCATCGCTACGCGGTGCTGGAGATGGGCATGAACCATCACGGCGAGCTCCGCTATCTGACCGGCCTGGCCCGGCCGCGCATCGCGCTGGTCAACAACGCGATGCGCGCCCACTTCGGTTATTTCGGCACCACCGAGGAAGTGGCGCGCGCCAAGGCGGAAATCTTCGAAGGCCTGGACGCCGACGGCGCGGCGGTGCTGAACGCCGACGACGCCAATCTGGCCTTGTTCCGCCGCGCGGCGGACGGCCGCCGCCAGATCGCCTTCGGCCTGGGCGCCGAAGCCGACGTCCGCGCCGTCGACATCGAACTGAGCGCCTTGAGCAGCCGCTTCACGCTGCGTTGCGCCGACGGCGAACGGCGGATCGAATTGCCGACGCCGGGCGAACACAATGTGCGCAACGCGCTGGCCGCGGCCAGCCTGGCCTTGGCCGCCGGCGTGCCGCTGGACGACATCGCCGCCGGCCTGGCGGCCTTCGGCGGCGCCAAGGGCCGTTTGCAGCTCAAGCAAAGCCCGCGCGGTCTGAGCGTGATCGACGACAGCTACAACGCCAACCCGGATTCGATGAAGGCCGGGATCGACGTGCTGGTTCGCCTGCCGGCACCGCGCTGCTTTGTGATGGGCGACATCGGCGAACTGGGCGAAGCCGCCGACGCGCTGCACGCGGAAGTGGGCGAGTACGCGCGGACGCGCGACGTGGACCTGCTGCTGACCTTGGGCGAGGTTTCGCGCCACGCCGCCGCCGCCTGCGGCGCGCGCGGCAAACATTTTGATTCGATTGACGAGTTGTACGAGTTTCTCGACCGGCAGTTGCCGTCGGGTGCCTCCGTTCTGGTCAAGGGGTCGCGCTTCATGCGCATGGAACGGGTGGTGGAACACCTGATGCAACAATTTAGAGAGGAACAATAACGTGCTGCTCTGGCTGGCTGAACTGCTGGGCTCCCACATCCGGGCCTTCAACGTCTTCAACTACATCACGCTGCGCGCGGTGATGGCGGCGCTGACCGCGCTGGCGATCTCCCTGCTGCTGGGGCCGTGGGTGATCCGCAAGCTGACCGAACTCAAAGTGGGCCAGGCGGTGCGCAACGACGGCCCGCAAACCCATCTGGTCAAGGCCGGCACGCCGACCATGGGCGGCTCGCTGATCCTGCTGGCCATCGGCCTGACCACGCTGCTGTGGGCGGACTTGTCCAATAAATACGTGTGGCTGCTGCTGGCTGTGATGTTCGGCACCGGCGCGCTGGGCTTTTACGACGACTGGCGCAAGGTGGTGTACAAGGACCCGAAAGGCGTGTCCGCCAAGTTCAAGATGGCCTGGCAGTCCGCCATCGCCATCGGCGCCGGCGTGTTCCTGATCGCCACCGCCAAGCTGCCGGCGTCCACCGAGCTGATCGTGCCCTTCGTCAAGACCATCTCCTATCCGCTGGGCGCGATTGGTTTTTGCATCCTGACCTATTTCGTCATCGTCGGCACCTCCAACGCGGTGAACCTGACCGACGGCCTGGACGGCCTGGCGGCCCTGCCCACCGTGATGGTGGCGGCCGGGCTGTCCATCTTCGCCTATGTCGCCGGCCACGCGGTGTTTTCCAAATACCTGGGCCTGCCCTTCATTCCCGGCGCCCACGAGGTGGTGGTGTTCTGCGCGGCGATGTGCGGCGCTTGCTTGGGATTTTTATGGTTCAACGCCTATCCGGCCCAGGTGTTCATGGGCGACGTCGGCGCGCTGGCGCTGGGCGCGGCGCTGGGCACCGTGGCGGTGATCGTGCGTCAGGAAATCGTGCTCTTGATCATGGGCGGCCTGTTCGTGGTGGAAGCGCTGTCGGTGATGATCCAGGTGGCTTCGTTCAAGCTCACCGGCAAGCGGGTGTTCCGCATGGCGCCGCTGCATCACCACTATGAGTTGAAGGGCTGGAAGGAAACGCAAGTGGTGGTGCGTTTCTGGATCATCACCATGATGCTGGTGTTGGCCGGCCTGTCCACCATCAAGCTGCGTTGAGGAAGACTATGGACTACGCGAATCGTCACGTCGTGGTGGTGGGCTTGGGAGGCTCGGGCCTGGCGGCCGCGCGCTACCTGGCCGCGCACGGCGCGCGCGTGAGCGTGGCCGACGCCAAGCCGTCGGCCGAGCGCGTGGCCGAGCTGCGCGCCTTCCTGCCGCAGGCGGAAGTGCGCGCCGGCGATTTCAGCGCCCAGACCTTCGCCGACGCCGACTTGCTGGTGCTGAGCCCGGGCGTGCCGCTGAAACACCCGGCCGTCGCCGCCTACCGCCAAGCCGGCGGCGAGGTGATCGGCGATATCGAAGTGCTGGCGCGCGCGATCCGCGGCGACGGCAGCAAGGTGATCGCCATTACCGGTTCCAACGGCAAGAGCACGGTCACCAGCCTGGCGGGCCATCTGTGCGCCGCCGCCGGCCTGGACGCGGTGGTGGCCGGCAATATCGGCCTGGCGGTGCTGGAAGCGCAGCTGGAACGCGAGCAAAGCGGCAAGCGCCCAGACGTGTGGGTGCTGGAGCTGTCCAGTTTTCAACTGGAATCCACATTTACGCTGGAGGCCGATGCCGCCACGGTGCTGAATATTTCCGAGGACCACCTGGACCGTTACGACGATCTGCTGGACTACGCCCACACCAAGACCCGGGTGTTCCACGGCGCCGGCGTCCAGGTGCTGAACCGCGACGACGCGCTGGTGCGCGCGATGGTTCGCCCCGGCCGCGCGGTCAAATGGTTCTCGCTGACAGAGGATGCCGGATACGCGTTGCGGCAGGATGACGGCCGCTACTGGCTGAGCCTGGACGGCGAGCGGGCCTTCGATTGCGCCGAGATGCGTTTGCAAGGCCTGCACAACGCCGCCAACGCGCTGGCCGCGCTGGCCTTGTGCGAAGCCGTGGGCGCACCGCGCGCCGCGCTGCTGCAAGGACTGAAAACCTTCCATGGTTTGGAACATCGCGTCGAGCTGGTAGACGAAATCGCCTCGGTTGCGTTTATCGATGATTCCAAGGGCACCAATGTCGGCGCCACCGAGGCGGCGCTGAACGGCATGACCCGTCCGGTGGTGTTGATCGCCGGCGGCGACGGCAAGGGCCAGGACTTCGCGCCGCTGGCGCCGGCCTGCCGCCGCATCGCCCGCGCCGTGCTGTTGATCGGCCGCGACGCCGGCAAGATCCGCGCCGCGCTGTCCGCCACCGGCTTGCCCTTGCACGACTGCGAGACGCTGGAAGAAGCCACCCGCCGCGCGGCGGAACTGGCGCAGCCGGGCGACGTGGTGTTGCTGTCGCCGGCCTGCGCCAGTCTGGACATGTTCCGCAACTACGCGCATCGCGCCCAGGTGTTCATCGACGCCGTGCGCGAGTGGAAGGCGCGGCAAGCGGAGGCGACGCGGCCATGATCGTGCACGGAGCCCGGCGTTACGCCGCCATCAAGCCGTTCGACGAGGCGCTGTCCTGGGCGCTGGCCCTGCTGTTGTCGATCAGCCTGGTGATGGTGTACTCGGCGTCCATCGCCTACGCCGAGGCCGACGCGGCCACGCACAACCGCTACTTCTACCTGATCCGTCACATGATCTTCATGACGATCGGGCTGAGCGCGGCCTATATCGCCTTCCAGATTCCAACGGCGTTCTGGCAGAAGTACTCCGGCAAGATTTTCCTGATCGGACTGGTCTTGCTGGTGCTGGTGCTGATTCCCGGCATCGGCAAGATGGTCAACGGCTCGCGGCGCTGGATCAACCTGATCGTGCTGAACCTGCAGCCGTCTGAGGTGATGAAGTTCGCCACCGTGTTGTACGCGGCGGATTACACCGTGCGCAAGAGCCATTTGCTGCACAGCTTGAAGGAAGGCTTCGCGCCGATGTTCGCCGCCATGGTGGTGGTGGCCTTCCTGCTGCTGCGCGAGCCGGACTTCGGCGCGCTGATGGTGGTGATGAGCATCGCGATGGGCGTGCTCTTCCTCGGCGGCATCAATATGCGCATCTTCAGCGGGCTGGCGGTGATGGCGGTGGGCGCCATCGTGGTGTTGATCATTTCCTCGCCGTACCGGCTGAAGCGGGTGCTGGGCTTCATGGACCCGTGGGACGACCCGTACGGCAAGGGCTACCAGCTGTCGCACTCCTTGATCGCCATCGGTCGCGGCGAGTGGTTCGGCGTCGGTCTGGGCGGCAGCATAGAGAAATTGTTTTACCTGCCGGAGGCGCACACCGACTTCATCATGGCGGTGATTTCGGAAGAGTTCGGCTTTGCCGGCATCTGCGTGGTGGTCGGTCTGTACGCCTGGATCGTGCGCCGCGCCTTTCACATCGGCGTGGAGTCGAAAAAGCTGGAGCGTTACTACCAGTCGCTGGTGGCGCAGGGTCTGGGCATCTGGCTCGGCATCCAGGTGTTTTTCAACATCGGGGTGAATATGGGTCTGCTGCCGACCAAGGGTTTGACCTTGCCGCTGATGTCTTTCGGCGGCTCGGCGATGTTGATGAATTTGATCGCGGTGGCGGTGCTGCTGCGGGTTGATTATGAAAACCGCCGCATCATGCGCGGCTACAAAGTGTAGCCGCGCATGAGCAGCGCTGTCAGGCGCCTTAGGGCGTAAGCCCGTAGGGTGGCGGTTTCTGCGAGTCCGAAGGGCGAAGCAAAAACCGGCGCATGATGTGCGGCAACGAGAGTTAACGGAACGGATAGAGATGGCGAATCGCACGGTCATGGTGATGGCGGCTGGCACGGGTGGACACATCGTCCCCGGCCTCGCCGTGGCCAAGGAATTGCAAAGCCGGGGCTGGAAGGTGGTGTGGCTGGGCACTCGGCGCGGCATGGAGAACAAGCTGGTGCCGCCGACCGGCATTCCGCTGGAGCGGCTGAATTTCCACGGCGTGCGCGGCAAGGGCCTGCTGGGCTCGCTCAAGGGCGCGCTGCAGCTGGCCGGCGCTTTCTTCAGCAGCGCGGCGCAGATTTTCCGTCACCGCCCGGACGTGGTGCTGGGCATGGGCGGTTACGTCTGCCTGCCCGGCGGCGTGATGGCGGGCCTGCTGTGGAAACCGCTGGTCCTGGTCAACGCCGACGCCGGCCTGTTGTTGAGCAATAAGGCCTTGCTGCCCTTCGCCAAGAAACTGGCTTGCGGTTTCGACGGCGACGCGGCGCGCAACGGCAAGGCGCTGGTCACCGGCAATCCGGTGCGTGGCGAGATCGAGGGCATCGCCGCGCCGGCGGAGCGCTTCGCCGGCCGCAGCGGCCCGCTGAAGGTCTTGGTGGTGGGCGGCAGCCTGGGCGCCAAGGTATTGAATGAAACGCTGCCGCAGGCGATGGCCAAGCTGCCGGCCGACAAGCGGCCGCGACTGACGCATCAGACCGGCGAGGCGAATTTCGGCGCGGTCGAGGCCGCGTATCAGGCCGCGGGCCTGCGGGAGCAAGTGGAACTGCTGCCCTTCGTCGACGATATGCCGCAGCGCCTGGCCGAGTGCGACCTGGTGATCTGCCGCGCCGGCGCGATCACGGTCAGCGAATTGTGCGCGGCCGGCGTGCCCAGCGTGCTGGTGCCGCTGGTGGTGTCCACCACCGGCCATCAGCGCGACAACGCCGAGTGGATGGCGCAGGCCGGCGCGGCCTGGCATCTGCCGCAGAAAGAATTGAACGCCGACGGGCTTGCGGGCCTGCTGGCGGGTTTGGATAGAGAGCAGTTGCTGGACAAGGCCGAACGCGCGCGCGCGCTGGCGCGTTCCGGCGCGGCCGGCCGGGTGGCCGACCTGTGCCAGCAGCTGGCCCGGGAATGACAGAGCGTCATACGAGCGCTCAAGCAGAGACACAGACATGAAACACAGGGTCAAACACATACATTTCGTCGGCATCGGCGGCGTGGGCATGTGCGGCATCGCCGAGGTGCTGCACGGCCTGGGCTTTACCGTGTCCGGCTCCGACATGGCGGAAAGCGCCACCAGCAAGCGGCTGATCGATCAGGGCATCCGCGTGTTCTACGGCCACGACGCCACCTATATGCACGGCGCCGACGTGGTGGTGACCTCCACCGCGGTCAAGGCCGACAATCCGGAAGTGCTGGAAGCGCGCGCCAACAAGATCCCGGTGATCCCGCGCGCGCTGATGCTGGCGGAACTGATGCGCTTCAAGCAGGGCATCGCCATCGCCGGCACCCACGGCAAGACCACCACCACCAGCCTGACCGCTTCGGTGCTGGGCGCGGCCGGCCTGGACCCCACCTTCGTCATCGGCGGCAAGCTGACCGCGGCCGGCACCAATGCGCGCCTGGGCTCCGGCGAGTTCCTGGTGGCCGAGGCCGACGAATCGGACGCCTCCTTCCTGCATCTGACTCCGGTGATGGCGGTGGTGACCAATATCGACGCCGACCACATGGACACCTACGACCACAGCTTCGACAAGCTCAAGCAGGCTTTCGTCGACTTCCTGCAGCGGCTGCCGTTCTACGGCCGCGCGGTGCTGTGCGTGGATGACCCCAATGTGCGCGAGATCCGCGGCCGCATCACCAAGCCGGTGACCACCTACGGTCTGGACGACTCCGCCGACATCTACGCCGAGAACGTGCGCGCCGCCGCCGGCCAGATGCATTTCGACGTGGTGGTGAAGAACGGCAAGGAAGTGCGCTTCCCGGTGGTGCTGAACATGCCGGGCCGCCACAACGTGCTCAACGCGCTGTCCGCCATCGCCATCGGCCTGGAGTGCGGCGCCAGCGTGGAAGCGATCCAGCAAGGCCTGGCCGAGTTCGCCGGCGTCGGCCGCCGCTTCCAGCGTTACGGCGAAGTGCCGGCCAAGGATGGCGGCAGCTTCACCCTGGTGGACGATTACGGCCATCACCCGGTGGAAATGGCCGCCACGCTGGCCGCGGTGCGCGGCGCCTTCCCGGACAAGCGTCTGGTGCTGGCCTTCCAGCCGCACCGCTACACCCGCACTCGGGACCTGTTTGAAGACTTCGTCAAAGTGCTGTCCAGCGTGGACGCCTTGCTGCTGTCCGAAGTCTACGCCGCCGGCGAAGCGCCCATCGTGGCCGCCGACGGCCGCGCCTTGGCGCGCGCGGTGCGGGTGCAGGGCAAGGTGGAGCCGGTGTTCGTCGAGGACATCGCCGAGATGCAGCAGACCATTTTCGATCAAGCTCGCGACGGCGACGTGGTGGTGACCATGGGCGCGGGCTCCATCGGCGCGGTGCCGGCCAAAGTGGCGGCGGGCGCGTGATGATGAATGACAAGGACAAGGCAATGAAGCAGTACGGCAAGGTGGCGGTGATGATGGGCGGCAGTTCCTCCGAGCGCGAAGTGTCGCTGATGAGCGGCGCCGGCGTGCTCAAAGCCCTGCAATCCCGTGGCGTGGACGCTTACAAGTTCGATCCGTCGGAACAGCCGCTGAGCGCGCTGAAGGACGAGGGTTTCGACCGCGTGTTCAACATCCTGCATGGGCCCTTCGGCGAAGACGGCACCCTGCAGGGCGTGCTGGAAAGCATGGGCCTGCCGTATACCGGTTGCGGCGTGATGGCGTCGGCGATCTGCATGGACAAATGGCGCACCAAGCTGCTGTGGCAGGGCGCCGGCCTGCCGATCCCGGCCTTCGAACTGCTGGACGAGAACAGCGACTTCGCCGCGGTGGAAGCCAAGCTGGGCCTGCCCATCTTCGTCAAGCCGGCCACCGAGGGCTCCAGCATCGGCGTGACCAAGGTCAAGCAGCCGGGCGAACTGAAGGCGGCGTTTGAAGAGGCGCGCAAATACGACAGCATCGTGATCGCCGAGCGTTTCATCGGCGGCGGCGAATACACCTGCGCGGTGATCGGCGACACGGCGTATCCGACCATCAAGATCGAACCGGCGACCGAGTTTTACGACTACGACGCCAAGTATTTCCGCGACGACACCGTCTACCGTTGCCCGTCCGGCCTGAGCGAAGACGTGGAGACGCGCGCGCGCGAACTGTCGCTGGCGGCTTTCCGCGTATTGGGCGGCCGCGGCTGGGGCCGGGTGGATTTCCTGATGGACGAAGCCGGCGGCATTTACCTGTTGGAAGCCAACACCAATCCGGGCATGACCAGCCACAGCCTGGTGCCGATGGCGGCGCGGGCGATGGGCATCAGTTACGAGGATTTGTGCCTCAAGGTGCTGGATATGGTGCATGTGGGATAACCATCGGCTGCTTAGAGGCCTGGCCAATCTGATGCTGGCCGCCGCAGCGCTGATGTTGCTGTATGCAGGAGGGTTCTGGTTGACGCACGCTCCGGTGTTTCCGGTGAAGAAGATCCAGATTCGCGGCGACATGAAACGCGTGACGCCGGAACAGCTGAAGTTCATTGCCGAGCATGAGCTGTCCGGCACCTTCTTCACGCTGGACATCGACAAGACGCGGGCGGCCTTCGGCAAATTGCCGTGGGTGCGGGATGCCCAGGTGCGGCGGCGCTGGCCGGACGCGCTGGACATTTCGGTGGAAGAGCATGTGGCGCTTGCGCGCTGGGGAGAGAACGGCCTGGTCAATACCCGAGGAGAGCGGTTCGACGCCGCCAGCGACCAGGACCTGCCGGTGTTTTACGGGCCGGCGGGGGCAGAGAAGGACATGAGCGAAATGCTGGGAGGGCTGCGGCAGGATCTGGCCCCGGCGGGCGTCAAGCCGGCGGCGCTGTGGCTGTCCAGCCGCCGCGCCTGGAAAGTGGGGCTGGACAACCAGGTGCAGCTGGAGCTGGGACGCAACGACGTGAGTCCGCGCGCCCGCCGCTTCGCCCAGTACTGGAAGAGCAAATTGGCGGCGTTGCCGTATCACGTGGAATACGTGGATATGCGCTACCCGAATGGATTCGCCGTGCGGATGCCCGATTACAAGGCGCCGCCGGCCAAGGGAAACAAGTAATTAGCAGTTGGAGCGAC
This sequence comes from Chromobacterium sp. FG89, assembly GCF_057808735.1. Taxonomy (NCBI): domain Bacteria; kingdom Pseudomonadati; phylum Pseudomonadota; class Betaproteobacteria; order Neisseriales; family Chromobacteriaceae; genus Chromobacterium; species Chromobacterium sp. FG89. Next base: position 70,834 of record NZ_JBMDIQ010000008.1, on the reverse strand, counting down.
AGGTGAGCAAACCAAAGGAAAGCAAGAACATGCTGGTTGGCCTCGACATCGGCACATCCAAGATCGTGGCGATCGTCGCAGAAGTCCTGGAGGACGGCCAACTCAATATCGTCGGCATGGGCCACACCCCGTCGCGCGGTTTGAAGCGCGGCATGGTGGTGAACATCGAATCCACGGTGCAGGCCATCCAGCGCGCGCTGGAAGAGGCGGAACTGATGGCCGACTGCAAGATTCACGAAGTGTTCGCCGGCATCGCCGGCAGCCACATCAAGAGCGTGAACTCGCACGGCATGGTGGCGATCAAGGATCGCGAAGTCACCAAGATGGACATCGACCGCGTGATTGAAACCGCGCGCGCGGTGACCATCCCGCCGGACCATCAGGTGCTGCACATCCTGACCCAGGAATACAGCATCGACGGTCAGGAAGGCGTGCGCGAACCGCTGGGCATGAGCGGCGTGCGGCTGGAAGCCAAGGTGCACATTGTCACCGGCGCGGTGTCCGCCGCCCAGAACGTGACCAAGTGCGTGCGCCGCTGCGGTCTGGAAGTGTCCGACCTGGTGCTGCAACCGATGGCCTCCGCCATCGCGGTGCTGTCGGAAGACGAAAAAGATCTGGGCGTGTGCCTGATCGACATCGGCGGCGGCACCACCGATATCGCGGTCTACGCCAACGGCGCGATCCGCCACACCGCGGTGATTCCGATCGCCGGCGATCAGATCACCAACGACATCGCCATGGCCTTGCGCACCCCGACCAAGGAAGCCGAGGACATCAAGATCCAGCACGCGGTGGCGCTGGTGGCGATGGCGGACCCGAGCCAGATGATAGAAGTACCGGGCGTGGGCGAGCGCGGGCCGCGGCAGATGTCGCGCGCCACGCTGGCCGAAGTGGTGGAGCCGCGGGTGGAAGAGTTGTTCCAGCTGGTGCAGCAGGAACTGCGCCGCAGCGGCTTCGAGGATTTGCTGTCCTCCGGCATCGTGCTGACCGGCGGCGCCAGCCTGATGCCCGGCATGGTGGAGCTGGCGGAAGAAGTGTTCCACATGCCGGTGCGCGTCGGCGTGCCCAAGTATGTGGGCGGCCTGGCGGAAGTGGTGAAGACCCCGCGCTTCTCCACCGGCGTCGGCCTGCTGTTGTACGGCAAGGATCAGATTCAAACGCATGCCGGCCCCAAGGTGGAGACGGCGGGTGTGGGCCAGATGTTCACGCGCATGAAGGCGTGGTTCGCTGGCAATTTCTAAGCGCTACGCGGCCGGCGCACTCGCTGGCCACGATAGCGATCGGGCAGATGTATATGAAGTCGGTAGCTCATCTTTATTGAGGAGAGGAAAATGAGCGGAATGGTCTTTGAAGTTATGCAAGAAACCGCCAATGTGGCGATCATCAAAGTCATCGGCGTCGGCGGCGGCGGTTGCAACGCCATCGACAATATGATCGACGGCAATGTGCACGGCGTGGAGTTCATCTGCGCCAACACCGACGCTCAGTCGCTGCTGCGCAACAAATCGCCGCAGAAGCTGCAGCTGGGCAACAATCTGACCCGCGGCCTGGGCGCGGGCGCCAATCCGGAAGTGGGCCGCAGCGCGGCGCTGGAAGACCGCGAACGCATCGCCGAGATGCTGCGCGGCTCCAATATGGTGTTCGTCACCGCCGGCATGGGCGGCGGCACCGGCACCGGCGCGGCGCCCGTGGTGGCCGAAGTGGCCAAGGAAATGGGCATCCTGACCGTGGGCGTGGTCACCCGGCCGTTCGAGCACGAAGGCAAGCGCATGAAAGTGGCGCAGAACGGCATCGAGGATCTGAAAAAGCACGTCGATTCGCTGATCGTGATCCCCAATGAAAAACTGATGGAAGTGCTGGGCGACGACGTGACCATGCGCGAAGCCTTCCGCGCCGCCGACGACGTGCTCAAGGGCGCGGTGGCCGGCATCGCCGAGGTGATCACTTGCCCGGGCCTGATCAACGTCGACTTTGCCGACGTGCGCACCGTGATGAGCGAAATGGGCCTGGCGATGATGGGCTCCGCCTACGCCTCCGGCATCGACCGCGCTCGCGTGGCCGCCGAACAGGCCGTGGCCAGCCCGTTGCTGGACAACATCACGCTGGAAGGCGCGCGCGGCGTGCTGGTCAACATCTCCACCGCGCCGGGTTGCCTGAAGATGAGCGAGTATCGCGAAATCATGGGCATCGTGCGCCAGTACGCGGACGAAGACGCGCAGATCAAGTTCGGCACCGCCGAAGTGGAAGACATGCCGGAAGACACCATCCGCGTGACCTTGATCGCCACCGGCCTGGGTCAGAAGAAGACCGCGCGCAATACCGAGGAGCGTCCGGAATACATCAAGATCGTCAAGACCGGCACCGACGACCGCGCGGTGGAAGTGGTCAGCTACGACGACTTCGACACCCCGGCCATCATGCGCCAGGGCCGTCGCCGCGCCGCGCCGTCCATGGACTTCTCCAACCCGGAAGTGAGCGAAAGCTACGACATCCCGGCCTTCCTGCGCAAGCAGGCGGACTGAGGCGGAGCCGCTATAGAAGAAAGCTATTTAATACTGCAAATCAATCAATAAAGTGCGGTTTTTGACTGTGCTAGAATCGGGCATTCCCATTCGTTCGAGAAGCCCGACATGATATTGCAGCGCACGCTGAAACAAGCGATAAGCGCCACGGGTGTGGGTTTGCACTCCGGCGAGCGGGTGAAGCTCACCCTGCTGCCGGCCGCGCCCGACACCGGGATCGTCTTTCGCCGCACCGACTTGCCCGAGCCGGTGACGGTGAAAGTGGATCCATCGCTCGTCAACGACACGCGACTCTCCTCCACGCTGGTGACAGACACCGGCGTGCGTGTCGGCACGATCGAGCATTTGATGTCGGCCCTGGCGGGCTTTGGCATCGACAACCTCGTGATTGAGGTCACGGCGGCGGAGATCCCCATCATGGACGGATCCGCCGCCCCTTTCATTTACCTGTTGCAGACCGCGGGCGTGGTCGAGCAGCACGCCAAGAAGCGCTTCATCCGCGTCACCCAGACGGTGGCCGTGGAAGAGCGCGGCGTGTGGGTGAAGCTGGAGCCGCACGAGGGCTTCAAGGTCACGCTGTCCATCGACTTCAACCATCCGGCCTTCAATCTGGCGCCGCAGACGGTGGCGGTGGATTTCGCGCGTCATTCCTATACCGACGAGATCAGCCGCGCGCGCACCTTCGGCTTCATGCACGAGGTGGAGTACATGCGCAACCATGGCCTGGGCCGCGGCGGCAGCCTGGATAACGCCATCGTCATCGACGACGAATACGTGCTGAATCCGGAAGGCCTGCGTTTCCCGGACGAATTCGTTCGCCACAAAATCCTGGACGCCATCGGCGACCTCTACATCATCGGCCACCCGTTGATCGCCGCCTTTTCCGGCCACAAATCCGGCCACGCGATGAACAACAAGCTGTTGCGCAAGCTGCTGGAGACGCCGGAAGCCTGGGAATACGTCAGCTACGACGACCCGCTGGACGCGCCGTCCAGCTTCCACCGGCTGCCGGAGGTGGCCTAGCGGTGTTTGGTTTCTGGCGCCTGTGGCTGCTCGTCACCATCCTGCTGCTGGGCTGGGCAGGCGTCTGTTACCTATTGACCCGCAATCCGCTCTACCTGCGCTATCTCGGCCGCATCGCCCGCTGGAGCGGCGGCCTGGTAGTGCTGGTCAGCGCCTTCTGGCTGATTTACCGGCTGCTGTCCTAAGAGCCTGTTCAAGGTCTTGCGAGCAAGGGCGAGACAAGGCGAAAACGAGCGAAAAAGCGGAATGTACGAGTGGTACATGAGCATTTTGAGCTGGTTTTTAACGCCGTATCGCTGAAGCGCAGCAGACTTCGAACAGGTTCTAAGCGGGCCGGAGGAGTAATGAACCCATGTCAAAATTGACTCATTTCGACGCCGGCGGCCAGGCCCATATGGTCGACGTCGGCGCCAAGGCGCACAGCCGCCGCCGCGCGGTGGCCGAAGGCCGCATCCACATGTTGCCCGCCACCTTCGCGCTGGTGAAGGACGGCGGCCATAAAAAAGGCGATGTGCTCGGCATCGCCCGCATCGCCGCCATCATGGCGTCCAAGAAGGCCGCGGACCTGATTCCGCTCTGCCACCCGATCGCGCTGACCCGGGTGGCGGTGGACTTCGAACTGCTGGAGGCCGACAACGCCGTGCGCATCGAGGTCACCGCCGAATGCAGCGGCCAGACCGGGGTGGAGATGGAGGCGCTGACCGCGGCCAACGTCGGCCTGCTGACCATTTACGATATGTGCAAGGCGGTGGACCGCGGCATGGTCATCGACGGCGTGCGGCTGCTGGAGAAAGAGGGCGGCAAGAGCGGGCATTGGCGGGTGGAAGGCTGATCCTGCTCGGTTTTGCAAGCCGCGTCATGCGTCGTTACAAGCTTTGCTGCGTGCCGGCCCGCGACGCTTGACGCCCCCGCTCGGCGGGCTTGTCCCGCCAATAGCCGGCCAAGAGCGAGCCGGAAATATTGTGCCAGACCGAGAACAGCGCGCCGGGCAAGGCCGCGAGCGGGCTGAAGTAGGCCTTGCCCAGCTGGGCGGCCAGGCCGGAGTTCTGCATGCCCACCTCGATCGCCAGCGTGCGGCACACCGATTCGTCGAAGCCCAGCAAGCGTCCTCCCCAATACCCGCCCAACAGGCCGATGGCGTTGTGCAGCATCACCGCCAGAATGGTCAGCCCGCCCACCGCGGCGATATGGTTCTTGCTGCCGGCGACGATGGCGGCGATCAGCGCGACGATGGCCAGCATCGACAACAGCGGCAGCAAGGGCTCCAGCCGGCGGACCTGGGGCGCGAAGAAGCGATGGGCCAGCAGGCCCAGTCCTATCGGCAGGATGACGATCTGCAGAATGCTCAGCAGCATCGCCGCCACTTCCACCTTGATCGCCGCGTCCACGTACAGCCGGGTCAGCAGTGGCGTGGCCGCCACGCCGACCAGCGTTGACAGCGAGGAAATGGTGACCGACAGCGCCACGTCGCCGCGCGATAGATAGATGATCACATTGGACGCGGTGCCGCTGGCGACGCTGCCCACCAGAATCATGCCGATGGCCAGCTGCGGCGGCATCTGGAACAGCCGCGCCAGCGCCCAGGCCGCCAGCGGCATTACCAGATAGTGCAGACCCAGGCCGGCCAGCACCGGCGCCGGCCGGCTCAGCACCCGTTTGAAATCGTCCAGCGTCAGCGTCAGCCCCATCGCGAACATGATCACCGCCAGCAGCAGACCGGTATGCGGCAGCAGCGGGGTGAACGCCGCCGGCCGCTGGTAAGCGACGGCGGACAGCAGCAAGGCCCATAGCGGGAACAGACGGGTGATTGTGGCGTGCACGGCGACTCCTGGCGGCGGACGATGCGCCCATCATAGGCGATGCGCCCCGGTGTCTGGCAAGCTCGCGCGCGAGCATGGCTGATCCAGCGTCAGCCGTCGGCTGCGCAATCGTCTTTTGCCAGCGGCGGCGCGGCGCGGTTTAATCGGGTCTTCGATTCCATGGAGCGCGCGATGCAAGCGACGATTGCCGGCAAGACCGTGGCCGACTGGCAGGCCAGCCACCCCTTATTGACGCCCATGATGGCCTTGCAGCCTTTGAGCTGGTTCAACCCCGCGCTGGCGCTGGCGGCGGAAGCGCTGGCCGACGTGGGCCTGAGCCGGGCCGACGTCGCGGACGCCGATGCGCGCTTGCGCCGCTTCGCGCCCTATCTGGCGCGGGTGTTTCCGGACGCGGCCGCCAGCGGCGGCATCATCGAATCGCCGCTGCTGCCGCTGCCGGCGATGCGCGCGGCCTTATGGGCCGAGGCCGGGTTGGCGGACGGCGGCGGCCTGTGGCTGAAGGCGGACAATCTGCTGCCGATTTCCGGCTCCATCAAGGCGCGCGGCGGCATTTACGAGGTATTGAAGCACGCGGAAAGCTTGGCGCTGAGTCATGGCTTGCTGCGGGAGGGGGACGACTACGCCGGACTGGACAGCGCCGAGGCGCGGGCCTTCTTCGGCGGCTACCGGGTGGCGGTGGGCTCCACCGGCAACCTGGGCCTGTCCATCGGCATCATCAGCGCCAAGCTGGGCTTCCAGGCCAGCGTGCATATGTCGGCGGACGCGCGGCAGTGGAAGAAGGACTTGCTGCGCAGCCATGGGGTCGAGGTGGTCGAGTATCCGTCCGATTACAGCGTGGCGGTGGCCGAAGGCCGCAAACAGGCGGCGTCCGATCCGCGCTGTCATTTCGTCGACGACGAGAATTCAGTCAATCTATTCCTTGGTTACGCGGTGGCGGCGGAGCGTCTGCGCGGCCAATTGGCGGAGCAGGGCGTCCTGGTGGACGCCGAACACCCGCTGCTGGTGTATCTGCCCTGCGGTGTCGGCGGCGGGCCGGGCGGGGTCGCTTTCGGCCTCAAGCTGGCTTTCGGCGACGCCGTGCATTGCCTGTTCGCCGAACCCACCCACGCGCCCTGCATGCTGCTGGGCGTTTACACCGGGCTGCATGATGAGGTGGCGGTGCAGGATTTCGGCATCGACAATCTGACCGCCGCCGACGGCCTGGCGGTGGGCCGTCCGTCCGGCTTTGTCGGGCGCGCGATGCAGCGGCTGATAGACGGCTATTACACGGTGGACGATGGCGAGCTCTACCGCTTGCTGGCCATGCTGGAGCGCGAGCAGGGGCTGCGATTGGAGCCGTCGGCGCTGGCCGGCATGCCGGGGCCGCTGTGGGTGTTGAGCGAGACCCAAGGCTATCGCCAGCGGACGGGCTTGAGCCCGGAGCGGCTGTCGCGCGCCAGCCATCTGGTGTGGGGCACCGGCGGCGGCATGGTGCCGCCGGCGGAAATGGACGCCTATCTGGCGGAAGGCCGGCGGCGGCTGTCGGCGTGAACGATGCTGGCGATATGCTGAATCTTCCCCCGCGCGCCGGTGTCCGGCTGGACGGCGCGCAATGGTCCAATCTGCACACCTTCGCGGCGGCGGCGCGGCATCTGAGCTTCGCCCGCGCCGCCGAGGAACTGTGCCTGAGCGCCAGCGCGGTCAGCCATCGCATCGCCCGGCTGGAACGGGCGCTGGGCACTCGCCTGTTCCTGCGGCTGACCCGCAGCCTGAGGCTGAGCGAGGACGGCGAACGCATCTATCAGGCCTGGCTGGCCGGTCAGGCTCAGCTGGAGGCGGCGCTGAATCCACAGGACGACGCCGAGCCGGCCGGCGCGGTGGCCTTGTATGCGCGGCCCTCGTTGGCGCAATGCTGGCTGGCGCCGCGGCTGGCGGATTTCGCCGCGCGCTATCCGCGCATTGCGCTGGACATCCGCAGCGGCAACGAGATGGTGGACTTCCGCGCCTGGAATATAGACCTGGCGCTGTATTACTCGGCCGGCGAGTTTCCCGGCCTGGACGCGCAGCGTCTGATGGACGAGCAGGTGGCGCCGGTGTGCAGCCCGGAGTACGCGGAGCGGCACGGCCTGCGCGACAATCCGGCGGCCCTGGCCGCATGCCGGCTGCTGCACGACGCCCAGGCCTGGGAACGGGCGGCTCACGACGCCGAATGGCGGGAGTGGGCGCGGCGGCAGAACGTGGCCTTGCCGCCGCGGGGCATCAGCTTCGACCGTTCCGACCTATGCGCGCAGGCGGCCGCGCATCACGCCGGCGTGGCGCTGGGTCGGCGTCGTTTGGTGCAGCGGCAGCTGGAACGCGGCGAACTGATGCTGCCGCTGGGGCCGTTTCAACCGCTGGGGCCGCAGGCTTATTACCTGGTGCGCGCGCCGCAAGCGCCGTCGCCGCGGGTGTGGGCGGTGATGGACTGGCTGCGGGCTTGCGCGGCGGATTAGGCGTCCTTCCCCTTTTCGCGCCCGCCCTCTCGCGCGCCTTCCCGGCGGCGTGCTAGTCTGCTTCAGTTCAATGTCATGTCTGCCGCGGGAGGCGCTTGATGATCACCCTGTATCAGTTCGGCCCAGCCATGGGCTTGGTGGACCCCAGCCCCTTCGTGATGAAGGCGGACCTGCTGCTGAAGCTGTCGGGCCTGTCCTACCGCCGCGTGCGCGGCGATATGCGTAAGGCGCCCAAGGGCAAGCTGCCTTATATCGACGACGACGGCCAGATCGTGGCGGACTCCACGCTGATCCGCCTGCATCTGGCGGACAAGCACGGCCTCACGCTGGATGCCGGTCTCAGCGAGGCGCAGAAGGCGCTGGCCTGGAGCGTGGACTGCATGCTGGGCGATCATTTCTACTGGGGCATCGTGCATGAACGCTGGATGGTGGACGAACACTTCGCGCGCGGGCCCAGCGCGTTTTTCAAAGGCGTGCCGGCCTTGCTGCGCGGCTTGGTGACGACGCTGGTGCGGCGCAAGGTGCGCGCCAATCTATGGGGGCAGGGCATGGGCCGTTTCAGCGCGGCGGAGCGCCTGCGGCTGCTGGAGGCGGACGTGGCGGCGCTGTCAGCCTTGTTGGGCGAGCAGCGTTATTTCATGGGCGAGACCGCCACCTGGATAGACGCCAGCGTTTACGCCTTCGTCAGCGGCGCCTTGACCGATGCGATGGGGGAAACCCCGTCGCGGGCGCTGGTGGCGGCGCGGCTGAATCTGGCGGCCTACGCGGAAAGACTGAGGGCCGAGTTTTACAGTGGATAGGCCGGCTGGGTCCGCCGCGCCGCAGTAAGAACCTGTTTACGATCTGCTGCGCGTCATGAAGCGTTGCGCGGTGAGGACAAGCTCAAAATGCTCATGTACCGCGTGTACATTCCGCTTTTTCGCTCGTTTCGGTCTTGTCTCGCCTTAGCTCGCGAGAGCGTAAACACGTTCTAAGACAAAAACAAAGGGGAAAACATTGAAGATGAGCAGACTGCTGCCCTTGGCGGCCTTGCTGTGCGCGGCCGGCGCCTGGGCGGACGGCGGCCTGGATTATGGCCGCTACGGCATTGATTTGAACGGTATCGATCCGGCGGTGAGAGTACAGGACAATCTGTCGCTGCACGCCAATGGCCGCTGGATCCAGCGCACGGTGATTCCGGCCGAGCGTTCCTCGGCGGGCGTGGCGGAGGCTTTGGCGGACCGCAATCTGGAACGGCTGCGCCAGTTGATAGAACAGGCCGGGCAGGGGACGGATGCCGAGGCGGGGCAGATCGCCGCGCTGTATCGCAGCTTCATGGACGAGGACGTCGTCGCCCGGCGCGGGCTGGAGCCGCTGCGCGAATCTCTGCGGGCCGTGGCCGGCCTGGGCTCGGCGGCGGAGGCGGTCCGTTATATGGGCCGCCTGCAGGATCAGCCGGTGGATACGCCGTTCCGCTTCTATGTCGGCCAGGACCCCAAGGATTCCGCCGCCTACCTGGCCGGCGTCGGCCAATCCGGTCTGGCGATGGACCAGGACTACTATCTGGGCAAGTCCGCCGACTTCGCCGCCGCGCGTAAGGCCTATTTGAGTTATCTGGAGCGGCTGTTCGCGCTGGCGGAACTGGACCAGCCGCAAAGCCGCGCCCGCGACGTGCTGGCTTTCGAGACCCGGCTGGCGAAAATCCAGTGGACCAATGTCGAGAACCGCGACATCCAGAAAACCTACAACAAGCTGAGCCTGGCCGAGTTGGCGCGCCGGCAGCCCGGCTACGATTGGCCGGCCTTGCTGAGCGACGCCGGCCTGGACGCCGCCAAGCAGTTGAATCTGGACCAGCCCGGCTATCTGAGCAAGCTGGCGCCGCTCTTGCGGGCCGCGCCCGCGTCCACGCTGCGCAACTACCTGCTGGCGCGCACGCTGGACGCTTACGCGCCCAGCCTGACGCCGGCCTTCGTCGACGCCCACTTCGACTTCTACGGCAAGACCCTGGAAGGCCGCAAGCAGAACCGCCCGCGCTGGAAACGCGGCGTGGGCATGGTGGAAAGCGGCCTGGGCGAGGCGCTGGGCAAACTCTATGTGGCGCGTTATTTCACGCCGGAGGCCAAGCGCCAGGCCGACGAACTGGTGCGCAATCTGCTGCAGGCCTACGACCAGTCCATCGACACCCTGGACTGGATGAGCGCCGCCACCAAGCGCCAGGCCCATATCAAGCTGTCCAAGTACACGCTGAAGATAGGCTATCCGGACAAGTGGCGCGATTACGGCGGCCTGCAGCTGGCGCCGGACGATCTGGCCGGCAATGTGCGGCGCATCGCGGTGTTCAACTACCGCTATATGAGCGGCAAGCTGGGCCAGCCGGTGGATCGCAAGGAATGGAGCATGACGCCGCAGACGGTGAACGCCTATTACAATCCGGCCAATAACGAGATCGTGTTCCCGGCGGCCATCCTGCAGGCGCCGTATTTCGATCCCGGCTTCGATCCGGCGGTCAACTACGGCAGCATAGGCGCCACCATAGGCCACGAAATCAGCCATGGTTTCGACGACCAGGGCAGCCAGTTCGACGGCGACGGCAATATGCGCAACTGGTGGACGGCCAGCGACAAGGCGCGCTTCAAGGCGGCCACGCGCAAGCTGGTCAAGCAATACGGCCGCTACCAGCCGGTGCCCGGCCACCATGTCAACGGCGAACTGACCCTGGGCGAGAACATCGCCGACAACGCCGGCCTGGAAGTGGCCTACAAGGCCTATCATCTGGCGCTCGCCGGCAAGGACGCGCAGGTGCTGGACGGCATGAGCGGCGACCAGCGTTTCTTCATCGCCTTCGCCCAATCCTGGCGCAGCAAGAGCCGCGACGAAGCCACGCTCAAACAGCTGGTGTCGGACCCGCACACGCCGGACCTGTGGCGGCCCATCGGCACCGCCAGCAATATGGAGCCGTTCTACCAGGCCTTCGGCGTCAAGCCGGGCGACAAGATGTATCTGTCGCCCAAGCAGCGCTTCCATTTGTGGTGGTGAGTCATTCCCAGATCGTAAACCGGTTCTCAGATTGAGCGTTTGAGCTGGCCGGGCGTAAGCCCGGCATGGCGGCGGAACATGGCGATGAAGGCGCTGTCCTGCGCATAGCCCAGTTCCGCCGCCACCCGGCTGACGCTTTCCCCATCGGCCAACAGTCGGCTGGCCTCCATCATTTTCAATTGCCGCCGCCAGGCGCTGAAGCTGAGCCCGGTCTGTTGTTGGAACAACCGGTTGACGGTGCGGGCGCTGGCGCCGGCCTGGGCGGCCAATTGCTCCAGCGTGGCCTCGTCGCCGGGCTGTTGCAATAGCTGCTCGGCAATGCGCAGCAGCCGCCGGTCTTGCGGCAGCGGCAGGCTCAGCGCCTGCTCCGGCGCGCGGCCGGCCTCGTCCAGCAACACCTCCACCAGCCGCTGCTGCGCCGGCTCCAACGGCGACAGCGGCCATTCCGCCACCCGCACGATCAATTCCCGCAACAGCGGGCTGACGGCGATGATCTGCGGCCGCCGCGGCAGCGCGGGATAGACGACCGGATCGAAGTACAGGCTGCGATAGGCGAAAGGCTTGCCGGTTTCGGCCTGATGCCACAGCCCCGAGGGAATCCAGGCGGCCATTGTCGGCGGCAGCACGCAGCGGGTGTGGCCGATGCGGATTTGCAGCACGCCGCTGACCGCGTACATCAGCTGCGCGCGGCGATGGCGGTGCAGGCCGGAGTCATGCGGCGCCGGCGCGTCTATGGCCATGCCGACGATGGGATCGGCGAGCTGGTCCGGGTCCGGCGCCGTGGCGGGCAGGTAGCGCGGCATCTTGTCCGATTCTCAATGTTTTATGGCTATCCATCGATAATAGGCGTGCCTTCATCCTCCTACAATCCCTGTTCGTTGTTTTTAGGAGGACAAAATGAAAACCGCGATCCGGGCGGCGCCGCTGGCGCTGCTGATTGTATTGCTGGGTTTCCCGCAATTGAGTGAAACCATTTACGCGCCGGCCTTGACCGAGATCGCCCAGGCTTACCATGTCAGCGCCGGTCAGGCGCAGTTGACGATGAGCGTCTACTTTCTGGCTTTCGCCTTCGGCGTGGTGTGCTGGGGCCGGCTGGCCGATCTATACGGACGGCGGCCGGCCTTGCTGGCCGCCCTGGCCTGTTACGGCGCGGGCGCGGTGCTGGCGGTGATGAGCCGCGATTTCACCGCGCTGCTGCTGGCCAGGCTATTGCTGGCCTTCGGCGCCAGCGCGGGTTCGGTTGTGGTGCAGACCATGTTGCGCGACCGCTATCAAGGCCCGGCCTTGCTGACGGTGTTCGCCACCGTCAGCGCGGTGTTGTCGCTGTCGCCGGCCTTGGGCCCGCCGCTGGGCGCCGTGCTGGTGGCCGGTTTCGGTCATCAGGGCGTGTTCGCCGCCTTGTGCGGCTTGGCGGCGCTGTTGCTGCTGTTGTCCTGGAAGCTGGCCGGCGAGACCCGGCCGGCGGACCTGCCGCCGCCGGCGGCCTTGGGCGCGGTGGCGGCCAGGATGGCGCGAGATCCGCGGGTGCTGGCCACGGTATGGCTGGTGGCCGGCTTCAATCTGCTGTTGTTCGGCTTTTACACGCTGGCCCCGTTCACGCTGCAATTGCTGGGCATGCCGGCCTGGTTGTTCGGCCTCAGCGGTTTGCTGGTGGCCGCCGGCGGCCTGTTCGGCGGCGCGGTCAATCGCCGGCTGGCGGCGCGAGGCGGCGCGGAACGCTTGCCGCGCCTGGCCTTGATGGCCGCCGGCGCGGCGGCCCTGGTTCAGTTGCTCAGCGGCTGGCCGGGTCTGCTGCCGACCGCGGCCGTCGGCGTGCTGTTGCTCAGCCAACTGGTGATTTCCGCGGCCTTCGGCTGCGCGATTCCGCCGCTGCTGGCGGGGGCCCTGCGGGATTACCGCCAAGTGCAGGGCACGGCCGGCGCCTTATTGGGCCTGATGTACTACCTGCTGATCGCCGGCGGTCTGGGTTTGCTTGGCGCGGCTTATCAGCCGTATGTCTTGTACCAGCCCATGGCCATGGCGCTGCTGTGCGCGGCGATGTGGCCGGCGGCGCGGCGATTGAATCGGTAGGGAGTTGAATATTCTGTCTGCTTCATGGCATTGTGTTGAAAATTTCAAACAGCCATGGAGAGCAGAGCGATGAAACAGGCCAGCGATATCATTGTGTTCCAGCGTCACGACGTGGCGCTGGAATCGTTTGTGGCGACCGAGGATCGCCGCGTCGCCGGCGAATGCCGGCAAAGCGTGGCCAACCATTATTCCGATCCCAGCGGGCAGTTCCACGCCGGCATCTGGAGCGGCGGGCTGGGCTGCTGGAAAGTGCGCTACAGCGAACACGAGTTCTGCACGCTGTTGCAAGGACGAGTGAAGGTCAGCGACGAGGCCGGGAACAGCGTGGAGTTGAAGCAGGGCGATCACTTCGTGATCCCCGCGGGCTTTGTCGGTACCTGGCAGGTGCTGGAGCCGGCGTGCAAGACTTACGCGGTGTTCGAAGCGCGACACGCCGAGTGAACCGCGACAAGCAACAGCCCCGCATTGCGGGGCTGTTTTTCGTGGCGGCGGGCCGGGCTTAAAAGGTGAAGCCGGCGCCGATATACATGCCGTCGGCAAGACGACGATTGCGGTTGTTGTCCTTGCGCTCGATGTCGAAGTAGCGATAGCCGGCTTCCACGGTGAACGGTCCAATGGGGTTCCAGCGCACGCCGGCGGCCAGGTCGCTGACGTTCTTGACGCTGCCGCTGGCCATGCTGTCGCCGGCGTAATAGGCCTGGCCGTAGAGGCTGAGCTTGGGCGCCAGCTGTATGTTGGCGCGGCCGCCGAGCAAGGCGGCGGTGCCGGAACCGCTGTCCGGATTCAGGCCCATCAGCTTGCCGCCGCCGGCCAGGGTGACCGGGCCCAGCGGAATCGCGAACTCCAGGCCGGCGCCGCCGGCGTTGCCCTTGTGGTCGCTGTTCAGGTAATCGATGGAAAGCCCCAGGCCCAGGCCCTGCGGGGTGCGGCTGAATTGCTGGAAGTCCTTGCCGGCGATAAAGCTGTAATCGGCGGCGTGGGCGGCCGCAGTCAGGGCGAGCAGCGCGGCGGCGGCGCTCAGATGCAGAGTTTTCATGGGTCACTTCTCTTGGGTGAGTTAGACAACAAGGGAAGTGACCGCTTTTTAAGTAACAAGTTCGGCGAGCCGCCAAATATTCGAGTGTGAATTATTCACTGGCCAGCAAATTCTCCAGCTCCAGCAGCCGGGTTTTGAGGGCGGCCACTTCCGCTTCCAAGGCGGCGACGCGGCCGGCGATGCCCACCTCGATCACGCCGCAGCCGTTGTCGCCGGCGGCCGGCAGCGATTGCGGCTCGCCGCTGAGTAGATGGGCCCAGCGCGCCTCGCGCTCGCCGGGCTGGCGCTCCAGCTTCAGCACCAGCGGCGGGTATTTGTCGGCCAGCGCGTTGAGAGCGGTTTCCACTTCCTCCACGCCGCTGAAGCCGTAGATGCGGCCGGAACGGGTGCGGATTTCCGCCGAGGTTTGCGGTCCGCGCAGCATCAGCAGGGCCAGCGCCGCCAGCCGCGCGCCTTCGATATTCCATTCGTAATTGAGCCTGTGCTCGTATTTGGCCACCCGGCTGCCGGCCGGCAGCCGCTCGCTCGCCAGCTTCTTGGCGATCAGGCTGTCCAGCGCCGCGCTGATGTCCGCTTCGGACAGCTGCATCACCGGTTCGCGGCTGGTCAGCTGGTTGCAGGCCGAGGCCAGGCCGTTCAAGGTCATCGGGTAGGCGTCCGGGGTCAGCGCCTGTTTTTCCACCAGGGCGCCCAGCACGCGCACTTCATGCGCTTCCAGTTGATGTGTATCCATCCATGTCTCCGCTTGAGGCTGCCGACGCCGGGGGCGACGGCTGGCCGGATTGGCATTTAGCGATTCTAGCGCGGTTGGCGGGCCCTACGCACGGTGAGATCATGGTCTTGGCTTGACAGCGGCCGGCGCGCTTGCCACGCTGTGCGGTTTTTGTCGATGGTGGGGAGGGTGCGATGACGCGAGTGGACGTGTTGCTGGTGGAACTGGGCCTGGCGGCTTCGCGCACGGCGGCGCAGAATCTGATCGCCGCGGGGCGCGTCCGTTGCGACGGCGCGCCGGTGAGCAAGCCCAGCCAGAAATGCGCGCCGGGCAGCCGCTTCGAGATCGCCGCCGATCCATCCGATCGTTTCGTGTCGCGCGGCGGCTTGAAAATGCTGGGCGCGCTGGAGTCGTCCGGCCTGGACCCGCACGACGCGCTGGCGCTGGACGTGGGCCAGTCCACCGGCGGTTTCAGCGATTGCCTGCTGCAGCAGGGCGCGCGGCGAGTGGTGGGCGTGGACGTGGGGCACGATCAATTGCATCCGCGGCTGCGGACGGACGCGCGCCTGCGTTATTTCGAAGGGGTGAACGCCAGGGCGCTGGACCACGCGGCCCTGTTGGCGGCCAACGAGGGTTTGCCTTTCGACCTGATGGTGTGCGACGTGTCCTTCATTTCGCTGACCTTGGTGCTGCCCTCGGCGCTGCCCTTGATCCGTCCCGGCGGTCACCTGCTCAGCCTGGTGAAGCCGCAGTTCGAGGTGGGGCGCGAAGGTTTGGCCAGGGGCGGCATCGTACGCGACGAGAGCCTGTACCCGCGCGTGCGGGACAAGATCAGCGAGGCGGTGCGGGAGCAGGGCTTTGAGCTGCTGAAGTGGTTCGACAGTCCGATCACCGGCGGCGACGGCAACCGCGAGTTCTTCATCTACGCGCGCAAGCGCTGAGCGGCGCGAGGCGACGCCTTGTTATGATGAAGGCATCGCCAGGGCCGCGCGTCGCGGTTATTATTCCGCTTGGCCGAACTCGCTTTGCTCGCTGCGCAGAACCATGACGGGACAGTTGGCGCGGCGCAGCAGGTTCTGGGCGAAGCTGCCCAACAGCAGATGGGCGATGCCGCTGCGGCCATGGGTGCCGAGCACGACCAGGCCGGCTTTGTGGCTGTCCGCGTAGCGCACCAGCAGTTCCGCCATGTCGGCGCCGCCGTCCCAGCTTTCCGCCATGTGGATCTGCACCTGTTCCACGCCGGCTTCCACCGCCTGTTTGCGCGCCTGTTCCAGCACGCGGTTGCCGTCGCGGAAGGCTTGATCGTGCAGTTCGTGGGTGCCGAGCAGGCCGACGCCTTCCACCGCCAGATCGCGCAGGCTGGCGATGTGGAACAGGGTCAGGCTGGCTTTGCAGAACTTGGCGACGCGGATGGCTTCCAGCAGCGCCTTGTCCGAATTGCTGCTGCCGTCCAGCGCGGCGATGATGTGTTGGTACATGTCCGATGTCCTTTATGGCTGGTGAGACAGGAGGATTATCGTGACAGCATATCGCGGCGGGCGGCCCAGGCCAAGCCGGCATGGACCGGGTTTGACCTGGCGCAAGGCGTTGACGGCGGGGCGAGGCGGTGTTTTACAATGACATCCTCAGTTAAAGGTTTGATTTGAAATGTTTGTTTTTCTATTGATCGTGGGCGCGTGTTTGCTGGCTTTGCTGGGGTGGATTGTGTACTCGCGCCGCGCGCCGCGCCAGGTCACGAGGACGCGCGCCGAGGACAAGGTGTACGCCTTGAATACCCAGATCCGCAGCGTGGAGCCGCCTGAGCATTCCACCGGAGCGGCCTTCGGCGTGTTGCTCAAGGCCGCGCGCGGCGACCGCGCCGCGGTGGAAAAGTGGATCGTGGCCGAGCAATACCGCGGCAGCGTGCCGGTCAGCCGCGAGGAGGCGATCGAACTGCTGGCGCGGAGGCTGCTGTTGAGCCGCAACTGAGGCGCTTGGCGCGAGACAATGCAAACAGGCCCGCATCAGCGGGCCTGTTTGCATTGGTCAATGGGTTCTCAGGCCAGCAGACCCAGGTATTGACGCTCCCACGGCGTGATCTGGCTGTGGTAGTGAGTCAGTTCCACCTCCTTCACCGCCAGATAGGCGGCGCTGAACTCCGCGCCGAACAGCTGCGCGGCGGCGTCGCCGCCGGCCATCGCCTCGCAGGCGGCGTCCAGGGTATTGGGCAGGCTGGCGCGTTCGCTCTTGAACACATTGCCGGTGGCGGGCTCGCTGGGCTGCAAGCGGCCTTCTATGCCCAGCAGGCCGGCGCCCAGGCTGGCCGCCAGCGACAGATAGGGGTTGGCGTCGCAGCCGGGCAGCCGGTTTTCCACGCGGCGGCCTTCCGGGCCGGACACCGGCACCCGCAGCCCCACCGAACGGTTGTCCAGGCCCCAGCTCAGATTGACCGGCGCGGCCATGCCTTTGACGAAGCGGCGGTAGGAATTGGGGCTGGGGCAGAACAAGGGCATCAGTTCCGGCAGATAACGCTGCAGGCCGGCGATGAAGCCGTAGAAGGTTTCCGAGGCTTCGCCGTCGGCGCGGCTGAAGACATTGTCGCCATGCTGGTCCACCACGCTTTGGTGCAAGTGCATCGAACTGCCCGGCTGGCCCGGCAGCGGCTTGGCCATGCACACCACGCTGAGGCCGTGGCGGTTGCCTATCTCCTTAAGCGCGGTCTTGAACAGGAAGGTTTGGTCGGCCAGCGCCAGCGCGTCGCCGTGTTTGAGGTTGATTTCAAACTGGCTGGGGCCCATTTCGTGGACGAAGGTGTCGGTGGCGATGCCCAGCATTTCGCAGGCGCGGTAGAGATCGTCGAAATAGGCTTCCAGATCGTTGAGGGAGGAGAAGCTGAAGGAGTCGAAGCCGGCTTCGCGGCGGCCGCTGCGCAGCGTGGGCGGCTGAAACGGCTGCTGCGGGTCGCCGTGGGCGGCGAAGACGTAGAACTCCAGCTCCGGCGCCACCACCGGCGTCCAGCCGAGCGCCGCGTAGCGCGCCAGCACCGCTTTCAGCGCCGAGCGCGGCGCCAGCGGCGCCAGGCTGCCGTCGTGGTCCACGCAGTCGCAGATCACGCTGGCGCGCGGGGTCTTGGCCCACGGCACCTGGCGCAGAGTGGCGAAATCCGGAACCAGGGTGACGTCCGGATCGTGCTCGCCGTAGTAGCGGTAGTCCGGGAATTCGCCGATACAACTTTGGATGGGCACCGCCCGCGCGATGCGCAGCGGCTGCCCCTTGATGAAGGCCTTGGCCGGCAAAGTTTTGCCGCGGGCAAAACCGTGCACGTCGGCGAAAGCCAGTTCTACGTCACGAACATTCTGTTGAATCAGCCATTCGGCCAAGTCCGCCGGGATGGTGGCCTGGGACATGAATCTCTCCCGATGCGCTTGCGCATTATTGTTTGCATGTTTGGGTCTGTCTGTCCGTGGCTTTGTTTTATTTTTGGAGCGTTTGCTCTGCGCACATTATGCCATCAGGCAGGGGCGGGAGGGCAAGCCCGGAATGAAGGCGGCAAAAAGCCCCGGCGGAGCGGGGCTTGGGGAAGGCTGGGAAGGGGTTTACGATCGCGAGCTAGGGCGAGACAAGGCGTTGCGGCCGAGAAAGCGGAACGTATTCGTGGCGCATGCGTACTTCGACTTTATTTTCAACGCCGTATCGCCGCCAACAGGCTCTTAGAGGCGGAAACGGCCCACGGTCTGTTGCAGGGTGTCCGCCTGCTGATCGATGGCGCGAACCGCCCCCACCGCGTTGCTGACCGAATTCTGGGTTTCCTCCACCACGCCGGCCACCTGCTCGACGTTGCCGGCGATATTGGTGCCGGCCTGGCTCTGCTCGCCCATCGCCACCACCACATTGTGCACATGCTCCAGCGCCTGGCTGGCCTGCTTGCTGATGGCGTCCAGGGTCTGAGCAGCCTGCTGCACCTGCTCCACGCCGCCTTCCACCGCCGGGCGGATGTCGTCCATCTGGCTGGACACGCTGCCGGTTTCGCTGACCACCGCCTGCACAATGGTGGAGATCTCGTCGGTGGCGGAGGCGGTGCGCTCGGCCAGCTTGCGCACTTCGTCCGCCACCACCGCGAAGCCGCGGCCCATCTCGCCGGCGCGCGCCGCTTCGATCGCCGCGTTCAGCGCCAGCAGATTGGTCTGGTTGGCGATGTCGCGGATGGTTTCGGCGATGCCGCTGATGTTGCGGGTGCGTTCGGCCAGCTTGCCCACCATATCGCTGGCGCTATGCACTTGGCCGGCGATATTGCGGATGCCCTCGGCGGCCCGCGCCGCCAGCGCTTCGCCCTGGCGCGCCAGCTCCACGGTGTCGCGCGAGCCGGATTCGGTGTCGCGGGCGCTGGCGGTGACGTGGTCTATGCTCACCGACAGCTGCTCGATGGCGGCGGCGGCGGAACTGGTGGAGGAGCTGGCCACGCCGGAAACGTCGTGCACCTTGTCCATATCGCTGGACAGCTGACGGCTGGCCTGGTTGATATTGGTGGCGGCGAGGCTAATCTCCTCGATCATCTGGCGCAGTTTCAGCTGCATTTCGCGCATTGCCGCCAGCAGGCTGTGCGGCGGGCCCTGCACCACGATGTCGGTGCCCAGATCGCCGTCGGCGATGGCCTTGACCACCTGAGCCGCGTAGTTGGGATCGCCGCCCAGAGACTGCATGATGCTGCGCGAGACCAGCAGGATCAGGCCGGCCAGCGTGATCACGCCGATGGCGGCGATGATCAGCAGCGTGCGTGCCTGGCTCCAGAACAGCTGGTCGATGTCGTCGATGAAGATGCCGGTGCCCACCATCCAGCCCCAGGGCTCGAAGCGCACCACGCCGTTGAGTTTGGGAAACTCCCCCTTGCTGCCCTTGCGCGAGGTCTGGATGGTCACCAGGCCGTAATGCTCTTTCTGCAAGGCCTCTTCATAGACCGCCACCGTGGTGCGGCCGTCCGGCAGCGTGCTGCCCATGTCCACCTTGCCCACCCGGTCTTTGTTGGGGTGGAACATCACCACGTTTTGCGGATTGCGGCCGAAGAAGTAGATGTCGTCCACCTTGAGCGCGTTGAGGGCGGCGATGGCTTGTTTTTGGGCGTCGGCGCGCGGCAGGCCTTTTTCCTCCAGTTTCTGGAAGTGGCTCATGGTGCCTTCTGCCATGCGCAGCAGGTGGGTGATTTGCTCGCGCTTTTCCTGGCCCAGTGTGGCGCGGGTGGAGAGCAGCGCCACGGCCGCGATGCTGAGCAGCGCCAGCAGGCTGGCCGCCATGATGATGAACAGTCTGGTATTGACCCGCATGATGTTCGCTTTTCGAAGGTGGATGTCTGATTGTGGGCTGTCGGCCCTGTCTTTGCCGGCGGCAAGGACAGGGCCGGGATTATCGCCTGTTCTAGTATGGTTTTATGACATTACAAGCAACAAGATCAAGGGTTTGGTATTAATACGGAAGGATGAACGCCGCCGGCGGCGGCGTTGCGACGGGGTTTTCAGTCGTGGACTTGCAGCCGGCCGCTGGCGATGGCGGCCTTGAACACCTGGTAATCGGCTTCCACCTGGTCGGCGTAGGCCAGCGCGTAGCCGGCGATGGCCTGGTCCAGCTTGTCGCTGTCGCCCACATAGCCGGCCAGTTGGGCGGCTTGGCCGCCGGATTTGGAGTGCGCGCGCGCCAGCGCCCAGGCGCAGGCCTGGCCGTAGGCGGTCAGCGCTTCCGGCGTGGCGAAGGCTTCCAGCGACGGCGCCGCCTTCATGTCGCGCAACTGGCGCACGTAGAAGTGACGGCCGGCCGGGCCGGTGGTCCAGCCCAGGAACAGATCGCTGGCCGCCTGCATCAGGCGCTGGCCGAACACCACCCGCTTGCCCTGGTGGCCGTGCACGCAGGCCTGGGTGTAAGGCTCCAGCACCGAGGGGCGCGCCTCCTTCAATTGCAGGAACAGCGGCTGGTCGAAGTTGTCCTGCAACAGCATCACCAGACAGCGGGTGCCCACGCTGCCCACGCCCACCACCTTGAACGCGCAATCCACCAGCCGGAAGCGCTCCAGCAACTGACGACGGTCTTCCTTCAAGGTGTCGATGTAGTTGTCCAGCATCGGCTTGACCAGGGCCTCGGCGTCGTCGGCGGACAGCCAGCTGTCGTCGTTGTCCAGCAGGGTGTTCTTGTCGTGCAGATGGAAGATCACCGGCGGGTTGTCGCGCAGCCGCAGGGTGCCGTCCTCCAGCTCCGTCATCTTGGGCAGCAGTTTTTCCTGGGTCTGGTGTCTGGCCTTGTCGGACAGCTTGAGCATTTGCTGGCGGATGGCGTCGGTGGGCGCGCGCTCCAGCAATTGTTCGAAGCCCACCTTGGTGTACCACAGCTCCAGTTGTCCCATGCGGGCGTATTCGTTGACGCGGCGGCGGTAGACCTCGCTGGCGCGGCACACCATGTCCCGCGCCTGGCTTTCGCTGAAGCCCTGGCCGCGCGCGGCCAGCACCAGGCTGACCGCCAACCGTTTCAGATCCCATTCCCACGGACCGTGGTGGGTTTCGTCGAAGTCGTTGATGTCGAAGATCAGCTGCCGTTCAGGGGAGGCGAAGAAGCCGTAGTTCATCAGGTGGGCGTCGCCGCAGATCTGCAGCTTCAGGCCGCTGGAGGGATTGGCGGCCAGATCGGCGGCCTGGATCATGGCGAAGCCGCGGAAAAAGGTGAAGGGCGAAACCTGCATCCGGCTGTAGCGCAGCGGAATCAAGCCCTGCACCCGGCCCTGCGAGGTGTGTTCCACCATGGCGAGGATGTCGCGCGGCGCGCTGAGCCGGTTTTCGGCTTGCAGCGTGCGGGAGCAGGCTTGGCGCAGCGCCTTGCCGGCGGCGTAGTGCAGTTCGTACTTGGCGTGGTAATTGGACATGCGGGCTCCTGGACGAAGATCTCTTGTCCAGTGTAACCGCTGGAGAATTTTTGTCAGCGGGACTGGCTGTCAAACGCCGGCTCCGCTTATCCACAAGCTTGTCCCCGTTTCATCCACATTACACACAGCGCGCCGTGGGTTTCAAAAGTTGTGCACAAGCGGAAAAGGCAAGCGGACGCAATCAAACCGGGGGTCTGCCGGAGGCTTTTTAATGTTATCCACAGTTTTGTGCACAGTTTGCGCACACTTTCCACAGCCGCGGGGCCGCGGCCGGCGCTGTCCACAGCCCGGCCGGGGGAGGGACTCAGGCGCGCTGGGCGCAGTCCGTGACCAGCTTGCGCCATGCCTTGCTGTAACTGAGGCCATGGGTGTTCACCGTCAGCTTGCTGGCGTCGCCGTCCGGGCGGATGAGGATTTCCAGCCCGTCTTTCTGGGTGGCCGGATTGGTCAGACGCACGGTTTCGCCGCCGTCTCGGCCGCGTTCGCGTTCGATGTATTCGCTGGGAATGCGCAGCTTGCGCATGCGTTCGTCCAGGCAGCTGGCCACGGCGGGCGGCGAGGCCTTGGCCTTCAGCGTGGCGACGGGGTCGCTCAGGTTGGCGAGCGCAGGCATGACCGCGCAGCTCAGGGCGACGCCCAGCGCGGCTTGAAGCAATAGGGATTTGCAGTGTTCGATCAGAATGGGCATGGCGTTCTTGCGTCGGGACGGGATATGGGGTTGGAAGCCCAGCGCCGCGCGCAAGTTCGAGTTAGGCCGGTTGCAGGTGTTAAGGAGTTTGAGACGGCGGAGCCGCGGCGGACTGGGCGCCGTTTATTCAGCCATGCAGCGCGGCGGATTCGCCGACGATGGCGAGCAGCAGCCAGATTTGCCAATAACTGCTGCGCGCCAGCGAGTCGGCGCCGCGCAGTTCCAGACTGCGCTGGATGCGCAGCTGGCTTTGCCAGCGCATCAGGCCGCGCGAAGCGCGGACTTCCAGCAGCAGCAGCGGGGCCAGGGTCAGCAGTTTGAGCATGAACAGCGGTTGTTGCAGCCGGGCGGGGTCCAGCGAGAGCAGGCCCAGGCCGCTGACGGTCCACAGCGTCAGCGCCAGCAGCCACCAGCGGTGGCAGCGAAACAGCTGCGGGGTCTGATTGGGGAATTGCTGCTGGCGCAGCAGGCCGGCTCGGCTCCAGAGGGCGGCCAGGCCGGCGCCCAGAGCCAGTAGATGCAAGCTTGCCAGCAACCAATGCCACAACATGGTCCGACTCCCGCCCCCAAGAGATGCCCTACACGGTAAACAGGGGCGAGGCGGCTGGCAAGCTTATTCGGCTAGCCGTTTGACCGGCGCGGGGCTCAGCCGTCGAAGCGCTGGCCGGCTTGAGCGCGGCGCAGGAAATCCAGCATCGCCGGCACGCGCTCGGAACCCTCGACCGGGGACCAGGCGGCCAGGTTCTGGTCCTGCAGCGGCAGATACGGGCCGTGCTTGACTTCGAACACCACGCTGCCCGGTTGCAGCGACACCACCGAGTGCCAGGTGTTGGCCGGCATTTCGAAGACGCGCGCGCCGTCCGCGCCCAAGCGATGGCGGCCTTGCACCACGCCAGCCTCATCGAAAATTATCACCTCAAAGGCGCCGCTGAGCGCGATCAGCATTTCCCAGCTGTGGTCGTGGCGGTGCGGGCGGACATAGGTGTCCGGCTCCATGGCGATGGCCAGGCGCTGGATCGGGTCTTCCAGCTGGACGTGGAAATTCTGATTGGCGCGCAGGCGCGGCGCACAGGCGGCTTTGGCCGACAGCGCGGCCAAGTCTTGTTGGTTCAGGGTCAGCATGGAATCGCCCGGTATGGAAGCAAAGCAGCGATTATCAATGAAAACGCCGCCGGCAGCGAGGCCGGCGGCATAGCGAAAGCCGCTCAAGCAAGCGGCCTTCGATGCGGCGGGATCAGGAACGGATATGGCCGTCGCCCAGCACGATCCACTTCTGGCTGGTCAGACCGGTCAGGCCCACCGGGCCGCGCGCGTGGATCTTGTCGGTGGAAATGCCGATTTCCGCGCCCAGCCCGTATTCAAAGCCGTCGGCGAAGCGGGTGGAGGCGTTGACCATCACGCTGGCGGAGTCCACCTCGCGCAGGAAGCGGCGGGTGCGGCCGTAGTCTTCGGACACGATGGCGTCGGTGTGGTGGCTGCCCCAGTGGTTGATATGTTCGATGGCTTCGTCCAGATCCTTGACCACCTTGACGGCCAGGATGGGCGCCAGGTATTCGCTGGCCCAGTCGTCTTCCCCGGCTGGACGAACCTTGTCGCCCAGGATGGCGCGGGTGCGTTCGCAGCCGCGCAGCTCCACGCCTTTTTCCCAATAGGCCGCAGCCAGGCGCGGCAGGATGAATTCCGCGAAGGCGGTGTGCACCAACAGAGTTTCCATGGTGTTGCACGTGCCGTAGCGATGGGTCTTGGCGTTCAGCGCGATGTCGAAAGCCTTGTCCGGGCTGGCGGTGTCGTCGATGTAGACATGGCAGTTGCCGTCCAGATGCTTGATCACCGGCACCCGCGCCTCGGCGCTGATGCGGGCGATCAGGCCCTTGCCGCCGCGCGGCACAATCACGTCCACGTATTGCGGCATGGTGATCATCTCGCCCACCGCGGCGCGGTCGGTGGTGGCCAGCACCTGCACCGCCTCGGCCGGCAGGCCGGCTTCGCGCAGGCCCTCGTGCACGCAGGCGGCGATGGCCTGATTGCTGTGGAAGGCCTCGGAGCCGCCGCGCAGCAGCGCGGCGTTGCCGGATTTCAGGCACAGGCCGGCGGCGTCGGCGGTGACGTTGGGGCGGGCCTCGTAAATGATGCCCACCACGCCCAAGGGCACTCGCATCTTGCCCAACTGGATGCCGGACGGACGGTAGGCCATCTCGCTGACCTCGCCCACCGGGTCCGGCAGCGCGGCGATTTGGCGCAGGCCTTCGGCCATGCCGGCGACGGTATTCTCGTTCAAGGCCAGGCGGTCCAGCAGCGCCGGCTCCAGGCCGGCCTTGCGCGCAGCCTCCATGTCCAGGGCGTTGGCGGCCAGCAGCTGCGCCTGCTCGCGCAGGATGGCGTCCGCCATCGCCAGCAGCGCGCGGTTCTTCTGCGCGGTGTCGGCGCGGGCCAGTTCGCGGCTGGCTTTGCGGGCGGCCTTGCCCGCCTGTTGCATATAGTCTTTGACGTTCATCGTGGAAACTTCCGAGAGCCAGAATAGAGGATTGACTCTGAGAGTAAACCAAAGCGGGGAGGGCGGCCAGAGCGGTGCGCGCGCCGCTGGAGCGTGCGGGAATGCGAAGAGGGTGGGGCGGGCTTGTTAGATGATTGAGGGATAAGAGTATTTCACAATATTATTTATGGATATAACAGTCCTTGGGTATAGTCGGGAACATCTCGGGAACATCGCCGATCATCCATTCAGAAAAGGTCTGTCCATGAAGCTCCGTCTCGCCCTGGCCGCCCTGTTGCTGGCCGCGTCAGGCTCCGCGCTGGCCGACGCCACATTGCTCAACGTGTCCTACGACGTGATGCGCGACTTCTACAAGGACTACAACCCGGCCTTTCAGAAAGCCTATAAGGCCAAGACCGGCGAAACCGTCACCCTGCAGCAGTCGCACGGCGGCTCCAGCAAACAGGCGCTGGCGGTGGCCAACGGCCTGGCCGCCGACGTGATCACCATGAACCAGGCCACCGATATCGACCTGCTGGCGGGCAAGGGCCTGGTGCCGGCCAACTGGGCCAGCCGCCTGCCCAACCACGCGGTGCCGTTCACCTCCACCATCGTGTTCCTGGTGCGCAAGGGCAATCCGCAGCAAGTGCGCGACTGGAGCGATCTGGCCAAGCCGGGCCTGAAAGTGGTGATCCCCAATCCCAAGACTTCCGGCAACGGCCGCTACAGCTATCTGGCGGCCTGGGGCTATGCGCTGAAACAGCCGGGCGGCAACGAGGCCAAGGCCCAGGATCTGGTGGGCCGCATCTTCAAGAACGTGCCGGTGCTGGACGGCGGCGGCCGCGCCGCCACCACCACCTTCATGCAGCGCCAGATTGGCGACGTGCTGGTGACCTTTGAAAACGAGGCGGAAATGATCGCCCGCGAATTCGGCCGCGGCGGCTTTGAACTGGTTTACCCCAGCGTGTCCGTGCTGGCCGAGAACCCGGTGTCCGTGGTGGACAAGGTGGTGGACCGCAAGGGCAGCCGCAAGCAGGCGGAAGCCTATCTGCAATACCTGTGGAGCCCGGAAGGCCAGAAACTGGCCGCCGACAACTACCTGCGGCCGCAAGACCCGGTGGTGGCCAAGCAGTTCGCCTCCCGCTTCCCGGCGGTGAAAACCTTCACCGTGGCCAGCGTGTTCGGCTCCTGGACCGCGGTCAATCAGAAGCACTTCGCCGACGGCGGCAGCTTCGACCAGATCTTCAGCAAGAAATGAGCGCGTGATGGCGGCCAGCGGCTTCAATCTGATCAATAAGCGCCACTCGGTGCTGCCCGGCTTCGGCCTGTCCTTCGGCATCACCCTGTTCTGGCTGGGCCTGATCGTGCTGCTGCCCTTTGCCGCGCTGCTGTGGTCGGCGCACGGCATGGGTTGGGCGGCCTTCGTCGACGCGGTGGCCCATGAGCGCGTGGCCGCCGCCATCCGCCTGTCCTTTGTTTCCGCCGGCATCGCCGCGCTGATCAATCTGCTGTTCGGCTTCCTGGTGGCCTGGGTGCTGGTGCGCTACCGCTTTCCCGGCAAGCGGCTGATAGACGCGCTGGTGGACCTGCCGTTCGCGCTGCCCACCGCGGTGGCCGGCATCGCGCTGACCACGCTGTACGCGCCCAACGGCTGGATAGGCCAATACCTGGAGCCGCTGGGCCTGAAAGTGTCGTTCACCCCGCTGGGCATCATCGTGGCGCTGACCTTCATCGGCCTGCCCTTCGTGGTGCGCACGGTGCAGCCGGTGCTGGAAGACCTGGAGCGCGAGCTGGAAGAAGCCGCCACCTGTCTGGGCGCCGGACGCTGGGACATTTTCCGGCGCGTGATCTTCCCGGCGGCGTTGCCGGCCTTGATCACCGGCGGCGCGATGGCCTTCGCCCGCGCCACCGGCGAATACGGCTCGGTGATCTTCATCGCCGGCAATATCCCGATGGTGTCGGAGATCGCCCCGCTGATCATCGCCGCCAAGCTGGACCAGTTCGACCAAAACGGCGCGGTGGCGGTGGCGCTGGTGATGCTGGCCATCTCCTTCCTGTTCCTGTTCGCCATCAACCTCATCCAATGGTGGGCCGCGCGCCGCCACGGCGCGGGTAAATGATATGCAAAGCCTGACCACTGAATCGCGCACGGTGCGCTATCTGCTGACCGGCCTGGCACTGGCCTTCCTGTTCCTGTTCCTGCTGGTGCCGTTGCTGGCGGTGTTTTGGGAAGCCTTCCGCAAGGGCTGGGACCTGTACCTGGCCGCGCTGGTGGAGCCGGACGCATGGGCGGCCATCAAGCTGACGCTGACCGCCGCCGTCATCGCCGTGCCGCTGAACCTGGTGTTCGGCGTGGCGGCGGCCTGGGCCATCGCCCGTTTCGAATTCCGCGGCAAGAGCTTCCTGACCACGCTGATCGATCTGCCGTTCGCGGTGTCGCCGGTGGTGGCCGGCCTGATGTACGTGCTCTTGTTCGGCGTCAACACCGCGCTGGGTGGCTGGTTGCAGCAGCACGGCCTGCAAGTGATCTTCGCCGTGCCCGGCATCGTGCTGGCCACCGTCTTCGTCACCTTCCCCTTCGTGGCCCGCGAACTGATCCCGCTGATGCAGGCCCAGGGCGCGGACGAGGAGCAGGCGGCGCTGGTTCTGGGCGCCTCCGGTTGGCAGACCTTCTGGCGCGTGACCCTGCCCAATGTCAAATGGGGCCTGCTCTACGGCGTGATCCTGACCAATGCCCGCGCAATGGGGGAATTCGGCGCGGTCAGCGTGGTGTCCGGCCATATCCGCGGCCAAACCAATACCATTCCGCTGCATGTGGAAATCCTGTACAACGAGTACAACTTCGTCGGCGCCTTCGCCTGCGCTTCGCTATTGGCCTTCCTCGCCCTGGTCACCCTGGGCGTCAAGAGCCTGGTGGAGTGGCGGATGGCGCGACAGAGCGACGCCGCCGCGGAACGCAGCGCGGCCGCTCGCCTGGCCGCCGCCGGCCGCGCCATAGCCAAGGACCAGCCCGCATGAGCATAGAAATCCGCAATATCCGCAAACAGTTCGGCGATTTCGTCGCGCTGGACAATGTCAGCCTCAACGTGGAAGCCGGCGAACTGCTGGCGCTGCTGGGGCCGTCCGGCTGCGGCAAGACCACCTTGCTGCGCATCATCGCCGGCCTGGAACAGCCGGACGCCGGGCAGGTGCTGTTTTCCGGCGCCGACGCCACCCACACCCATGTGGCCGAGCGCGAAGTGGGCTTCGTGTTCCAGCATTACGCGCTGTTCCGCCACATGACGGTGTTCGACAACGTGGCCTTCGGCCTCAGCGTCAAGCCGCGCAAGAGCCGGCCCGGCAAGGACGAGATCCGCGACAAAGTGATGCAGCTGCTGAAAATGGTGCAGCTGGACTGGCTGGCGGACGCCTATCCCGGCCAGTTGTCCGGCGGCCAGCGTCAGCGCATCGCGCTGGCGCGCTCGCTGGCGGTGGAGCCCAAGGTGCTGCTGCTGGACGAACCCTTCGGTGCGCTGGACGCCAAGGTGCGCAAGGACCTGCGCCGCTGGCTGCGCGATCTGCACAACGATATGCACATCACCAGCGTGTTCGTCACCCACGATCAGGAAGAAGCGCTGGAAGTGTCGGACCGGGTGGTGGTGATGGACCACGGCCACATCGAGCAAGTGGGCCGTCCGGACGATATCTACGAAAACCCGGCCACGCCCTTCGTCACCCAGTTCCTGGGCGATGTGAATTTGTTCCACGGCCGCATCGAGCGCGGTCAGCTGCAGATCGGCGGCTACGCCCATGCGCTGGAAGGGCTGAGCCTGGCCAGCGGCGACGAGGCGGTGGCCTATGTGCGCCCGCATGATCTGGACCTGTCGCGCCAGGCCGACGGCGCGCTGGCGCAGGGCACGGTGGAGCATATCCACGCGGTGGGGCCCATTGTGCGGGTGGAGCTGGTGCAGGCCGACGGCCGGAGCATTGAGGCGGCGGTGAGCAAGGAGCGTTATCGCGAGTTGGGCGTTTTGCCCGGCGACAACCTGTATGTGACGCCGAAGAAGCTGTCGGTGTTCGCCAAGCAGGAAGGTCAGGATTATGTGATTTGAGTGTTGCGGGCAGCGTTGGCGCTGAGTCCGTTTCGTTGGAAAGAGAAAAGCACCGTTCGTCCAGATAAGGGGGAACGGTGTTTTTTCATGGCCTTTGCTAAGAACCTGTTTACGATCTGCTGCGCGTCGGCGATACGGCGTTGAAACCAAGCTCAAAATGCTCATGTACCACGAGTACATTCCGCTTTTTCGCTCGTTTTCGCCTTGTCTCGCCCTAGCTCGCGAGATCGTAAACAGGTTCTTAAGTGGCGCCGGTATTTCAGCCTAGGCTTTCGATTTGACTAATGTACCAAAATTGGTACCATCCAAGTATGAATGCCCCCATCCTGGATGTTCGTTTCTACCAGACGGCAAGCGGTACGGAACCCGTGCGTGATTGGTTGAAAGCGCTGGAGGCTCCGGACCGAAAAGTCATAGGCGCAGCCATCAAGACGGTCCAGTTTGGCTGGCCGCTTGGCATGCCCTTGGTGCGGAAAATGGCTAAGGATTTATGGGAGGTCCGCATCCATCTGCCTGGGCGTATCGCCAGAGTGATGTTCACCGTGGTCGCGGAGGCGATGGTTCTGCTGCATGGTTTCATCAAGAAGTCGCAGGCCACCGCGAAGGAAGATTTGGGGCTGGCGCTTGCGCGGCTCAA
This sequence comes from Chromobacterium sp. FG89, assembly GCF_057808735.1. NCBI lineage: Bacteria > Pseudomonadati > Pseudomonadota > Betaproteobacteria > Neisseriales > Chromobacteriaceae > Chromobacterium > Chromobacterium sp. FG89. Next base: position 41,399 of record NZ_JBMDIQ010000008.1, on the reverse strand, counting down.
ACAGCTAGGGAATACATGATGAACAAAGAGCATATCGGCAGCCGCTTCGATGACTTCCTCGCCGAAGAGGGCATGCTGGAAGAAGCCACGGCAATCGCCGTGAAGCGGGTGATCGCCTGGCAGATTCAGCAGGAAATGAAGGCGCAGAAGCTGAATAAGACGGCTATGGCAAAGAAAATGCATACCAGCCGCGCAGCCTTGAACCGCTTGCTGGATGACACGGATACCAGCTTGACGCTGGCTACGCTGGCAGGCGCCGCGACGGCGCTTGGCAAGAAAATCAAGGTGGAGCTCGTTCCCGCCTGAAGCGTGTTTTTGATCCAATACGAGCAAAAAGCACCGTTCCCTAATCAGGAAAACGGTGCTTTTTTTATGATGGCAGCTGTGTTGATGGCTAAATCCGTCGGCCGGGTTTAATGCCGGCGTCGCGCGTGCCGCGCCTCCAGCCAGGTGCGCAGGATTTGCGCGTCGTGCAGCTGGTGTTGGCTGTCGAGATGTTGGTAGATCCTAACCCGGCGCGCGCCCAGCCACAGCATGTGTTCCAGATAGTTGAAGAAGCCCATCCAGTGGCCGCGCTGGCTGTGGTCGCTGAAATCGATGTCGCGGGCGACGCGGCTGAGCAGGCCGGAGCCGACGTAGTCCGGATTGTCTTTCAACCACTGCAACAGGTGCGCCGCGCATTCGCGGCCGTAAGCGCAGGCGATGTCGTAGTTCTCGGAGGCAGCGGGCATTTGCCAGTAGTGGGGATAGTCGCGGGAAGGCAGGTAGCGAACGAAGGGGAGCAGGGTTGCCTGCTGTTCGCGGGCGGCTAGTTTGTAGCGGCGGCGGGAAGGTAGGGTGTAAGACATGGTGTTTCTCCTGCTGTGACACAAGATAAACCACCTGCCGGGTGAGGCTGAGGTATTAGGCAGGCGCGTGAGCGGATTGGCGTACCGGGTGAGCTTTCAAGCCGGTGAGTGCATAGCACTCTCCTCCCACGCACCTGCCAAATGGCGTTGCAATGGAAAAACAACCTACGCAGCATGCTGCGTAGGTTTGCTAAAGCTCACAACGGGACGCCAATCCCGGTGCCGCATGTGGGCGGCAACGGGGGGATTGTTCCTGAGGGAGTGCTTGGGGTCAAGGCGGGGTGGTTGCTTTGATTGAGCGTGGCTTAGTTGTTGAGTGATCTGGATTTTGAATCCGCTGCGCGGATGATGATTTTGATTGCCGGGGCTGCCCGGCGGGCAGGGAGAGGATATTTGCTTGGCCAAATATCCTCTCCACTCCTAAAGGCCACCCTGCAAGCCTGGCCTACGGCTTCCCGCCCCTCCCTGTCTTATGCCCTCACAACGCTGCGCTTGCCTCGCTTGGTCAGCGCGGAAAGCGGCACCCAAATCATCACCCGCAAAGCGGATGCAACAACCCCCCTCACGCAAACGCCAAAGCCCCGGTCAAATCCCCCGGCGGCTGCGCGCCGCGCGCGCGGAAGGCCGCATTGCGCGCGCTCACCCCCTCCAGCTCCGGCAAATCATGCAGCCGGCTGATGAAACGGATGATGGACGTGGTGTCGTAAAAGGTGTGATCCACATGCCCGCGCTTGGCGAACGGCGAGGTGATGATCGCCGGAATCCGCGAGCCCGGCCCCCAGCGGTCCCCCTGCGGCGGCGCCACATGGTCCCACCAGCCGCCGTTCTCATCGTGGGTGATCACCACCAGCATATGCTTCCACTGCGGCCCGCTCATCAAATGCTGCAACACATTGGCCACATGACGGTCGCCGGACTCCACGTCGGAATAACCGGCGTGCATGTTCAGATTGCCCTGCGGCTTGTAGAAGGCGACCGCGGGCAGTTTGCCGGCCACGGCATCGGCGATGAAGCGGTTGGAAATCGGGCTGTCGCCCAGGCCGCCGTCCAGCAGATGGCGCTCGCGGGCGGCGCTGCCGGGCGCGAACTGGCGGAAGTAGTTGAAGGGCTGGTGGTGGTACTGGAAGTTGGGCGCGTCGCCGCCGCCCTTGCCGTCCAGCGCGGCTTGCCAGCTGCCGCCGTACCAGGCCCAGTCTATGTGCTTCTCGGACAAGAGGTCGCCTATGGTGCGGTAGCTTTGCGGCGGCAGGGTGCTGGGGTCTTGCGGGTCGGCGTAGCGCTTGTCGCCGCCTTCCGCCGGCCGTACAAAGCTGGGCTGGTAGGGCGGGGCCATGGTGTTGACCGCGTAGCCGTCCGGGGTGATGGCGCCGTTGTTGACGAATTTGGGCGGGCCGTCCAGCGCGGAGGCCGGGGATTTGGGGTCCAGCGCCAACTGGTGGCCGGTGGGCCCGTCGGCCAGTACGGCGATTTTCTTCTTGGCCGGGGTCTGGGCGGCGTTGAAGTATTCCGGAGTGCGCGCGGAGATCAGGAACTGGTGGTTGAGGTAGGAGCCGCCGAAGGCCGCCATGAAGAAGTTGTCGCACAGGGTGAAGCGACGGGCGATCTGCCATTGGTTGAGCGTGCGCGCGGTGTCCGGGTAGTGGCCCATCACCAGCGCGCCGGAATCGGCCCAGGCGACGAACTGGTCGTTGCGGCCGTCGTTGATCTGCATCTGGTTGTGATAGAACAGATGACAGAGATCGCGGGTGATCACCGCCTCCGGCAGCGGCTGGCCTTCGGCGTCCTTTAGCGGGAAGGGCGCGTTGGGCAGGCCGTGGATGTCTTTTTCTTCGATGAAGTAGCGCTTGCCGGCCACGGTCTGGCCGGTGGGCACCAGGCCGCCCCAGATCTTGGGCAGGCCGGACAGCGGCTGTCCGTCGCGGTCGCGTTGCTGCGCCTGTTCCGGCTTGACCGCGCTCAGCGGCTGGGCCACGCCGGGGAAGTTGCCGTAGAGGTTGTTGAAACTGCGGTTTTCCAGGTAGATCACCACCACGTTCTTGATATTGGCCTTGAGCAGGGCGTCCAGCCTGCCGCGGCGCGGGTGGCTGCTGGGCGCGGCGGCGGCGGGCAAGGCGCAACTGGCGCCGATGGCGGCCAGGCCTTCGAACAGGCGGCGGCGGGAGGGGTCTTGCGGGGCGTCCGTTTCGGCTGGCAACGAGCTGTCCTGTTCATCGGCGGCGGTCATGATGCGTCCTTGTCTGAGAGCGTGCGGTGTGGTCCATCATCCCGCCGCCGTGTTGCGGCAGGATGTCGGCGTTTAGCCGGCGCGCAGCGCGGCGGCGCGCGCTTCCGCCAGCGGCTGGCGAATTTCCTCCGGCAGGAATTCGCGGAACAGCGTGTCCGCCGGCGGCTCCTCGCGCAGCAGTTCTATCGGGTCGCGGCCGTCCAGGCTGCCAAGGTTGGGCGCGTGAACGAAGTAGCCCAGCAGCCTTTGCAGCCGCGGCGGCAGCGTGCGGGCCAGTTCGCGGGAAACGGCGAGATATTGGTTTTCCGCCTGGCGCAGCCAGCCCAGGTTGTAGCTGATGACCACGCCGGTGCGCGCTTGGTTGCTGTGGTTGGCGCCGCCGCAGTGGGTCAGCGAGCCCAGGTAGATCAGCACCGAGCCGGCGGGCATGGCGGCGCTGATGACTTCTTCCGGACGGGCTTCGCGCGGCTCGGGCCAGCGGTGGCTGCCGGGCACGACGCAGGTGGCGCCGTTCTGTTCGGTGAAGTCGTCCAGCGCGTACATGCAGTTGATCATTTTTTCCGATCCGGGCGCGGTGCCGGGGAACATCAGATCGTCGCTGTGCAGGAATTGGCGCGGTTCGCCGGGGCCGATGCTGATGGCCTGGGTCAGATTGAGCTGGTATTCGCGGCAGCCGCGCAGCAGGAAGGCGTCCATCACTTGCAGGATCAGCGGATGGGCGGCGAGTTCTCGGGTGACGGGCACGCGTTCGATCAGACCGCTGATCCTGCGGGTGGCGTAGCCGTAGAAATCGCCCTGACAGGGGGCGGAGCGGTCCAGCAACGGTTGCAGCTGGGCGCGGAACTGGGCCAGGCTTTCCGGGGTCAACAGCTGTTCTATCACGATGCCGCCGTCTTGTTCTAACGCGGCGATCAGGGTTTCCGGCGCGGTGTCCGGGCGGAAGCGTTGCAGGCTGGGCATGTGGTGGATTCCATCGTTTTATCTAATGAACCGGCGGCCGGGCCGCGGCGGTGTGGATGTCGAGCGATGTTATCTTCCGGATAGTCGTCGTGTTTGTGGAGCCGGCCTTTAGATCAGGTGGCGGACTATCTATGTAGTGAATGTATTTATTAATGTGAATGGGCGCTTGCCGCAGCTTGTGCGCGGCGGAGCGTCACCTTACCCTGGGCCTTCTCCGCCACCTAGTTTTGGAGTCCACATGAGTGTGTCTTTGTTGAGCCGTTACGCTTTCTTCTCCTGTTGCCTGTTGTTCACCTTGTTCAGCCTGCCTTTCGTCCATTACGAGTGGTTGTGGCCGTTCACGCTGGCGGCGGCCGCGCTGACGCTGCTGGGGGTGTTCGATCTGCTGCAAACCCGTCACGCGGTGCGGCGCAATTACCCGATTCTGGGCAATATCCGCTACCTGGTGGAAAGCATCCGTCCGGAAATCCGCCAGTATTTGCTGGAGTCCGACCGCGAGCAGCTGCCGTTTTCGCGCGCGCAGCGCTCCCTGGTGTACGCGCGGGCCAAGAACGAGGGCGCGGACAAGCCGTTCGGCACCTTGATCGATGTGTACCAGCCGGGCTTCGAGTTCATCAGCCATTCGATGCGGCCGGCGCCGCTGAGCGATCCGGCCGGTTTCCGCGTGGAGATCGGCGGCCCGCAGTGCGCGCAGCCGTATTCGGCGTCTCTGTTCAATGTGTCGGCAATGAGTTTCGGCGCGCTCAGCGCCAACGCCATCCGCGCCTTGAACCAGGGCGCGCAACGCGGCGACTTCTATCACGACACCGGCGAGGGCAGCATCAGCCCTTACCACTTGGAACATGGCGGCGCGCTGGTGTGGGAGCTGGGCAGCGGCTATTTCGGCTGCCGCGACGCGGCCGGTGGTTTCGACGCGGAGCGCTTCGCCGAGCAGGCGCGCAATCCGCAGGTGAAAATGATTGAGATCAAGCTGAGCCAGGGCGCCAAGCCCGGCCACGGCGGCATTCTGCCCAAGCACAAGGTGACGCCGGAAATCGCCGCCACCCGCGGCGTGCCGCTGGGGCAGGATTGCGTGTCGCCGTCGCGCCACAGCGCGTTTTCCACGCCGATCGAACTGATGCGCTTCATCGACCGGCTGCGCGAGCTGTCCGGCGGCAAGCCGGTGGGCTTCAAGTTCTGCCTGGGTCACCCGTGGGAGTTCATGGGCATCGCCAAGGCGATGCTGGAAACGGGGATTCTGCCGGATTTCATCGTGGTGGACGGCAAGGAGGGCGGCACCGGCGCGGCGCCGCTGGAGTTCACCGACCACATCGGCGTGCCGCTGCGCGAGGGCCTGCTGTTTGTCCACAACGTGCTGGTGGGGCTGAATCTGCGCGACAAGATCAAAATAGGCGCCAGCGGCAAGCTGGTCAGCGCCTTCGACATCGCCAGCGTGCTCGCCATAGGCGCGGACTGGGCCAATTCCGCGCGCGGCTTCATGTTCGCCATCGGCTGCATCCAGAGCCAGAGCTGCCACACCAACCGTTGTCCCACCGGGGTGGCGACGCAGGACGCGCTGCGCCAGCGCGCGCTGGTGGTGCCGGACAAGGCGGACCGGGTGTTTCATTTCCACCGCAACACCATGAAGGCGCTGGCGGAGATGCTGGCCTCGGCCGGGCTGGAACATCCGTCGCAGCTGCGGCCGCACCACTTGGTGCGCCGCGTCAGCGATACCGAGATCCGCCTGTTTTCGCAGCTGCACGTCTTTTTGCAGCCGGGCGAGTTGTTGGAGCCGGAGATCAAGGCGGCCTTTTACGGCCGCATGTGGCAGATGGCGCGGGCGGACAGCTTTGAGGCCCAGCCGGCCTGAGCCTATTGCGGGGCGGAGGCGGCGCCGCTTTCTTCGTCGTCCGCGTCCTTGGGCGGCGGCACGATGCGCCATTGGCCGTCCTGGCGGCTGAAGCGCATCCGTTGTTCGCGCTCCACCGGCTTGCCGGTGAGCTTGCGGGCCTGATAACTGACTTCGCAGTCCAGCGTGGCGTTTTCCTCGTCGTTCTGGCAGTCGTTCACCGCGGTGACGCGCAGGTCTTTGAGCGTGGACTCCACCATGGAGCGCATCAGCAGGGTGTGGGTGGATTCCGGCTTGGAATCGAATGAGGCGAGCGCCTGGGCCTTGAAAGCGGCTTCCGCCTCGGCCGGCGTCGGCTGTTCCGTCGGCGCGGCCTGGGCGAAGCCGGCGGCGAGACCGGCGATCAATATGATGATGTGTTGTTTCATGCCGCGACTTTAAGCCGGTTTGGCCGGCGGCGGCAAGCTGGGCGGCGGTCCCGGTCTTTACTTGCGGTGGTGGGCGATCAGCTTGGCCAGCGCGGCGCTGACCAGCGGATTGCTGACGCTGGCGGCGGCTTCTTCCATGCCGTCCAACGCGTTCTGGCTGATTTTCAGCTTTTTTTCACGCGGCTTGCGCGCCAGGCGGACATCCACCTTGACCCGGGTCTTGCCGGCGATGAAACCTTGCTTGGCCAATTGCGGCAACAGGCCGGGGGCCAGCATGCGCAAGCGGGCGGCGATGATGCCGGTGTCGGTGTAAATCACCAGCTCGTCGTCGCGGATGCGCACGGCGCGGCAGCTGCCGACCAAGAGCGGCGGCAGCAGTTTCTGAAAGGCGCGGTCCAGCTTCATCAGCTCTTTGGCCTCGGCGGTGAGCCGGGTCAGGGTGCTGTCTTTGCTGGCGATGTCGTTGAATTGGCGTCCGAACATGGCGGGCAGTCTAGTGAAAACAGTTCATTGTAGCCGCTGAGGGGGGCGCTTGGGGAGCCTTGGGCCGGCGGCGCCCCCAAGTCTTACTGTCCGCCTTCCACATCCTCCAGACTGAAGGTTTCGCTGTGGTCGTTGTAGGAGAAGATTTCCGCGTAGCGCCCCCAGCTGATCACGGTGTCCAGCGTCTCTTCGGCGGTTTCGTCGGACAGCGAGTCTTCCAGCTCCTGGGCGAAGCGCAGCCGCGGCGCGCGCTGGCCCGGGCGCTCCTGCAGCACTTTGCGGATGTGGGCGGCCATGGGCACGTGGCGCAGCAGGTGTTCGGCGAACTGCACTTTGCGTTCCTGGGTGCCGTAGTCGGCGAACAGCTTGCCGGCGGCGGTGAGCAGGATGTCGCCGTCCTTCAGTTCGGCGAAGCCCAGGTGTTCCAGGATTTCCGCCACCGGGAACAACTCGTCCACTTCCAGCCGCAGCTTTTCCGCGATTTCCGGCATGTCCGCCTTGCCGTGATACGGCGCTTGCGCCACTTCCTCGATCAAGCCGGCCATCAGGTTGGTGGAGACCTCGCTCAGCTGGCTGCCGATTTCCAGCGGCAGCTTGTGCAGGGTATGGGCGCTGCGGCGCGCGGTCATCAGCGCGTAGATGTCGTCCACCATTTTGCGGAAGGCCGGGTCCAGCCGGTTGCGGCGGTGCGGGAAGGGCACCTTGATTTCCGCCACTACGCGGCCGGGATTGGACGACAGCACCAGGATGCGGTCGCACATGAACACGGCTTCTTCGATGTTGTGGGTGACGATGAGCACGGACTGGATGGGCAACTGGCCTTCGCTCCACAGATCCAGCATATCGGTGCGCAGCGTTTCGGCGGTGAGCACGTCCAGCGCGGAGAAGGGCTCGTCCATCAAGAGCAGGGTGGGGTTGACCACCAGGCCGCGGGCGAAGCCGACGCGCTGGCGCATGCCGCCGGACAGTTCGCGCGGGTAGGCGTTTTCAAAGCCGTCCAGGCCGATCAGGTCGATGGCGGCCAACGCGCGGCGGCGGCGTTCCTTGGCTTCCACGCCCAGCGCTTCCAGGCCGGCCTCCACGTTTTGCAGCACGGTCAGCCAGGGGAAGAGCGCGAAGGTCTGGAACACCATGGCCACGCCTTCGGCCGGGCCGGTCAAGGGCTTGTCGTGGTAGCGGACGTCGCCGCTGCTGGGCTTGATCAGGCCGGCGATGATGCGCAGCAAGGTGGATTTGCCGGAGCCGGAACGGCCCAGCAGGCCGACGATCTCGCCTTCGCGCAGCGTCAGGTTGACGTCGTCCAGCACCTGGATTTCGTCATTGCCCTTGTTGAAGCCGCGGCAAACGTTTTTCAGCTGGAAGATTTCCCGTCCCGGGGTGGTGGTGTCTAGTGTCATGGTTGCCCCCTTAGCTGAGACGGAGTTTGTTTTCGGCGATGGCGTACAGCGGACGCCACAGCAGGCGGTTGAACAGAACGACGAAGATGGACATCACGGCGATGCCGAGCAGGATCTTGGGGTAGTCGCCGGCGGCGGTGGTCTGGGCGATATAGGCGCCCAGGCCGTGGGCGGCCAGTTTGTCGTCGCCCCAGGACACGTATTCGGACACGATGCTGGCGTTCCAGGCTCCGCCCGACGCCGTTATCGCGCCGGTGACGTAGTAGGGGAAGATGCCGGGCAGCATCACTTGCCGCCACCATTGCCAGCCGCGGATGCGGAAATTGGCCGCGGCTTCGCGAAAATCGTTGGGGAAGGCGCTGGCGCCGGCCACCACGTTGAACAGGATGTACCACTGGGTGCCCAGCACGATCAGCGGCGACAGCCAGATGTCCGGATTGAGCTTGAAGTGGACGATGAAGACCACGAACACCGGGAACAGCAGATTGGCCGGGAAGGCGGCGAGGAACTGGGCCAGCGGCTGGATTTTTTCCGCCAGCGCCGGGCGCAGGCCGATGTGCACGCCCAGCGGCACCCAGATCAGCGAGGCCAGCAGGATCAGCAAGGTGACCCGCAGCAGGGTGATCAGGCCCAGGCCCAGCACGCGCAGCACTTCGGCCGGGCCCACTTCGGTATGGATGAAGGTCAGCAGCTTCCAGCTGGCCAGCAGGCCCAGCGCCGCCACCAGCAGCCACCAGACCACGTCGATGCCGCGCGACACCGGCGTTTGCGCCTCCGAATGCAGGCCTTGCGGCAGGCTGTAGTTGAGGCGCAGCCGGGCGGTTTTGCGCAGCAGTTTGCCAAAGGGCTTGAGCAGCAGCTGGATGGCGCGGGTGCGCTGGATCAGCTTGAGCACCCAGGATTCCGGCGCGGATTGGCTGGAGGTGTCTTCCAGGCGGAATTTGTCGGCCCAGGCCACCATGGGGCGGAACAGGAATTGGTCGTAGACGACGATGACCACGGTCATGGTCAGGATTACCCAGCCCACCGCGGCCAGATCCTTGTGCTGGATGGCCATGGCCAGATAGGAGCCGACGCCGGGCAGGGTGACGGTCTTGTCGCCGACGGTGATGGCTTCCGAGGCCACCACGAAGAACCAGCCGCCGGACATGCTCATCATCATGTTCCAGATCATGCCGGGCATGGAGAACGGCACTTCCAGCTTCCAGAACTTCTGCCACGGCGTCAGCCGCAGATTGACGGAGACTTCCTCCAGATCGCGCGGCACGGTGCGCAGCGATTGGTAGAAGCTGAAGGTCATGTTCCAGGCCTGACTGGTGAAGATGGCGAAGATGGCGGCGAACTCGGCGCCCAGCACCCGGCCGGGGAACAGCGCCAGGAAGAAGGTGACGGTGAAGGAGATATAGCCCAGCACCGGCACCGATTGCAGGATGTCCAGCATGGGCACCAGCAGCAGGCCGGCGCGGCGGCTCTTGGCCGCCAGCGTGCCGTAAACCAGGGTGAAGACCAGCGCGGCGGCCATGGCGGCCAGCATGCGCAGCGTGGTGCGCAATGCGTATTCCGGCAGATTGGCCGGGTCCAGTGTGATGGGAACGGTTTGCAGCGCGGTCAGCGGCGCCCAGGTTTCGCGGATGCCGGTGGTGGCCATCAGCAGGAAGCCGAGCAGGAGCGGAAACGCGATCAGGTCCCAGCGGTTGGGAATCAGCCGCTTGGCCGTGGCGGGCATGAAATGGCGGACAACGGCTGTCATCGGGCCTCTCCGGTTTATCGCCGCCGACGCCGGCGGTGTGTAGTCTGTTTTGTCCGGGCGGAGTTGCGGCGGAAAGCCGGCCCGACGATCTGGGGTTGCGGCGCGACGCGCGGCCGGGATCGGCCCGCCTGCCTTCACAGCATAGGCCAGCATCAGGGACGGCGGGCTGTCGCGGAGGCTGGTTTGTGGCGGGAAAATGCGCGTGGCGTAGGCGCTGGATACTAGCAGAGTTGCGTGGACGGGAATGTTACCGGCGCCGCAGATTTGTTGGGCTTTTGTGACGGATTGTACTGTTTGAAACTGAGTGGCGTTTCGCCACCCGCTCCCGGCGTTCCGAGCGGGCGGCGGCGCCAATGCTTACAAGACGTTGACGGCGGGGCTGCCGGCCGCCACTTCCACGGTTTTGACGCTGGCGGTGGCCGGGCTGGGTGCCGCGCCGCCGTTCAGCGCGCCCACCTTGTGGAAGGCGCAGCTGAGTTTGGCCGGCGTCAGCGTGACCAAGGCGTAACCCTGGGCGTCGCTGTCCACGTATTTGAGCCAGCTGTTGAAGCTTTGCAGGGTGTTGGTGAAGGTGTTGACCACCTGGCCGCTGACCGTGGTGTAGATCAGCGGTTTGGCCTTGGAGAAGGCCGGCACGGTGTCCACCACGTTTTTGAAATAGCTGAACAGCGAGTTGCTGGACACGCCGGCGGTGACCAGGTCCACCATCACCGGTGCGGGGCTGGCGGCGTCGTAGTCGTCCATCACCGGGCCGGCGAAGAAGGCGTGGATGTCGCCGGTGAGCGCCACCACATTGGCGATGCCCTGGGCTTTCAGATAGGCCATCAGCGCTTTGCGTTCGGCGTTGTAGCCGTCCCATTGATCGGCGTTGAGGATGAATTTATCGAAGAACATCGACGGTGGCAGGCTGGCGTCCAGGCCGGGCTTGATGGCGGCGTTGAACACGCCGGCGGAGATCGCGCCGCCGCTGAGAGTGTTCAACAGCGGCTGGGTATTGGTGTAGCTGACCACGGGCGTGGAGCCGCTGGTGTTGGCGGCGGCCAGGTCCAAATAGAGCGCGCCTTGCAGCTGGGCGATCTGCGGCTGGGTCAGTGTCAGGCCCATGCCGGCCAGCTGCGGCGCCAGGCCCTGGGTCAGCAGCGAGGCCACCGCGACGGTGCCGTCAAAGCCCATGCGCAGCAGCGAGACTTCATTGCCCCACAGCCTCCAGGTGGTGGCGGCGGATTTCATCTGAGTCTGCCACCAGGCGCGCTGCGTCTCGCCCAGGATGGAGACATTGAGCAGATTGCCGCCGGTGGAGGCCATCTTGGCGGCCTCCACCTGGGCCAGGGTGTTTTTCTGCACGAAGTAGCGGCTGCCGATTTCGCCGCCGGCCTGGGTCTCCGGGATGATGTGGTCGCTGCGGTACAGGCGCTCGTCGGTCATCACCAGGGTGGCCAGATCGCCGAAGGTGAAGCTGCGGTAGATCTGGATGTTCTGGAACGAGGGGTTGTTCAAGTCCAGCCGTACGTCGGCCGGCATGTTTTCGAACCAGGCCTGGCTGGCGCTGCGGCGGCGCGCGGTTTGCGGCGAGCTGTCGTCGGTGGCGGTGTATTCCTGGCGGTCCTGCCAGCAGTCGTCGGAAAACTCGTGGTCGTCCCAGATCGCAATCATCGGGAAGCTGGCGTGCAGCTTTTGCAGGCGAACGTCGTTGCGGTAGGACTTGTACAGCGCGCGATAGTCCGCCAGCGTGGTGGCGTAGCGGGCGCCGTCGGCTCGCAGGGTGCCGTTGGGCAGGCTCAGCGCCGGGTGGCGGGTTTCGTTGCCGCCGCTCTGGAAGCCGGCGCCGACGGTTTCGTAGATGTAGTCGCCCAGATGGACGATGAAGTCCAGATCCTGATTGGCCAATTCCTCGAAAGCGCCCCAGTGGTTGACGCTCCAGTCCTGACAGGAAATGAAGGCGAACTTGAGCTGGGACAGCGGCGCGCCGGCGGCCGGCGCGGTCTTGGTGCGGCCGGTCATGCTGACCGCCGGGCCGGTGAGGAAGCGGTAGTAGTAGGTGGCGGCGCTGCCAAGGCCGGTGACCTTGTGGCGTATGGTGTAGTCCCAGTCAGGCTGGGCGCTGAGCGCCACGTTCACCAGCAGGGTGGAGAAGTCCGCGCGGTCGGACAATTGCAGCGTGACTTTGACGTTCTGGCTGCCGTCGCCGCCGTCGACACGGGTCCACAACACGATGCTGTCCGGCTTGGGGTCGCCGGAGGCCACGCCCTGGCTAAAGCCGCTGCCGTTGACGCCGATCGCGGCGCCGGAGCCTCCGGGCAGGCTGCCCGCGCCCCCGCCGCCGCATGCGCTCAAGCCGCCGGCGGCGACGGAGGCGGTCAAGAAGCCGCTCCACTTCAGAAACTGTCTGCGATCCATCGATGTCTCCCCTCTATTGTCCTGCGTGCTTGTGTCTGAATCGGGCCGTGGGCGGCCCTTGTCGGAAAGGCGCTATTGTTTGAGGGGATTATTAAAGTGGCATGACAGCGGGTGTCAATTTAATTGAGTGTTTGCTCGAATTAGCCCGGAAAACGTGGGTTAAAACCAACACTTGTTTGAGTTTGATCCGCTTCCGCCCGCCAGCGCCGCGCCGGGGCCGCGCGCTTTGGGACGCGGCCGCGCCGCGGCGGGCGGTTTTCGCGCGCGCATCCGGCGGCGGCCGGGCGCGGAGGAAAATAAAGGCCGCGCGCAGCGCCTGCCCCCTTGATACAGCGCAAGCGCGCCCCCATAAAATAAGACTGCTAATGTGCTACACTTTCAGGCATTTTTGCGGACACCTTACCTAAACAGCCCGCTGGTCTCTGGATTCGATTACATGATTTCTTCTTTGCTTAAAAAAGTATTCGGCAGCCGCAATGACCGGCTTCTGAAGCAATTCCACCAGACGGTGGTGCGCATCAATGCTCTGGAAGAGGGCTTGAAAGCGTTGTCCGACGAGGCTTTGGCGGCCAAAACCGATGAGTTCAAGCAACGTCTGGCCAAGGGTGAGACGGTGGACGGCCTGTTGCCGGAAGCCTTCGCGGTGTGCCGCGAAGCCTCGCGACGGGTACTGGGCATGCGCCATTTCGACGTGCAGCTGATCGGCGGCATGGTGCTGCACTACGGCAAGATCGCCGAGATGCGCACCGGCGAGGGCAAGACCCTGGTGGCCACGCTGCCGTCCTATCTGAACGCGCTGACCGGCGACGGCGTGCACGTCGTCACCGTCAACGACTACCTGGCCAGCCGCGACGCCGGCATCATGGCCAAGCTGTACAACTTCCTCGGCCTCTCCGTGGGCGTCAACCTGTCCCAGATGCCGCACGACGAGAAGCAGAGCGCCTACGCCTGCGACATCACCTACGGCACCAACAACGAATTCGGCTTCGACTATCTGCGTGACAATATGGTGTTCAGCGTGGAAGAGAAGGTGCAGCGCAAGCTGGCCTACGCGGTGATCGACGAGGTGGACTCCATCCTGATCGACGAAGCGCGCACCCCGCTGATCATCTCCGGCCCAGCCGACGACAATATCGACATGTACCAGCGAATGAACGCGGTGCCGCCGATGCTGAAGCGCCAGGAAACCGAAGAGGGCGAGGGCGATTACTGGGTGGACGAGAAAGCCAACTCGGTAATGATGTCCGAAGCGGGCCACGAGCACAGCGAAGAAATCCTGACCCGTCTGGGCCTGCTGAAGGAAGGCGACAGCCTGTATTCCGCCACCAACATCACGCTGATGCACCATCTGATGGCCGCTCTGCGCGCCCACTCGCTGTTTCACAAGGACCAGCACTATGTGGTGCAGGACGGCGAAGTGGTGATCGTGGACGAGTTCACCGGCCGCCTGATGTCCGGCCGCCGCTGGTCCGAAGGCCTGCACCAGGCGGTGGAAGCCAAGGAAGGCGTGGAGATCAACCGCGAGAACCAGACGCTGGCCTCGATCACCTTCCAGAACTACTTCCGTCTGTACGGCAAGCTGGCCGGCATGACCGGCACCGCCGACACCGAAGCTTACGAATTCCAGAGCATTTACGGCCTGGAAACCGTGGTGATCCCGACCAACCGGCCCATGGTCCGCAAGGACGCGCAGGACAAGGTCTACCGCTCCGCCAAGGAGAAGTACGACGCCATCCTGGCCGACATCAAGGACTGCCACGAACGCGGCCAGCCGGTGCTGGTGGGCACCACCAGCATTGAAAACTCCGAACTGATCGCCAATCTGCTGCAAAAGGCCAAGCTGCCGCACAATGTGCTGAACGCCAAGGAACACGCGCGCGAAGCCGACATCGTGGTGCAGGCCGGCAGCCCCGGCGTGATCACCGTGGCCACCAATATGGCCGGCCGCGGCACCGACATCGTGCTGGGCGGCAATCCGGAGCCGGAGATCAAGGGCGTCGAATCCGACGACAGCTTGTCCGCCGAGGAGAAGCGCGCGCGCATCGAGAAGATCCGCGCCGATTGGCAAGTGGTGCACGATCAGGTGCTGGCCGCCGGCGGCCTGCACATCGTGGGCACCGAGCGCCATGAATCGCGCCGTATAGACAACCAGCTGCGCGGCCGTTCCGGCCGTCAGGGCGACCCGGGCTCCTCCCGTTTCTACCTGTGCCTGGAAGACCCGCTGCTGCGCATTTTCGCCTCCGATCGCGTCGCCGCGATCATGGACCGCCTGAAAATGCCGGAAGGCGAGGCGATCGAGCACCCGTGGGTGTCCCGCTCCATCGAGAACGCCCAGCGCAAGGTGGAAGGCCGCAACTTCGACATCCGCAAGCAATTGCTGGAATACGACGACGTCGCCAACGACCAGCGCAAGGTGATCTACCAGCAGCGCAATGAAATCCTGGTGGAAAGCGATGTGTCCGACGTGGTGGTCAATATGCGCGAAGGCGTGTTGTCCGACCTGGTGGACCTGCACCTGCCGCCGGAATCCATGGAAGAACAGTGGGATCTGCCGGGCCTGGAGAAAACGCTGGAAGCCGAATTCCTGCTGCCGATCAAGGTCAGCGAATGGCTGAAGGCCGAGCCGGCGCTGGACATCGAAAGCATCCGCGAACGCATCATCGAGCAAGCCGCCGAGACCTATCAGGCCAAGGTGGAGCTGGCCGGCGACGGCGTGATGCGCCAGTTCGAGCGCAGCCTGGTGCTGCAGATGCTGGACAATCACTGGCGCGAACATCTGGCGGCGATGGATCACCTGCGCCAGGGCATCCACCTGCGCGGTTACGCGCAGAAGAACCCCAAGCAGGAATACAAGCGCGAAGCCTTCGAGCTGTTCGCCGACATGCTGGAGCGCATCAAGCGCAGCGTGGTTAATGTGCTGATGACGGTGCAGATTCGCAGCCAGGAGGACGTGGACGCGGTGGAGCCGCATCAGGTGGGCGAGTACGAAATGCAGCACGCCGCGCCGGGTTCGGCGCTGGGCGAGGACGAGGACAATCCTCTGTCCCCGGACGCGCTGGCGGCGCAGGGCCTGCGCATCGGCCGCAACGACGCCTGCCCATGCGGCAGCGGCAAGAAGTACAAGCAGTGCCACGGCCGCCTGGAGTGATCCGGTAGCCGCAGGGCCCAAAGCCGACGCGTGAGCGTCGGCTTTTTTCATGCCCGCGCGCTTTGCAAGTGGACAGCGCGGTGTTAGCATCGTCGCGGGTCAACAGTTCACCCAGGCGTCGCCGGTGCCCTCACCACGCTAAACCTGTCTTGGCTAGATTCATCCCGCTTGGCTCGAACCCGTGCCAGGCCGTAATGGCGACCGCGGCAGTCCCTCCCGACCTTGGCACGACGACAGGATTCGAACCATGTCTCGTACGCTTTATCCCTTTTATTGCAGCGACATCTCCGCGCTGGCGCGTTCGCTCAAACAGCAATGGGCGCAGGAAAGCGCTCCGCCCAGCCATGTGCACATCCTCAATATGCTGGCGCGTTCCGCCGGCTTCCAGAACTTCCAGCATTGGCGGGCGGAATGCGAACGTCCGGCGCCGCCGGCCGGCCTGTCCGCGGCGACGACGCGGCTGTTGCGTCATTACGACGCCGAGGGGCGCTTGACGCGCTGGCCTAAGAAATTCAGCGAACAGCGCGTCTGCCTGTGGGTCTTGTGGGCCAGCCTGCCGGGCGGGGAGCAGTGGTCCGAGCCGGAGGCGAACGCCTTGATCCGCGCCGAAGAAGCCTTTGGCGACCATGTGTTGCTGCGGCGCGAGCTGGTGGAGCAGGGTTTGCTGGGGCGGACGCCGGATTGCCGGCGTTATTGGCATGTGGCGCAGGCCTTGCCGGCGGAGGCCGAGGCCTTGGCGGCGGAAGTGGGCCGGCGCAGAGCCGGCCGCTGAGGAGGCTTGGGCGGCGGCCGGCGTCAATGGCCGTCGCCGAGCGGTTTACAACTGGGCTTTGATCGCCGCTTCCAGTTTTTTCTCGTCCAAGAGGCCGGTGAGCTTGGCGGCGATCTTGCCCTTGCGGTCCAGGATCAGGGTGTAGGGCAGGCCGCCGGTGGCGTTGCCCAGGCTGCGCATCAGGTTCAGCGTGTCGCTGTCGCCCAGCAGGATGGGATAACTTATCTTCAGCTGGCCGACGAAGGCGCTGACTTCTTCTTTATTGTCCAGCGCCACGCCCACCACTTCCACGCCCTTGGGCGCCAGCTTGGCGCGCAGGCGGTTCAGCATCGGCATTTCCTCGCGGCAAGGCCCGCACCAGGTGGCCCAGAAATTCAGCACCGTGACCTTGCCCTTATAGGCGGCGATGGTGGCGTCGCCGCCTTGCAGCTTGGTGAAATGGGTTTGTTCCAGCGTGGGCGCGGCCATGGCGGAGAGCGGCAGCAGCGCGATCAGCGCGGGGGCGAGCAGTCGTTTCAGCATCTTGTTGAGCTTCCGGTAGGTGTTTGAAGTGTATTGGATATCCGACAAGGTCAAAGTTCTCGACGTGAACCAAACAAATGTTTCATGTTAAAATGGTCGATTGACCTTTTTGCGGAGTGGGCATGTCTATCCTCGTCTGCGGGGCCCTCGCATACGATACCCTGTTCTCGTTTCATGGCCGTTTTGACAGCCAGATCCTGCCGGATCAGCTGCACAAAATTTCCACGACCTTCCTGGCCCCGACCATGCGCCGCGAATTCGGCGGCATGGCCGGCAATATCGCCTACAGCCTGTGTCTGTTGGGCGAAACCCCCATCGTCATGGGCGTGGTGGGTGAGGATTTCGAGCCGTATCGCCAACATCTGAAACGCGCCGGCGTGGACGACCGCTTCATTCGCTTGATCCGCAAGCAGTATACCTCGCAGTGCTTCGGCATCGCCGACAAGGATGGCAATCAATTGATGGCCTTCCATCCCGGCGCCATGGATTTTGCCACCGAAAACCACATATCGGATATTCCGGGGCCGATCGAGCTGGCGATTCTGTCGCCCGGCGGCTACAGCGCCTTCCTGCAGCATTCCAAGGAATTGGCCGCGGCCGGCATTCCCTTCATCTTCGATCCGGGCCAGGAGCTGCCGCTGCTGTCGCGCGACGAGATCCACGAGATCGTCGAACTGGCCAGCTATGTGGCCATCAACGACTACGAGAGCGAGCTGATGCGCGAACGCGCCGGCCTGTCGGTGGAGGACTTGCGCAAAAAGGTGGAGGCGCTGATCGTCACCCGCGGCTCCAAGGGCGCGGAGATTTACGTCGGCGACACAGTGCACCTGATCCCGCGCGTGCAAATGCCGATCAAGCCGGTGGACCCGATGGGCTGCGGCGACGCTTTCCGCGCCGGCCTGCTCTACGGCATCAGCCGCGGCCTGGACTGGAAGATCACCGGCCGTCTGGCCAATGTGATCGGCGCGATCAAGGTCACCACGCCGGGCTGCCAGAATCACTTCTTCGACTGGGACTCGCTGAAGGACTTGTATCTGCAGGCTTACGGCGAACCCTGGCCATTGTGACGATGCGGCCCGCGGGCCAAACCGACAAGGACGCGCAAGCGTCCTTTGCTTTTTGACGGTCCCAACACAACAAGTCTTGAATTCATCCCGCGCCACCCCCACCATTAGCGAATTCAATTCGAAAACCCAAGGGGATTCCATGCCGCCCGTTCCGCATCTGGCAACCGCACTGACCGGCCCGCTTTACGAACTGGAAAGCCGCATCCTGACTGCCCAGCCTCAGATCGAACACTGGTTCCGCAGTCAGTGGCATAACCACGCGGCGCCGTTCTACGGCTCGGTGGACCTGCGCAACAGCGGTTTCAAGCTGGCGCCGGTGGACATGAACCTGTTTCCCGGCGGCCACAACAACCTGAACCGCGACTTTCTGCCGCTGGCGGTCCACGCCGCGCAAAGCGCGGTGGAAAAAGTGTGTCCGGAAGCGCGCAGCGTGCTGCTGATACCGGAAAACCACACCCGCAACACCTTCTACCTGCAGAACATCGCCGCGCTGGTGCATATTTTCGAGCAGGCCGGCCTCAAGGTGCGCCTGGGCTCGCTGAACCCAGAAATCACCGAGCCGACCGAGCTGCAATCGGCCAACGGCGACATCGTGCGCTTGGAGCCCATCGAACGCCGCGGCAACCGCCTGGTGCTGGCGGACGGCTTCAACCCCTGCGTGGTTCTGCTCAACAACGATTTGTCCGGCGGCATTCCCGACCTGCTCAAAGGCCTGGAGCAGAACCTGCTGCCGCCGCTGCACGCCGGCTGGGCGGTGCGCCGCAAGAGCAACCACTTCGCCGCCTACGACAAGGTGTGCGAGGACTTCGCGCGTTTGATCTCCATCGATCCCTGGACCATCAATCCCTATTTCGCCAGCTGTAGCGGCCTGGATTTCCACGCCCGCACCGGCGAGGAGCAATTGGCGGACGAGGTGTCGCGGATGCTGGACAAGATTCGCGTCAAATACCGCGAATACGGCATAGACAACGATCCCTTCGTCATCGTCAAGGCGGATGCCGGCACCTACGGCATGGGCGTGATGAGCGTGAAGAGCCCGGACGAGGTGTTGGGTCTCAACCGCAAGGCGCGCAACAAGATGTCGGTGGTCAAGGAAGGCCTGGAGGTGTCCGAGGTCATCGTGCAAGAGGGCGTGTACACCTTCGAAACGGTGGAGGACGCGGTGGCCGAGCCGGTGGTCTACATGATGGACCGCTACGTGACCGGCGGTTTCTACCGCGTGCACACCGGCCGCGGCATCGATGAAAACCTGAACGCGCCGGGCATGCACTTCGTGCCGCTGTCGTTCGAAACCGCCTGCCTGCCGGACAAGCAGGGCACGCCGGACTGCGCGCCCAACCGTTTCTACGCCTACGGCGTGATTTCGCGGCTGGCGCTGCTGGCCGCCTCGCTGGAGCTGGAAGCCACCGATCCGGACGCGGACGAATGAAAGCCTGGCTGAGCCTGGCGCTGTTGGCGGCGACGGCCTCGGCGGCCGCCGACGAGGCCTTGACGCCGCAGGCGCTGGAGGAACTGGTGCAGTGCGCGTCGTTCGAGCGCTACCAGGCCTTGCAGCCGGCCTTGCTGGACGTGGTGTTCGACAAGGGGCCGGATTGGATACGCAAGAACGAGCAGGCCAGCACGCTGGGCGTTTACGCCTATGATCTGAAACGGCCGATCCGGGTGTTCGGCGCGGAGACGACGCGGCTGGCGCTGCACAAGGAGTTCGTGTCGGTGCCGCTGCCGTCCGCTTGGACAATGGCCGAAGCCGCGTCCCGGCTGCGGCTCAAACGCGCGCCGATCCGGGCGACGGAGCAGTATTACCGCTTCGTCGGCGCGGAAGGGCCGATGCTGTCCGTCTACGAGATGTCCGCCAATCCCTTGGCGGCGCTGCTGGGCGCGCCGCAGCAGGGCGAAGCGCTGCGCTACCTCGGCTGCTCCTATAATGGGGCCGACGAGCCCACTTTCCTTTCCGTCGCCGCACAGGCCGACGAGATGATGCAAACGGCGCGCAGCGGCATGGAACGCATGCTGCGCGATGCCGCCAAGCCAAGCGAGGACCGATAATCATGCGCATCCTGTTCATTGCCGATCCGCTGGATCACTTCAAGCTTTACAAGGACACCACCTTCGCGATGATGCAGGAGGCCGCCGCGCGCGGTCATGCCCTGAGCTTCGCCCAGGCCCATCAATTGTCGGTGGAGGGCGGCCGCGTGCTGGTGGACGCGCGCGATCTGAGCCTGACCGGCCAGTACGAGGGCGAGCATCCGGCCTGGTTCAAGCTGGGCGAAGTGCATCGCCAGCCCTTGCAGTCCTTCAGCGCCACTGTGATGCGCAAGGATCCGCCCTTCGACATGGAATACCTGTACGCCTCTCAGCTGTTCACGCTGGCGGAGGCGCAGGGAGCCAAGGTGTTCACCAGCGGCCAGGCGCTGCGCGATTTCAACGAGAAGCTGGCCATTTTGCAGTTCCCGGAGCTGACCGCGCCCACGCTGATCACTGGCGAGGCGCACCGCCTGCGCGCCTTCATCAATCAGCATCAGGACGTGATCCTGAAGCCGCTGGACAGCATGGGCGGCGACAGCATTTTCCGGCTGCGCCCGGACGACGCCAACCTGTCTGTGATCATTGAAACCATCACGCTGCGCGGCAAGCGCACGGTGATGGCGCAGCGCTACATTCCGGAGATCCGCGACGGCGACAAGCGCATTCTGGTGATAGACGGCGAGCCGGTGGAGTGGTGCCTGGCGCGCATTCCGGCGGCGGGGGAGACCCGGGGCAATCTGGCCGCCGGCGGTCGCGGCGAGGCGCGGCCGCTGACCGAGCGCGATCGCGAAATCGCCAGGACGGTGGGACCGGAGCTGAAAAAGCGCGGCATCCTGTTGGCCGGGCTGGACGTGATCGGCAACTATCTGACCGAGGTCAACGTCACCAGCCCCACCTGCTTCCGCGAAATCATGGACCAGACCGAGATCAAGGTCGCCGGCCTGTACATCGACGCCTTGGAGCGGCGCTGCCAGCCGCACTGACACGGTTTGCGACGACTTTTAGACACGGCCGGCGGCAACGTCGGCCGTTTTGATTTTTATTGTCGTCATCTTGAGCTGGCATGCTGGAGCGCCGGCCGCCATCCGATGCCGTTTCCGACGACCCAACCGCATGGATCTAGCAATGAAAGAAAGCCCGTTCAAAGGTAAAACCGGGATCACCCGCCTGATCAACGCCTTCGGTTACTCGCTGGACGGCCTCAAGGCGGCGTTCCGGCATGAGGACGCTTTCCGCCAGCTGGTGCTGCTGGCGGCGGTGCTGATCCCGCTGGCCTTCGTCATCCACGCCCAGCCGCTGGAGCGCGCCTTGCTGGTGGCCAGCTCGCTGGCGACGCTAATCATCGAATTGCTGAACTCCGCGATCGAGGCGGCGGTGGACCACACCTCGCTGGAGCGGCATCCGCTGGCCAAGCGCGCCAAGGACATGGGCAGCGCCGCTCAATTGCTGGGCCTGATCAATCTGACCGCGGTGTGGTGCCTGGTGTTGTTTGCCTGAAGCGGGTAAGGTGACGGCTGCCTGAACCAAGAGGGAGCCGTCCGATGATGTCGCCAGTGGAATCCGGAGTCGAGGAGTGGGTGTTGAACATCGTGCTCTGGCTCAAGTTGGGCGTGGAAGCGCTGGGCGCGCTGGTGATAGGCGTCGGCATCCTGGCCCTGGGCGTCCGCTATGTTCGCCGCTGCCTCAGCGCCAATCATGACGATTACAACCAGGTGCGGCTCAGCTTCGCCCGCTTCCTGGCGCTGGCGCTGGAGTTGCAATTGGCGGCCGACATCCTGTCCACAGCGGTGGCGCCCAGTTGGGACCAGATCGGCAAGCTGGGCGCCATTGCGGTGCTGCGCACCGCGCTCAATTACTTTCTGGGCAGGGAAATTCGCGAAGCCGAGGCGGCGCGTCAGTCTAGTGATCTCCCTATCCACTGAGTCAATCCCGGTTTGGTGGCGTCTGCTGCGTGCCTGGCGCTTCTGCTTCTCCCTAATGCCTTTCCTGATCGTTCGGTCAGTTTGATCTAAGCGCAGTCAATTCTTGCTGGTGATATGTGGCGTAAGGTATATGCTTATGCCATACAAAAGCGAGGTCAAGGATGCCGCGGCTGGCTGGCGTGGTGAATCTACTTTCCCGCGTGCCATGCCTGTTATCGGGTGAGTGTTTTCTCTTAAATCCGTGTGAATAGGAGTTTAACTCATGAACGATAAAGTAAACGAGGCAATAGTTTCTCCCGCCAAAATTGTTGATATGGATACGCTGTGGCAGACGGCGATCCACTATCGCCTGACTGGAATCAATGATATTCAGGCGATGGAGAATATCTATGAGGCACTGCCTGCAAGTTTGGGGTTTCAGGAAATTGCAAACGTCTTCAGCGGTGTTTACTGTGACACCTATTGGGAAACTGATCGTGAGAAACCGCTAATTCTTGCTCAGCATATGACCCAGGCTTTGGCTATTCCCCTGACTTCATCCACGCAATACGCAAATAAAGCGATGCAACAGTGGCGAGGTGTTTTGTGCCGTAAGAACTTTGGCGATAATGGTGTGATTCCAACTATCGGAGCTTATACCGACTCCCCAGATATTGTTTGCAACCAAGATG
Source organism: Chromobacterium sp. FG89 (assembly GCF_057808735.1). NCBI lineage: Bacteria > Pseudomonadati > Pseudomonadota > Betaproteobacteria > Neisseriales > Chromobacteriaceae > Chromobacterium > Chromobacterium sp. FG89. The sequence goes on along the minus strand of NZ_JBMDIQ010000008.1, from coordinate 18,957 downwards.
TGGAGTTGTCGCCGGCAATGTTGATTGATAATTGGAATTCTGAATTCTGGAAAGTGCCCAAGGTTGGGAAAAACTATATTTATACTCGCTGTCAGAATAAGTCGTTTTTCGGCAAGATTAATGATGCCAAGGTAAGAATGTACTACGTCAATGGGGGATTCAACCAGCCGCCGTCTTCTTGGATGCAGTGCTATACGGTGAATGGCAAGAACAAGGATGGTAAGGTTTTGAATCGGGAGGGCAAGAATGCGCTCCTGACTGTGGGCGAGCGCGCAGTCTCTGAAGCCTTCATGCTGGATTTGAAATCTCAGCAGCATGTTTGCCTGATAGCCACCGTTGCCTATCCCTTCTTCACTGAAAATAATCCCTTGCAATTTTCCGAGGGCAACTGGAATTCCGTGCAATGGATTCTTTATAACGGCGCCGGAGCATGGCGTAATGTGACACCTGTATCCAAGAGCGGGGGAGAGGAATCCCTGACGTTCCATAACCAGGATTCCACGCCTGAGCAGTTCAGTTTCAGCATGAGGTGTCGCCGGGTGCCGGAAGGCTCCACCTTGCGGATGTATTCCGACGACCCCGCCGCCGCTTTCGACACCCGGCGCGTGAAAGTGCTGAGAAGCAGCCAGGAGCTCAATATTGCGGTTCAACTGCCGCCGCACTACGCCGGTCACATCAAGGTGCAGCTGGAGGGGCCGGACGGCAAGCCATTGCCCAGCAGCGCTGCGGTGCAGATTTGCATGCATTGGTGCGTGCCGCATTCGAGTCCCCATTATCTGCGGGCGGCGGCGATGTTGGGGGCCTTGGAGGCAGTGCCGACCTTGCAGAGCCTGCAGTTGCCGGTGGGCTACTTCACGTTTGTCGGCGCAGGAGACTAGACTCGCGCAATAAACAACAGCCCTGCATGGAAAACCGTGCAGGGCTGTTGTCGCAAGCGCGGGGCGTGTTAGCCCGGCTCGGCTTCCTTGCCTTCCGGCGGCGCGATCACCTCGCTATAGCCGCATTCCTTCTGCGGGCAGACTTTCTCGGTGCCGCGGCGCTTGGTGGTCTTGATGGTCAGGATCGGCCAATTGCACTTCGGGCAGGGCTCGGCCACCGGCGGGTTCCAGGTGGCGTACTTGCACTTGGGATAGGTGTTGCAGCTGTAGAACAGCTTGCCGTAGCGGCTCTTGCGCTCGATTAGCTGGCCGGCCTTGCATTCCGGGCATTCCACGCCGGTTTCGCGCGGCTTTTCCAGCGGCTCGATGTGCTTGCACTTCGGGTAGTTGGCGCAGCCGATGAACTTGCCGTAGCGGCCCTTCTTGATGTGCAGCTCGCCGCCGCACTCCGGGCAGCTGCGGCCTTCGATCACCGTCGGCGCTTCCGCCTCTTCCGCAGCCTGTTCGGCGGTTTCGCCCATATTGCGGGTGTAATCGCAGTCCGGATAACCGGTGCAGGCGATGAAGCGGCCGCGCTTGCCGAACTTGATGGACAAGGGCTTGCTGCATTTTGGACAGGCTTCGTCCAGGCTCTCGGTGGTGACCTCGGCGCGGGAGATGCTCTCCTTCTCCGCGATCTGCTTGGAGAAGTTCTTCCAGAAGCTGTCCATCACCGGCACCCATTCGCGCTGGCCGTTGGCCACTTCATCCAGCTGGTTTTCCAGCTTGGCGGTGAAGTTGTAGTCCACGTATTGCGCGAAGTGCTCGGTCAGGAATTTGTTGACGATGTCGCCGGTGTCGGTGGGCAGGAAGCGCTTCTTGTCCAGCACCACGTATTCGCGGTCTTTCAGCGTGGAGATGATGCTGGCGTAAGTGGACGGCCGGCCGATGCCGAATTCTTCCAGGGCCTTCACCAGCGAGGCTTCCGAATAACGCGGCGGCGGCTGGGTGAAGTGCTGGGTGCCGTAGAGCTTGTCCACCGGCAGGGTCTCGCCCTCGTCCAGCAGCGGCAGCTTGGCGTTGTCCTCGTCCTCGGCGTCGTCCACGTCTTCTTCATACACGGCGAGGAAACCGGCGAAGGTCTGCACCTGGCCGGTGGCGCGGAAAACGCCTTCGCCGACGGCGATGTCTATGCTGGTGGTGTCGAACTTGGCCGGCGCCATCTGGCAAGCCAGCGTCCGCTTCCAGACCATGTCGTAGAGCTTGAACTGATCCGAGGTCAGGAAGGGCTTGACCATGTCCGGGGTGCGCAGGATGGACGTGGGGCGGATCGCCTCGTGCGCTTCCTGAGCGTTCTTGGACTTGTTCTTGTAGGCCACCGGGTTCTTGGGCAGGTAGTCGCCGTCGAATTTCAGTCCGATATAGCCGCGAATCTCCTCCACCGCCTCGCCCGCCAGCGCCACCGAGTCGGTACGCATATAGGTGATCAGACCGACGGTGCCCTGGCCGATGTCTATGCCCTCGTACAGCTGCTGCGCGGTGCGCATGGTGCGGTCGGTGGTCATGCCCAGCTTGCGCACGGCTTCCTGCTGCAGCGTGGAGGTGGTGAACGGGGCGGCGGGGCTGCGAGATTTCTTTTTCTTCTCGATGCTGCTGACCACCGCCGGGTGGCCTTCCAGCCGCGCCAGTATGCTGGCTTGCTCGGCCTCGTTGGGGATGTCGAACTGTTCCAGCTTCTTGCCGGCCATCGAGGTCAGCTTGGCGCCGAACTTGGTGCGGCCCTTGTGGCTGTCCAGATGCACAGACCAGTATTCCTGCTCGACGAAGGCGCGGATTTCGTTCTCGCGCTCGCAGATCAGCCGCAGCGCGGGGCTTTGAACCCGGCCGGCGGACAGGCCGCGGCGGATCTTCTTCCACAGCAGCGGCGACAGGTTGAAGCCCACCAGGTAGTCCAGCGCGCGGCGGGTCTGCTGTGCGTCCACCAGGTTCTGCGCGATTTCGCGCGGGTTCTGGATCGCTTCCAGCACCGCGTTCTTGGTGATCTCGTGGAAGACCACGCGCTGGGCGGTCTTGTTCTTCAGCAGCTTCTTGCCGTTGAGGATCTGCACCAGATGCCAGGAAATGGCCTCGCCTTCGCGGTCCGGGTCAGTCGCCAGATAGATGTGTTCGGCGTCGCCCACCGCTTTGACGATGGCGTCGACGTGTTTGCTGTTGCGCGCGATCAGCTGGTATTTCATCGCGAACCCTTTTTCAGGGTCCACTGCGCCGTTCTTGGGCACCAGATCGCGCACATGGCCGTAGGAGGCCAGGACTTCAAAGTCAGGGCCTAGGTATTTCTTCAGCGTTTTCGCCTTGGAAGGCGATTCGACGATCAAGAGACTGGTGGGCATATTATCTTTTCTATGTGCAATCGCCGGCATGCCGGCCGATCCGTCCGGACCGGGCTTTTCTGCCGCGCGGCAGAAGGGCGCCAGGCCCGTGCGTGGGCTGCTGCGTTCCCGTCGACAAGGAGGATGAAGGCTTCACCCTGAAAATTTCGCGTCGACAGAAAATATATTCGTCAAATAAAACAAGAGCGCAAGAGCGCTCTTGGATCGGCCGCCGGAACCGGCGGCCAAGGGCGGCATGTTAAGCCCGCTCCATGAGGCTGACAAGTCATTGCATGGTGGGTTCGCCATGCACGGCATCCAACAGCGCTTCGCCCAGCAGAATGGGCAGTTCCGCCTGTTGCGCCCACAACACCATCAAGGCCACCAGCTTGGCGCTGCCGACGTTGATGTCGTCGCCGTGCAGTTCCATCAGGCGGTCGATGACCATTTCGCGCTGCGCGGGCGTCAAGGCGCCGTGATCCTCCAGGAACTGCAGCAGGCCGCGCACGTCGGCGGGCAGGTGCTCCAGCTCGTCTTCGGCGTAAACGCGCATGCCGCTGGCTTCGTTGGCGCCGACGTAGCCGCTGTCGTCCAGGCCGCTGATGCCGTCCAGCCAATCCAGCGCGTCGTTGATCTCCTCGTCCTCGAAACCGGCGGCCTCCAATTGGCGCATCAACGCGCCACGGTCGCCGAAAGCGTCCGGATCGCGGAATTGTTCAAACAGGAAGGCGAGTACGTCAAACATCAATCTATCTTCTTAAAGTGCGGGTTAGCGCGGTTCAGCCCGGTTTCAGGCGCTGAAAAAGCCCGCCGGGATGGCTGGCCACCAGGCCGGCCAGCTCAAGTTCGAGCAGCATCGCGTAAAGCTCCCCCACAGTCAACCCGAGCGTGGTCGAAAGCGCATCCATACTGATGGGGTCGAATCCCATGGCTTCAAGCAGCGGCGATTCCGCCGCGGGGGCCGCCGGCTTGGCGCTGGGGCGTTTGCGTTGCAGCCTGCCCACTTCGTCCAGCACGTCGTCCACGGTTTCCACCAGTTTGGCGCCGTCCTTGATTAGCCGGTGACAGCCGCGAGACTGCGGATTGTGGATGGAACCGGGGATGGCCATCACTTCGCGGTTGTTCTCCATCGCCAGCCGCGCGGTGATCAGCGAGCCGGAGCCGATATTGGCCTCCGCCACCAGACAGCCGCGGCTGAGGCCGGCGATGATGCGGTTGCGGCGCGGGAAATGGCCGGCCAGCGGTCCCATGCCCAGCGCGAACTCGGACAGGATCAGGCCTTCCTCGGCGATGCGGTGCGCCAGCTGGCGGTTGCTGGCCGGGTAGACGCGGTCTATGCCGGTGCCGACCACGGCGATGGTGGCGGGCGGCTGTCCGAGCGCGCCGTGATGGGCGGCGGCGTCGATGCCGCTGGCCAGGCCGCTGACGATGCAATAGCCGTGCTCGGCCAGTTCGCGGGAAAAGCTTTCCGCGTTCTGCCTGCCCTGCGGCGTGGCGGCGCGGCTGCCCACGATGGCGAGCATGGGCTGGGTCAGCAGCTCGCGCCGGCCGCGGGCGAACAGCAGCGGCGGCGGCGAGTTGGATTCGGCCAGCTGCGGCGGGTAGTCGTCGTCCAGCAGCGACAGCAATTGGCAGCCCGGCGTTTGCGCCCATTCCAGCGCCGCCTCGGCGGAGGCGGCGGCCTCGCGCCGCTGCAAGGCTTCGGCCGCTTCTTTGCCGATCAAGGGTTCGGTCTGGCGGCTGTTGGCGTTCAAGGCGGCGTCGGCGCCGCCGAAGGCGTCGATCAGCCGTAAAAAGCCGGCCGGGCCGATGCCGGGGGTCAGCGCCAGCAACAGCCAGTCATGCGGCGGAGCCTTCATTCTTGCTCGGGGCTGGCCACGCCGTCGCCCACGTAGATCGGGCCGCGGCTGTCCAGCACCAGCGCGTAGGACACCTTGTCGAACACGCGGTAGACGAAGGCGTTGCCGGCGCGCTCCGCCGGCAGCGTCACCATGCGTTTGCCCTGTTCGTCTTTGATTTCCAGCGGGCGGCCTTTTTTGAACAGGCCGAACACATGACCGTTTTCGACGCCCTGCGACTGGCCCAGATTGAGTACAATAGTGGAGTATTGGGCCGCACCGTCCACGCCGTTGTAGACCGAGACCACCTTGCCGCTCAGATGGGCGTCGGCCGGATGCGGGGCGTAGTTGTTGAAGTTTTGCTGCGGCGCGCGCATCAGATGGTCGCCCACCAGGATTTCCTCGCTGACGTTTCTGACTTTCAGCGTCTGAACGTCGCCTTGGGGCTTGTCTGCGGTCAGGTCGCCGCTGTAGGTCGCTTCTACGCCCAGCACCTTCTTGGTGTCCGGGTCCAGCAGCGGCTTGCCCAGCCGGTAAGCCTGCCAGGTGCCGGCCTCGTTGACGCCGGTGGCGTAGACGCGGTCCCCGGTGGCGACGGTGAGGTGTTCTTCCGGTCCGGCGATCAGCTTGGGCGATTGCAGGAACTGCGCCATGTCCACCACCAGCGGCCGTTTGAGGAAGGGCTCGATCGCCGAGGCCGGAATGCTGGCCACCGCCTGATCCAGCGTCTCGACGCGGGCCTGCGGCGAGAGTTTGACTTCGCGCTGCGCGCCTCGCGCCAGCGACAGCCGCGGCAGGCCGTCCACATAGTCCAGCGCCAGCACGTCGCCCGGGTAGATCCAGTGCGGATTCTTGATTTCGCCCTGGTTCATCCGCCACAGACGCGGCCATTTCCAGGGGCTGCTCAGATAGCGTCCGGAAATGCTCCACAGCGTGTCGCCGCGCTTCACGGTGTAGCGGCTGGGCGCGTCAGCCTTCAACTGGAGATCGGCGGCGAAGGCGGGCGCGGCGAGCCCGAGGGCCAAGGCGAAGGATATAATGCTTTTACGCATGGGAAATGCCCCAATATGAAGGTGGACGGACACCTGCGGGGGTGGCCCGCATACAAGGAATCGCGTTTCGAACATGTCTATTATCGGCGTGCCGATCGCGATACGACAACTTGATGAGTGAATGAAACGACGGGGAGTCATTAAATCCGATGGCATTGTTGAATATTTTGCATTACCCGGATGAACGGCTGCACACCGTGGCCAAGCCGGTGGAGGTCTTCGACGAGGCCTTGCAGATCCAGATCGATAATATGTTCGAGACCATGTACGAGGCCAAAGGCATCGGCCTGGCCGCGACTCAGGTCGATTTCCACCACCGTCTGGTGGTGATGGACATTTCCGAGGAACGGAACGAACGCCGCGTGTTCATCAACCCGGAAATCCTGAGCAAGGACGGCGAGACGGAGTATGAAGAAGGCTGTCTGTCCGTGCCCGGCATTTACGACAAAGTGACTCGCGCCGAGCGCGTCAAGGTGCGCGCGCTGGACCGCAACGGCAAGCCGTTCGAACTGGAGGCCGACGGCCTGCTGGCGATCTGCATCCAGCACGAGATCGACCATCTGGACGGCAAGGTATTCGTTGAATACCTGTCGCAGATGAAGCAGACCCGCATCAAGACCAAGCTGAAAAAGCGTGAAAAACAGAATATGTGACCGTGGCGCCGTGGGCGCCCCGTCCGGAATGGTTTGAATGAAATTGATCTTTGCCGGTACGCCGGAGTTTGCCGCCGCCGCGCTGCGCGAGTTGATCGCCGCCGGCCATGAAATCGCCCTGGTGCTGACCCAGCCGGACCGTCCGGCCGGCCGCGGCATGAAATTGAAGCCCAGCCCGGTCAAGGCGGTCGCGCTGGAGCACGGCCTGCGTGTGGAGCAGCCGGCATCCTTGCGCAACGACGAAGCGCAGCAGATGCTGCGCGACATCGGCGCCGACTTGATGGTGGTGGCCGCCTACGGGCTGATCCTGCCGCAGGCGGTGCTGGATATCCCGGCGCGCGGCTGTCTGAACATCCACGCCTCGCTGCTGCCGCGCTGGCGCGGCGCGGCGCCGATACAGCGCGCCATCCTGGCCGGCGACGCCGAAACCGGCATCACCATCATGCAGATGGACGTGGGCCTGGACACCGGCGACATGCTGTCCATCCATCCTGTGGCCATCGCCGACGACGAAACCGCCGCCACGCTGCACGACAAGCTGGCCGTGGAAGGCGCGCGCGCCATCGTCTCCACGCTGGCCGGACTGGACGGGATCGCCCCGCTCAAGCAGCCGGAAGCGGGCGTCACTTACGCGCAGAAGCTAAGCAAGGCCGAGGCCTTGGTGGACTGGAGCCTGCCGGCGGAAGAAGTGGCCCGGGCCATCCGCGCCTACAACCCGGCGCCGGGTGCGCATACCTTGCTGGCCGGCGAAGCGCTGAAACTGTGGATGGCCGGCGCGGAAGCCGGTCAGGCCGAGCCGGGCGTGATCGTCGCCGCGGACGCGGACGGCGTGCTGGTGGGCTGCGGCTCCGGCCTGGTGCGCTTGAGCGTGCTGCAGGCGGCCGGCGGCAAGCGGCTGGCCGCGCGGGACTTCGTCGCCGGCAGGAGCCAGCTGGCGGGCACGCGGCTGGGCGTGTGAGCGGATAGACTGAGGCGAGAGGAAAGGGGGCTGCAATGACGGACAACTGGTTCAAGACCACCTTGCTGATGGCGGCGATTCTGGCGCTGTTCGCCGTGATCGGCGGCATGATAGGCGGCAAAAGCGGCATGATTCTGGCCTTGCTGTTCGGCGGGGCGATGAATGTGTACGCTTGGTGGAATTCCGACCAGATGGTGCTGCGCATGTACAACGCGCAGGAGGTGGACGCCCAGAGCGCGCCGGAATTCTACGGCATGGTGGCGGAACTGGCGCAGCGCGCCGGCCTGCCTATGCCGCGCGTCTACGTGATTCACGAAGAGCAGCCCAACGCCTTCGCCACCGGCCGTAGTCCCGAGCACGCGGCGGTGGCCGCCACCAGCGGCATCATGCGCATGCTGGACTATCGCGAGCTGCGCGGGGTGATGGCGCACGAACTGGCCCACGTCCAGCACCGCGACACCTTGATCTCCACTATTTCCGCCACCATGGCCGGCGCGATATCCGCGCTGGCCAACTTCGCCATGTTCTTTGGCGGCCGCGACGAAAACGGCCAGCCGGTGGGCTGGCTGCCGCGTCTGGCCATCGCCCTGCTAGCGCCGCTGGCGGCCAGCCTGATACAGATGGCGATTTCCCGCGCGCGTGAATTCGAGGCCGACCGCGGCGGCGCCGAGATTTCCGGCGACCCGCTGGCCTTGGCCTCCGCCTTGCAGAAGATCGAGTACTATGCGCAGGGCATTGTGATGCCCACCGCCGAGGCGCACCCGGAAACCGCGCAGATGATGATCATCAATCCCTTGTCCGGCGGCGGCGGGATGGGCGATCTGTTCCGCACCCATCCGCAGACCGCGGACCGCATCGAACGGCTGCAAGCGATGGCGCGCGGCGTATATTAATTGAAGAGCGTCGGGCGGCCGCGCGCCGCCTTGATCGCGCAAGGCCAATGCCGGAGGGCATTGGCCTGTTTGTTATGGTTTGATAGAAAGCACCCATGCATCATATTCAGCAATTGGCCGCCAATATTCTGTTGCGCGTCGAATCCGGAACCAATCTGACCGAGGCCTTGGCCGAGGCTCAACGCAAGGCGCCGGAGTTGACGCCGTCCGAGCGCGGCGCTTTGCAGGATCTGGCCTACGGCAGCCTGCGCCACTTGGCGCGGCTGCGTTTCTACTTGCGCCAACTGGTGGCCAAGCCCTTGCCCGAGCCGGTGCTGGAGCGGGTGCTGATCGTGGCCTTCTATCAGCTCTCGCACACCCGCGCCGCCGAGTACGCGGTGGTGAACGAGGCGGTGACCCTGGCCAGCCGGCTGGCCAAGGGCAATTTCAAGGGCCTGGTCAACGGGGTGCTGCGCAACTTCCTGCGCCAGCGCGCCGCCTTGGAACGCGCGGCGGAAAAGGACATCGAGGCCAGCTTCAACCACCCGCTATGGTGGATCAAGGGCTTGCAGCGCGCCTATCCGGACGCCTGGCAAGCCGTGCTGGACGCCGACAACGGCCATCCGCCGATGACTTTGCGCGTCAATCGCCGCCATGGCGACGCCGCGGCCTATCTGGAGCGGCTGCGAGCCGCCGGGCTGGACGGCGAGGCTTTGGACGGCGGCTCGATCACGCTGGCGCGGCCGGTCAATGTGCGAGACTTGCCGGGCTTCGCCGACGGCGAAGTCTCGGTGCAGGATTGGGGCGCGCAGCAGGCCGCGCACTGGCTGGACCTGCGCGCCGGCCAAAGGGTGCTGGACGCTTGCGCGGCGCCGGGCGGCAAGACCGGCCATATCCTGGAGAGCGCCGATGTCGAAGTGACCGCGCTGGACATCGACGAACAGCGGCTGCAGCGCGTGGCCGACAATCTGGAACGCATCGGCGCGACCGCGCGGCTGCATGCGGCCGACGCCGGCCAGCCGGACGGCTGGTGGGACGGCCGGCCCTTCGACCGCATCCTCGCCGACGTGCCCTGTTCCGCCAGCGGCGTGGTGCGTCGCCATCCGGACATCAAGTGGCTGCGCCGCCCCGGCGATTTCGCCGCGCTGGGCGTGCAGCAGGCCGCCATGGCCGACGCGCTGTGGCCTTTGCTCGCCTCGGGCGGCAAAATGCTTTACGCTACGTGCTCCATTTTCCCCGAAGAGAATCAGCAACAGCTAGACTCCTTTCTGAATCGCCATGCGGATGCCGCGTGCCTGAGACAGGAGCAGTTGCTTCCTTGTGAGCGTCATGACGGCTTTTATTACGCGTTGCTTGAAAAACGTTAGCCTGCTGCTGTGCTTGCTGGCCGGTCTCGCCATGGCGGCGCAGGCCGAAACCATCAGCTCGCGTCGGGCTGAGGCCGAGGTGACGGCGGACGGCCAGTTGTCCGTCAGCACCCGCTTTCAGACGCGCTTGACGCCCAGTCTCAGCGATGCGCTGGAACAGGGCGTGGTGCTGCCGTTCCGGCTGGAGTTCCAGCTGACCAAGCCGCGTTTGACCGCTTACTATCTGAATTTCAGCGAGTGGTTCGATCCGCACGCCCAGTTGGGCTTCAAGCTGTCCTATCAGTCCTTGACCAATCGCTACCGCGTCACCATCGGCAATCTCTCCAACTACTACCCCACCCTGCGCGAAGCGCTTGGCGCGGTGGGCGCGATCCAGGGCTGGCGCGTGCTCAATTCCGGCACCCTGGACCCGCGGGCCTCGGGGCGCGTGGCCGGCCAGGTGCGGCTGTTGCTGGACATCGGCGAACTGCCCAAGCCCTTTCAATTGAACGCGCTGGGCTCGTCGGACTGGTCGCTGTCGTCCGACTGGGTCAAGCTGGACGTGAAGGACGGCGGCTGATGCGTTACGCGGTGATTGCGCTGGCGACGCTGGGCGCCATCCTGCTTTATCTGCTGGCTTTGGCCACCGGCAACGCATCCAAACTCAACGAATACTACTGGTGGGTGTTCGGCCTGAACGGCCTCCTGCTCGCCACGCTGCTGGGCGTGGTGGCGCGGCAACTGCTGCGCCTGCGTCAGCGGGTGCGGCAACGGGTGTTCGGCGCCAAGCTGACCCAGAAGCTGGTGATGATGTTCGCGGTGGTGGCCCTGGTGCCGGGCATCCTGGTGTTCACCGTTTCCGCCCAGTTCCTGACCCGCAGCATCGAAAGCTGGTTCGACGTCCGCGTCGAGTCGGCGCTGGACCGCAGCCTGGGCTTGGCGCGCAACTCGCTGCAGTACGTGCAGGAAGACCTGGGGCGCCGCACGCGTTCGGTGCAGGACGATATCGAGTCCTTGCCGGAAGGCCTGCTGCCGGCGCGGCTGGAGCGCTTGCGCGAGCAACTGGGATTGCGCGAGCTTGCTGTCTATAGCCGCAGCGGTCAGCTGCTGGCCTTCGCCGGCGGACTCAGCGAGCGAGTGCCTCCTCCGCTGTCGCGCGAGAGCATAGGCAAGCTCAAACCGCGCCAGACGCTGGACAGCTTCGAGAACGACGGCGGCAGCGGTCTGGTGCTGAAGTCGCTGCTGATTTACCGCAATCTGGACAGCCAGCAACGCGTGTTGCAGGCCCTGCAATCCGCTCCCGGCCGCATCGCCCAGGACGCGGAGCAGATCGAGACCGCGCGCGCGGAGTACCGCCAGCTGCTCTTGGGCCGCGAGGGCCTGACCACCTTCTACATGCTGACGCTGGCGCTGTCCGCGCTGCTGGCGCTGACCGCGGCGCTGGCCTTCGCCTTATTCCTGTCAGAGCGCCTGTCGGCGCCCTTGTCCGAGCTGGCCGCCGGCACCCGGGCCGTGGCGCAGGGCGACTTTTCCAAGCGCCACCCGGTATACCGGCGCGACGAGCTGGGCATGCTGACCACCTTGTTCAACCGGATGACGCAGCAGCTTGAGGACGCGCGCCACGCCGCGGACCTCAGCCGCAGCGAACTGGAAAGCAGCAAACTTTACCTGGAAAGCATTCTGGCCAACCTGAGCGCCGGGGTGATCGCCTTCGGCGCCGATTGGCAGCTGCGCGCCGCCAATACCAGCGCCTCGCGCATTCTGGGCGTGGATTTCGCCGAGGTGTCGGATCAGGATTTCCCGCACTGGGCCACCTCGATTCCAGCGGTGGCGCCGCTGGTGGAGTGCGTGCTGGAGTACGCGTCCAAGAACAGCGACAGCGACTGGAAAACCCAGCTTAACTATTTGACGGTGCAGGGCGAGCGCACCTTGCTGGTGCGCGGCGCCCATCTGCCTGAGGCGTCTGCGGTGGGCTATGTGGTGGTGTTCGACGATATCACCGAACTGGCGCGCGCCCAGCGCGACGCGGCCTGGGGCGAGGTGGCCAAGCGGCTGGCGCATGAGATCCGCAACCCGTTGACGCCTATCCAGCTATCGGCGGAACGGCTGGCGATGAAGCTGCAGGACAAGCTGGCCGGCGCCGACGCCGACATGCTGCGACGCTCCACCGACACTATCATCAAGCAGGTGGGCGCGCTCAAGGCCATGGTGGACGCCTTCCGCGATTACGCGCGCGCACCGCGCACCAAGTTGACCGAATTGGACCTGAATCAAGTGGTGCGGGAGGTGATGGCTCTTTACGAATCCAACTCTGCTGTTAAGATGGCGCTTGATGAAAGGCCGTTGATGATCATGGCGGATGCGGCATTGTTGCGGCAGGTTTTACATAACCTGATTCAGAACGCGCAAGATGCGGTCCTTGACGTTGACATCCCGATGATTCAAATTAGCAGCCGAAAAGAAGAAGGCTATGCGCTCGTTTGCGTGGAGGATAACGGTCCGGGCTTTGCTCCGGAGATCCTGCAACGCGTGTTCGAACCCTATGTGACCAGCAAGACCAAAGGTACCGGTCTTGGCCTGGCGGTGGTCAAGAAGATTCTTGAAGACCATCACGGGCAGATCAAAGTGGGTAATCTCGAACCGAATGGCGCGCGCATCCTTCTCTCCCTGCCATTGCTGGAGGCCTAATGCGTAGCAGCGATATTTTGATTGTTGACGACGAGATCGGTATCCGTGAATTGCTCTCCGAGATACTGCAGGATGAGGGGTACACCGTCGCGCTGGCGGAAAACGCCGAGGTAGCCAGACAGTTGCGCAACCAGACGCGTCCGGCGTTGGTGTTGCTGGACATTTGGATGCCGGATTGCGACGGCGTGACTTTGCTCAAGGAATGGGCCAAGTCCGGTCAGCTGAACATGCCGGTGGTGATGATGTCCGGTCACGCCAGCATAGACACCGCGGTAGAGGCGACTCGCATCGGCGCTTTCGACTTCCTGGAGAAGCCGATCGCGCTGCAAAAGCTGCTGACCACGGTGCAGCGGGCGCTGAAATACGGCGATATGCAGGCCAACACCTCGCTCAATCTGGACAAGCTCGGCCGCAGCGAGCCGATCCAGGAGCTGAAGCGGCAGCTGGAACGCGTGGCCAAGGTCAAGTCGCCGGTGCTGCTGACCGGCGAACCGGGCTCCGGCTTCGAACTGGTGGCGCGCTTCTTCCATCAGGGCAACACCCCGTGGGTGACGCCGGCCAAGCAGGAGCAATTGGCGGACGCCCCGCTGGAGCTGCTGCAAAAAGCCAATAACGGCGTCTTGTTCCTGCCGGAGATCGGCCAGTACGGCCGCCGCGTGCAACAAGGGCTGCTGTTCCTGCTGTCCAAGCTGGACCGCTTCAATGTGCGGCTGCTGTGTTCCTGCAGCCGCCCGTTGCAGGAACTGCTGGTGGATCCCGAGTGCGACAACCGCCTGCTGACGGCCTTGTCCAGCGTGATTGTGCCGATTCCGCCGCTGCGCGAGCATTCCGAAGACATCATCTTCATCGCCGAGCAGATCCTGACCGAGCTGGTGGAGTCCAAGCAGGTGCCGGCCCGCAAGCTGACCACGGCGGCGCTCAACGCCTTGAGGCAGTACGATTGGCCGGGTAATCTGGAGCAGCTGCGCAGCATCATCAAGAGCCTGGCGCTGACGTCGGAGTCGGACGAGGTGGACGCGGGCGAGGTCAACAAAGTGCTGGCGCAGTTCCGCCATGAGAAGCCGGTGGAGGAGTCCGGTTTCGACTTCAATATGCCGCTGCGCGAACTGCGCGAGCAGTTGGAGCGGCGCTACTTCGAGTACCATATCTCGCTGGAGAACGGCAATATGAGCCGGGTAGCGCAGAAGGTGGGCCTGGAGCGCACCCATCTGTACCGCAAGCTCAAGCAACTGGGCATCAAGTTCGCCCGCAAGACGGTGGAAGAATAAGTCCGCGTTTCCGTTAGAACCGTTCAAAGTCTCGCGAGCAAGAGCGAGACAAGGCGAAAATGGCTGAAGTAGCGGAATGTACATACGGTACATGAGCATTCTGAAGGTATTTTCAACGCCGTATAGCTGAAGCGCAGCAGACTTTGAGCATAAGGCCAGCCCGGATACGGCTGGCCTTATGCTTTGGGCGATGGCGCGGCGGCGGCGTTCGGATTAGGCTAGCAATCATGATTGAACTCAACGACGAGGCGCTATTGCGCTATAGCCGGCACATTCTGCTGCCGGAAATCGACATTGCCGGCCAACAGCGGCTAAACCGGGCGCGCGCGCTGATCGTCGGCGCCGGCGGATTGGGCTCGCCGGTGGCGCTGTACCTGGCCAGCGCCGGAGTAGGGCATATCAGCATCGCCGACGACGATGTGGTGGAGCTGTCCAATCTGCAGCGTCAGATCGTTCACGACAGCGATAGCCTGGGGCATTTGAAGGCCGAGTCCGCCGTCGAGAGAATGCGCCGCATCAACCCGGAGGTGGATGCGCGGCCGCTGGCGCGGCGGCTGGACCAGGCGGCCCTTGAGGGATTGGCGGCCGACCATGATCTGGTGCTGGACTGCAGCGACAATTTCGCCACCCGCCACGCGGTGAACCGCGCCTGCGTCACCGCCGGCACACCGCTGGTGTCCGGCGCCGCGGTGCGTTTCGCCGGCCAGCTGGTGGTGTTCGATCCGCGCGATGCCGCGTCGCCCTGCTATCACTGTCTGTTTCCGGACGAGGGCGAGGCCGGGGACGGGCCGTGCGCGACTTTCGGCGTGCTGTCGCCGCTGGTGGGGGTGATAGGCAGCTTGCAGGCAGTGGAGGCGGTCAAGCTCTTGGCCGGCATTGCGCCGCGTTTGGGCCGGCTGACTCTGTACGACGGGCTGAGCGGAGAGTTCCGCCAGATCAAGGTGCCGCGGGATCCCGCTTGCGCGGTGTGCGCCGCAGGATGAAAAACGCCCCGTTTGACCGGGGCGTTGGTTTTGCCGGGGCGAGCGGGCATCACAGATGCTGCTGCACCAGCTTGCGTACTTCCTTGAAGTCCATTACGCCGACGTAGCGCTTGATGATCTTGCCCTGTTTGTCGATCAGGAAGGTGGTCGGCGCCAATTGGATGTCGCCGAAGGCCTTGGCGATCTCGCCATTGCCGTCCAGCGCGACGAAGAAGGGCAGCTGGTATTTGTCCACGAAGCTCTTCACGTAATTGGGCGGATCGTAGCTCAGCGCCACCGCGATGGTTTCATAGCCCTTGCCGGCGAACTCCTGATGCATTTTCTTGATTTCCGGCATTTCCTCAACGCAGCCCGGGCAGCTGGTGGCCCAGAAATTGACCAGCACCACCTTGCCCTTCAGCGATTCGGTGCTGGCGGTCTGGCCGCTGAGCGAGGTGTAGTTGACCTGGGGTGCCGGCGAGCCGGCGAACAGCGTCATATAGGCGACGACGGCGACCAGCGCGATGCCCAGCAGCGCGAGCAGACCTTTCTTCATTTCCTTATCCTGCGGTAAGGTCCGGGCGCGGCCCGGACGGTTCATGCCATGGCGATCAAGCCTGTTCGGCCAGCATTTGTTCCAGTAGTTCCTTCAGCTTGCCGTCCAGCGCCACCGCCTTGCCTTGTTTGGCGTCAAACACTGCGAAAGTGACGTCGGCCTCGGCCACCAGCTTGCCGTTGCCGACCAGGGTGACGCGTTGATGCATCACCGCGCTGCGGGTGCCTATCGATTTGACGCCGGTGTCGATTTGCAGCTCGTCGCCCATGGTGGCCGGGTAGCGGTAATCGATATTGATGTTGACGACCACCAGCGCCAGGCCGGACTGCAGGAACCAAGGCAGGTCGCCGCGGCTCTCGAAGTAGTTCCAGCGCGCCTCCTCCAGAAACTCCAGATAGCGGGCGTTGTTGACATGGCCGTACAGGTCCAGATGATAGCCGCGCACTTTGATCTTGGTATTGTGCTGCATGATGGTGTTTTCCCCTTTGCTCGTGATGGCGCGCTGCGCCGCCATGGACGGCGACGCCGCGGCGCCCATGTTATTCGCCCAGTTCCAGCGGCACGAAGGCCTCGCGCTCCAGCGCCTCGTCCACCAGGTCGGTGACGATGGAATGGATTTCCAGCGAGAACCATTGCTGGAACAGTTCCAGCGACAGCTCTTCCGGCCACAGGCTGTCGTCGTCGCACCAGTCGGACAGCTCGGCTGCGAATAATTGCTGGTAACGCTCGAAAACAAAGGCTTGGGCGTCGGCGTAATCTTCCGCCGCCGGGATCAGCAGCGCGTTGCAGTCCTGGCCCAGGTGCTGCAGCGAGATTTCCTCGTCCAAGCCGCCGGGCAAGGATTGCAGCCAGGCGTGGAAGGGGGCGAGGGGGCGGATCAGGGCGATGCTGCGATTGACTTCGTACATGGAGATTCCTTGATGATGTGTCAGCGACTGGACAGTTGATTGTCGCGAGTGAAAACGAATTTCTGGCGGATGCGTTGCGAGCTGGATTGCTCCGCGAGCGAGGCCGGGAACGGCGCGTAGGGCGCGGCCAGTTCCACGATGCGGCGGGCGGCTTCGTCCAGCACGTCGAAGCCGGAGCTGCGCAGCACGCGCACGTCGCGCAGGCCGCCGTCGGCTGCAATCAGCACTTCCAGCGTCACGGCGCCGTGAATGTTCTGGCGGCGGGCGGCTTCCGGGTAATTGAGGTTGCCGATGCGCTCCACTTTCAGCCGCCAGTCTTCCTGGTAGCGGGCCCAGGGGTAGCCGCGGGCGCTTTCGGCCAGCTTGCCCTGTTTGCCACCGCTTTCCTGCTCCTTGTCGGTCAGGCCGCTGTCGCCCAGCTGCCGGCTCAAGTCGCCGACCTGGGCCAGCAGGCTGCCGGCGCTGACATGTCCGACCGTGCCGGACTGCGCGGCCGGCAGCGCCGGTTTTTTGCCGGCGTCAGGCGGCCGGGCCATGGTTTGTTGCCGCGGCGATGCGTCGGCGGGTTCGGGCGTGCCGGGCTCCGCCGGCGCGGCGACCGGCTTCGCGCGATGGCTGGCCAGCTTGTCGGTCTGAGCGCTATTGCCGGCCCCCAGATTGTTCTGCTCCGCCAGCCGGCGGGTTTTGGGCGTCTGGCGGCTGGGCGTCTGGTTCAACTGCACATTGATGATCTGGGCGGAGACGGGCGCGGGCGGGCTGGAGCGTGGACGAATCTCCAGGCTGAACAACAGCGCATGGACCAGCAGCGAAGCGAGCAGCGTCAAGCCCAGCGGCAGCATGGTGGCGCTGGAAGTCGAGGGCGAGAGCGGACTAGTGGACATGGATGGCTGTTGTGTTGGCTTTCACCGGGTAAGCGGAGTTCGCCGCAGGCGGAACCGGGCGCAGCTGAAAGTGTAGCACGGCGGCCAGTAAAAACGCCGCGCTGAGCGCGGCGTGGCGATGCATCAAGCGTGCGGGCGTATTATTTTTCCAGCAGGCTGCGCAGCATCCAGGCGGTTTTCTCGTGAACTTGCAGACGCTGGGTCAGCAGGTCGGCGCTGGGCTCGTCGGCGGCGCGTTCCACCACGGCGAAAATGCTGCGCGCGGTGCGACATACGGTTTCATGGCCGTCCACCAGCTGGCGGATCATCTCCTCGGCCTTGGGCGGGGCGCCGGCGGCTTCCTGGATCGCGGTCAGCTTGGCGTAGTCGGCATAACTGCCCGGCGCGTGGTGGCCCAGCGCGCGGATGCGTTCAGCCACGGCGTCCACCGCCAGCGCCAGTTCGTTGTACTGGGTTTCGAACATCAGGTGCAGGGTGTTGAACATCGGCCCGGTGACGTTCCAGTGGAAGTTGTGGGTTTTCAGATACAGGGTGTAGGTGTCGGCCAGCAGGCGGGACAAGCCATGAGCGATTTCCTGGCGGTCTTGTTCGTTGATTCCAATATCCATCGCGATATCCTCATAAGTGAAGGGAGAGCGGAAGCCTCCCGTCGGCTGACGCCGGCGCGGCGGCTTTTGGACTACACTCTCCCGTTTTGCGGGAAAAAATCATGAAACCTTGGCTGGACTGCCGCAACGGCGCTGTCCGTCTGACGCTGCATGTGCAGCCCGGCGCCAGGAAAACCGAGGCGGCGGGCGAACACGGCGACTGCCTGAAAATACGTTTGGCGGCGCCGCCGGTGGACGGCAAGGCCAATGCCGCGCTGTTGGCCTGGCTGGCGCAGCGCTTCGCCGTGGCCAAGCGCGACGTTCAACTGCTGTCCGGCGACAAGAGCCGGCACAAGGTGGTCTTGCTTCAGTGCGAGATCACCGAGGAAGACGCGCTGCGGCGGCTGGACTTTCAGTGAAGGCGCCGGTCGGGCGGCGTGGTTTTGTCCACCCGGGTATATTCTCCATCGATGATGTCGGGGTCGGCGGCGGATCCGGGTCCGGTCGCCGCGCGAGCGTTGACGGCAATGCTGGGGCCTTTGAAAGGCAGCAGCAATAGTACGGCGGCCAGGTCGCTGATGACGCCTGGTATCAGGAACAGCACGCCGGCCAGCAAATAACGCAGCGGCCAGAGCAAGGAATACAGCGATACGCGGTCGCCCTGGCGCATCACGCTGCCCAGGGTGAACAAGGCGCCGATCTGCTGGTTGCGCAACATCCACAAGCCCAGCAGCGAAGACAGCACGACGAAAACGAAGACGGCGAGCCCGCCGAAGTGGTCCGCCAGCGCCACCAGGGCGGCGATTTCAGCGAAGGGGTACAGCAACAGCAGGATGAGGAAGGTGCGCATGGGCAACTGAATCCGGTAAGTGGGTTTCGCGATCAGGCGGCGGACGCGTAAACCTGATCCCTTGTTGTACACATGGGTATGGCTTGGCGGCTTTCAAGGCCGGTCTGGAATTATCGTTCGGGCTTAGATGATATCGCGGCGCTTCGGTTCCCGTTTCAAGCGGGCTTTTCCGTCCGTGCCGCTGTCATTGTCATGAAAAAAAATGCAAAAACCCGTTGACGACCCTGAACTGTTTCATTATAGTTGCGCTCTCTCTTGGGTCGTTAGCTCAGCTGGTAGAGCAGCGGACTTTTAATCCGTTGGTCGCAGGTT